>NZ_DIAO01000017.1:0-110616 GCF_002416465.1 Leclercia sp. UBA5076
GGCTGCAGACAGGTTATTCACGGTGTTGTTCAGGTTAGTGATGGTGGATTCGAAACGGTTCTGGGAGGCACCCAGTGAACTACGCTGTGTATCGACAGCTTTAATCGCATCGTCGATGGTTTTTAAACCAGTGCTGGTAGTACCGTCGTTTTGCAGGACATCATAGCCATTGCTCGCTACTTTACGATCGCCAGCAGCAATGTTTCCGTCCAGACTTGCAATGCCATTAGTAGTCGTAGCGGTATATTTATCCCATGCTGTTTTATCGTTCATAGTGATGCCGATTTGCTCACCATCTTTTGAACCAACCTGGAAGTTGAATGTTTTGGATGCTGTATTATTTAATACTTTGATACCGTTAAAGTCGGTCTGGGTAGCAACGCGATTGATCTCTTTCATTCGCTCGTTCACTTCAGACTGAATAGAGTCAATGTCGGAAGCTGAGTTTGAGCTGTTCTGCGCCTGCACGGTCAGATCACGTACACGCTGTAAGTTGTTGTTGATTTCGCTCAGCGCGCCTTCAGCAGTCTGCGCCAGGGAGATACCATCGTTGGCGTTACGTGCTGCCACGTTCAGACCGTTGATGTTGGAAGTAAAGCGGTTGGCAATCGCCTGGCCCGCAGCGTCATCTTTAGCGCTGTTGATGCGTAAACCAGACGAGAGACGCTCGATCGCAGTTCCCAGAGAAGACTGAGATTTATTCAGATTGCTCTGCGTCATCAGCGACAGGGTGTTAGTGTTAATAACTGCCATGATTATTATCCTTCAATATTTGTCATTAAGTTACGGCCTGCGGCCTGCGGCTTCATCGCCCTCCAGACAGTTATCGACAGTACGATTTCAAACTTTAATGGAAATGATAGCGTTTCGAGTTCTGTACTACCTTAATAAAAAAAGCGCCAATAAATGGCGCTTTTAGACGTAATAATATTGAGCTTAACGCAGCAGAGACAGCATAGTCTGTGGAACCTGGTTAGCCTGGGCCAGCACAGAAGAGCCAGCCTGCTGCAGGATCTGCGCGCGGGACATGTTGGACACTTCGGTCGCATAGTCAGAATCCTGAATACGGCTGCGGGCTGCAGACAGGTTATTCACGGTGTTGTTCAGGTTAGTTACAGTGGACTCAAAACGGTTTTGAGAAGCACCCAAAGAACTACGTTGTGTATCAACGGCTTTAATAGCTTTATCGATATCTGCAAGCGGGTTTCCGGCCCCTAAGGCTGCACCAGTAACTTTACCGCTTCTCACGTCAAAACCAACCGCAGCAACGGAACGGTTGCCAGCAACGCCATTAACATCAGTCAACGTGGCGGCTGCAACGGTGTTAGCATATACCCCTCCTGCAGTAACTGCAGTAGTCGTACCTGCTGCACCAGCTGCACTGCTTGAGGATGCAAGGTTCCATCCAGCTGCACTATTGATAGCAATTCCAATCGTCTCACCATCTTTTGAGCCAACCTGGAAATTATAATTTGACGCGGTAGCAGTTGTGTTATTAAGGACTTTAATGCCGTTGAAATCGGTCTGCGTTGTTACACGGTCGATTTCAGCCATACGCTGGTTAACTTCAGACTGGATAGAGTCAAGATCGGAAGCAGAGTTAGAGCTGTTCTGCGCCTGGACGGTCAGGTCACGGACACGCTGCAGGTTGTTGTTGATTTCGCTCAGCGCGCCTTCAGCAGTCTGCGCCAGGGAGATACCGTCGTTGGCGTTACGTGCTGCCACGTTCAGACCGTTGATGTTGGAGGTGAAGCGGTTAGCGATCGCCTGGCCCGCAGCATCATCTTTGGCGCTGTTGATGCGCAAACCGGAGGACAGACGCTCAATCGCAGTGCCCAAAGTGGACTGAGATTTGCTCAGGTTGCTCTGAGTCATCAGAGACAGGGTGTTAGTATTAATAACAGCCATGATATGTTCCTTTAAAAGTTGTCAGATTCAGGCATCTG
The DNA here is from genome assembly GCF_002416465.1 of Leclercia sp. UBA5076. NCBI lineage: Bacteria > Pseudomonadati > Pseudomonadota > Gammaproteobacteria > Enterobacterales > Enterobacteriaceae > Leclercia > Leclercia sp. UBA5076. The sequence goes on from NZ_DIAO01000017.1 coordinate 1,947, forward strand.
CCTACGGTTTTCTCACCGCTATCCTGGTTATCGTTCACCCCCTTCCTAACCTTTAGAAAAAAGATCATTTTTTTAAAAGGACAAACTGCCAGTTTTTTCTCTGCTTTATTTACCCATTGATAGCTGCAAAAAAAGCTAATCTTTTCGTAATTTCTGCCGATAGAGCATCCAGCGATTGTCTCAATAAAGGATGAAAACATGGCAAGTATTAGTTCACTCGGTGCAGGTACCAGTCTGGATCTCAATACGTTGTATGACAATTTACAGACAGCCGAGCAGACCAAACTCACGCCGATTACCCAGCAGCAGACCTCTTATAAAGCAAAACTGACGGCCTGGGGCGTGGTACAAACTGCATTAACCAAGTTTCAAACGGCGTCGGATGCGCTGAAAAATACGTCTGCTATCGCGCAGTCAAAAGTGACCAGCACGAATACGGCATTCAGTGCCACGCTGGCAAGCAGTGCCTCGGCCGGTTCTTACTCGGTAGAAGTGACGCAGCTGGCCGCAGCGCAAACCCTGCTGAGCCCGAAAGTGGCGAGCAAAGATACCGATCTTGGCGACAGCAGCATGAGTTCGCGCACGATCACTATTACGCAGCCGGGTCAGAAAGATCCATTAAAGGTGACGCTGGCCAGCGACAAGACAAGCCTTGCGGATGTACGTGACGCGATTAACGCTAAACAAGGCAGCGTAACCGCCAGCATCATTAAAGCGGATGACAACAGTTACTATCTATCACTGACCTCACGTGACAGCGGTGTCGCCAACGAAATGACGATCACCACCGATGACAGCGAACTGGAAAAATATATCAGCCACGATCCGCTTGATTCATCAACGGGAATGAAAGTTCAGGTTGCCGCGGCTGATGCCATCGTTAACATCAATGGCATCAAAATTACCCGTAGCAGCAACGCCATTACCGATGCCCCGGAAGGTGTCACGCTCAACCTGACCAAGACCAACGTTGGCAGCCCGGAAACATTGTCGATTGCGAAAGACAATCAGCCGATGACCGATGCGATCCAGGCCTTTGTCGATGCGTATAACTCGTTGCAGACGACCATCAGCAACCAGACGAAATATACTGCGGTGAAACAGGGCGATGGATCTCAGGACTCTAGCAACGGCGACCTGTTGGGCGATGGCACCCTGCGTAATATCCAGACCCGCCTGCGCTCTATGGTCTCGTCAGCGCAAGGTACCGGCGAACTGGCGACGCTGTCGCAACTGGGCATCACCCAGGATATTAACGGCAAATTGACCGTAGACAGCACCAAATTAGGTAAGGCCCTGACGGATAAGTCTACCGACGTGCTCGCGTTTCTCTCAGGCGACGGTAAAACAACCGGCATGGCGACGCAAACCAGTAACCTGTTGAAAGACATGTTAGGCAACGAAGGTTCGGTCAAAAGCGCCACTGATGGCATCAACAAAACGCTGAAAAATCTGTCCGACCAGTATGACCGTGTTAATGCGCAAATCGAGGCCACGATGGCGCGCTACAAAACGCAATTTACCAGTTTGAGTCAGCTGGTCTCCTCTATGGATCAAACCGGGAGCTATCTGACCCAACAGTTCAATGCCATGAACAGTTAATGAATGATGAGTTGAGGTTTTACGATGTATACAAAATCGGGAATTCAGGCCTATGCGCAGGTAAGTGTTGAAAGTGCCGTCCTGAGTGCCAGCCCGCATCAACTGGTGGTTTTACTTTTTGATGGCGCGTTAAGCGCCATGAAAAAAGCCGTCATATTGATTGAGCAAGGGGACATTCCTGGTAAAGGGCAGGCGCTGGGAAAAGCCATCAATATTATCAGTAACGGTCTGCAGTCAGGGCTAAATCACGAGGTGGGTGGTGAGTTGGCTACCAACCTCGACAGCCTCTATGACTATATGACCAGACGTCTTTTACAGGCCAATATTCATAATGACATTGATGCCATTAATGAAGTGATGGAATTGCTCAACAACATCGCCGATGCCTGGAAAGAGATAGGCCCCAATTCTCAACATATGCGGGACAATGACTAATGGAAGCCAATCTGGGATTGCTCCAACACTATCAGCATCTGTTAACTACCAGCGCCTCGATGCTGGCGCTGTCAAAATCGGGGCGTTGGGATGAGCTGATTACTTTCGAAGTGAAGTATTTAACCGCCGTTGAAAAACTGACACATTTTCAGGATGCGAACGAGATTGCGCCGCACATACAGGCGCAAATACGCCCAATGCTTCGGCAGATCATCGATAATGAAATTGAGCTTAAAGCCTTGCTGCAACAGCGTATGGACGAGCTGAGAACTTTAGTTGGGCACTCCTCCCGACAACATAATCTGAATGCAACTTATGGACGTCTCTCTGGCAATATTCTTTTCCCCACGGACATCTAAACGGGGGGTGATTACAAGCGGGTGAAAATATTTCACTTTTTCACCCGCTAACTTCTCCCGTCTCGCTCATACTCTCTGTGTTCTTAAACTGGAGCACGGAAGATGAAAAACCCCACCCTTTTGCAGTTCTTCCACTGGTATTACCCTGAAGGCAGTCAGCTTTGGCCGGAAGTGGCCGAGCGCGCCGATGGCTTAAATGATATCGGTATCAACATGGTCTGGCTGCCCCCGGCCTATAAAGGCGCGACCGGTGGCTACTCTGTCGGCTATGACTGCTACGATCTTTTCGATCTCGGCGAGTTCGATCAAAAAGGATCTATTCCCACCAAATATGGTGACAAAAACCAGCTGCTTGCCGCTATCGACGCGCTGAAACGCAACAATATCGCGGTGCTGATGGACGTGGTCGTGAACCACAAGATGGGCGCCGATGAGAAAGAGGCCATCCGCGTTCAGCGGGTGAACGCCGACGATCGCAACCAGATCGATGACGAGATTATCGAGTGTGAAGCCTGGACCCGCTACACCTTCCCGGTTCGCGCCGGAAAGTATTCAAAATTCATCTGGGATTACAAATGTTTCAGCGGCATAGATCATATCGAAAACCCTGATGAAAACGGCATCTTCAAGATCGTCAATGATTACACCGGCGAAGGCTGGAACGATCAGGTCGATAACGAGATGGGAAATTTTGACTACCTCATGGGCGAAAACATCGATTTTCGCAACCGTGCGGTAACCGAGGAGATCAAATACTGGGCGCGCTGGCTGATGGAGCAAACCCAGTGTGACGGCTTCCGTCTGGATGCGGTAAAACATATTCCGGCCTGGTTCTATAAAGAGTGGATCGAACATGTCCAGGAGGTAGCGCCGAAACCGCTGTTTATCGTGGCGGAATACTGGTCGCCAGATGTTGATAAACTGCGACAATATATCGATCAGGTGGAGGGGAAAACCATGCTGTTTGACGCCCCGCTGCACATGAAGTTTCACGAAGCTTCTCTGCAGGGGCGTGATTACGACATGAGCCAGATCTTTACCGGCACGCTGGTAGAGGCAGCCCCCTTCCACGCGGTGACCCTGGTCGCTAACCATGACACCCAGCCGCTACAGGCGCTGGAGGCACCGGTTGAAGCCTGGTTTAAGCCGTTGGCCTATGCCCTGATTTTACTGCGCGAAAATGGCGTTCCCAGCGTCTTCTACCCCGATTTGTACGGCGCCAGCTATGACGATACCGGTGGTGACGGCGAGATGTACCACATCGATATGCCGGTGATTGAGCAGCTCGATCAGCTGATCCTCGCCCGCCAGCGCTTTGCTCACGGCATTCAGACTCTGTGGTTCGATCACCCTAATTGCATCGCCTTCAGCCGCAGCGGCACCGACGATAATCCCGGCTGCGTGGTGGTGCTCTCTAACGGTGACGAAGGCGAAAAAACCATTACGCTTGGGGAAAACTACGGCCATAAAACCTGGAAAGATTTTCTCGGTAACCGCGAGGAAGTGGTAATGACCGACGAAACCGGTACCGGTGTCTTCACCTGCAACGGCGGCAGCGTCAGCGTGTGGGTTATAGAAGCGGAATAGTAAGGCGTTGATAGCCGGGCGGCGTTGCCCCTGCCCGGCCTGCAAATCCCTTAAGGCAGCTTGCTCTCAAGCGGATTTTTACTCAGGTAATTTGCACACTCGACGGTAGGTTTGTCGACGCGCTGCAGGCTCATGCCATCGTACTCAATGGCGGAGCCTTCCCGCTCCAGCGGGTAGATATCCAGCTTGCGGGTGACGTTGTAATAATCGTCAGAACGCAGCATGATTTTCCCCGGCACGGCCACCACGCGCTGCCACTGCCGGCAATCGAGGGTATCCCCCTCCTGCGTCACGACCAGCGTCGCGATCGCTTCCGGGCTGACCATGCTGCTCTGCGGCCCTTTCGACTGCCAGTAACCCGCCAGTTCAGCCGGGACAGGATGTTTGATCACGTCCTGATATCTGTCGACCTGTACACAGCCGGTTAAGGCCAGCAGCCCCGCTATAATTGCTATTTTTTTCATCATTGTTCCGTCTAGGAAGAAAATAAAGAGTGTGGCATCAAAGCGGTCTGGTCGCCAGCAACATTGATGCTAGAGCGGAGCAAGAATCATGTGTTGAAGCATTTTAGTGAAAAGAAAAAATATATCTAAAGATTAAGAGATCATATCTTGACCATACCTCATATCCCGTGCCCGCCTAAATTTTCCTTAGTTAGAGTGTTGTTTGGTGAGATCATAAACTCTTTTGTGTTTTTTCCTCTCACCCTCGAGTACAGAAAGTAACCAGTCACGTAAGAAAGTATAGAATATGTTACAACACCCATCATTTTAACCGCTTCGTAACATGAAAGTTAACAACTAATGAAAATGACTACTCCTTGAGAAGGTCCCATTAGCAACAATCAATTCCTGTAGTCGCTCAAATCTGAAAATGATGTTAAACTTCTGACCTTTCAGAATTTACTGATTTTTTATTATGCTGAAGTTATTTGCGAAGTATACATCTATCGGTGTGATCAATACACTAGTGCATTGGCTTGTTTTTGCCAGCTGTATTTATTTTTTACAGACTACGCAGGCTATCGCTAACCTGTTTGGATTCCTTGTAGCAGTATCGTTTAGTTTTTTTGCTAATGCGAGGTTCACATTCAATGCTTCTCCATCGAAACTACGTTATATAACGTACGTCGGATTTATGGGCATTTTAAGTGCGGTTGTTGGCTGGACTGCAGATAAGGCAGGCATGCAGCCGATTATCACTCTTATTGTTTTCTCTACTATTAGCCTATTATGCGGATTCATATATTCAAAGTTAATTGTTTTTAGGGATGAAAAATGAAAATTTCTCTTGTAATTCCAGTATTTAATGAAGAGGACACGATACCAATTTTTTATAAAACGGTAAGGGAATATGATGAGTTAAAGAAATTTGAAATAGAATTAGTCTTTGTCAACGACGGAAGTAAAGACGCAACAGAATCTATTATCAATGCTCTGGCGGTGTCTGACCCACTTGTTATCCCCCTGTCATTCACACGCAACTTCGGGAAAGAACCCGCTTTGTTTGCCGGTCTGGAACATGCTACAGGGCAAGCTATTATACCAATTGACGTTGATCTACAGGACCCCATAGAGGTTATCCCGCACCTTATTAATAAATGGCAGAATGGCGCTGATATGGTTCTTGCAAAACGTTCAGATAGGTCAACTGATGGACGACTAAAGCGCAAAACTGCAGAATGGTTCTATAAACTTCATAACAAAATCAGCAATCCACAGATTGAAGAAAATGTTGGCGATTTTCGTCTCATGTCTCGTGAAATTGTTGAAAATATTAAACTTATGCCTGAATGCAACTTATTTATGAAAGGTATCCTTTCATGGGTTGGTGGTCGTACTGATGTCGTTGAGTATGTTCGAGCGGGAAGAGTAGCTGGCGATTCCAAGTTCAATGGTTGGAAATTATGGAATCTCGCATTGGAAGGAATAACAAGCTTCTCAACTTTTCCCTTAAGAATGTGGACATACATCGGCTTGCTTGTCGCAGGTTTAGCATTCATCTATGGTGCGTATATGATTATCGGCACCTTAATCCTCGGTAACCCTGTACGAGGATATCCATCCATATTAGTCTCAATATTATTCTTGGGTGGCGTTCAACTAATTGGAGTAGGCGTTCTTGGCGAATATATAGGAAGAATATACTTTGAAACGAAAAAACGTCCAAAATACATACTAAAGGGTAAGAAATGAGCAGATCAAACTATGGTATTTTTGCCTGTTGCTTCATTTTTGCAATAGCTCTATTACATATCAACCAATACTCACTGATATCTGATGATTTATGGTTTTCTGAAAGATCGTTTTCAGAGCCAGATCACATAAAATGGGTTATTAGTAGATATTTTTCTTGGTCCTCACGCACGCCAATTGAATACGCTCTTATTAGCCTGATAAACAAGTTTAATATCTGGGCAATAATAAACTCATTCATGTTTTCGCTGTTGGTTATTGGTATATACTCAATAAATGGTAGCCTTAATGATAAAGGTTGGAAAATAGCTCCAGCAATTGCCACATCTTTGCTTATTTTTAGCATTCCAAGAGACATATTTTTTAATGGGACTATATGGATTACTGGATCATTTAATTATTTATGGCCCTCTGCTCTTGCTTTTTATGGATACTCACTACTTATTGGAAAAATAATGCATCAGGAAAAGGGAAAATGGCGTGCCGGATTATGCTATATTTCTATTTTTCTCTCATCTTTCAATGAGCAATTAGCTATTGTTAACTTGTTAGTTATGCTATCATTAATCATATATAGTAAGTTCCATGGTAAAAAAATATCGTCAACAATGATAGCCCTCGGTATTATATTATTAGTGATAGTTTATATAGCAACATGCCCCGGAAATAAAGCAAGGTATTATAGTGAGATTGCAACATGGTATAAAGAGTATGGTAGCTTCAATGTACTGCAGAAAGCCATGCTTGGAATTAATTTATATGCTGATATGTTGATTGCTGAAAAGTCAATTGTTCCTTCTGTGATGGCGTTTTCCATGGCAATAATTTGCGATAAAAAGACCAGAGCGCTTCCCATTTCCGCAGGCTTAATCCTGCTATTTTTATGTGTAATACCTTCTACGCCGGTAGCATTGTCAAAAATCAAACTTTCTGGAGATACTATATTTTCTGCATTGTCGATTTGTCGCGTATTATTTGCATTAACCGTCACCATTTTAATATTGGTACCTGTAATCATATCTCAAACAACAAGTTTGTTATCGTTTCTGATACTGGCCATGATAGGTGGAGCAATAGCATCAGCTTCAATGTTAGGATATTCCCCTACGGTATATGCGTCAGGTAATAGGATACTCTATATTCCATACCTATTGTTCATTACTGCCTCTATTGCGGCTATTACAATACTCATCAATGATGAGAGAGGAAAGCTACTTGCATTCAGGAATGTTCAGTAATTAATTCTGTATATGGTGGGGCATTCCCACCATATAATCAAATTTAAAATAATGAATCTAATTATAGATAAAGGCGTTGACATATAAATCATAACTATTGCACTGTTAGGTATAATAATAAATAGCTAAGGTTAAACATTATTAATTTGAAATGACTCAATCAATCTATCAAAGATCTGCCTTGAGGGATTTAATGTAAATACAATAATCATTTTACGAAGTCCCCACTGACAGTACTTGCTGGCGTCAGGATTCTTATCAACAAACAATATCTCATGTAGTTATATTCAATCAATAGTATTGTTCTGGCTGAGGTACTATTGCAATTTTGTCTTCAGGCGTGGCATCCCTTCTTGACTCTTTGATAGTGGAAGAATCCGGCTCGTAATTCATTATCCTGTTATAAAAAGTGTAGACGGTGATATCGAGACAAGTACAACGCTGGAAATAAAGTAACCACAATTCACAATTTATTTGAATGATTCAATTTAAAGCTATTCGGGATAATGTGCACCGCTCTTGGGCAACTATTTATAAGCCATCATATATGACTCTGAGTTGTCTGTTTAACCCTTGGCGATTCAGTGCTCCCTGGTAATTACCAGTCCAGGATTCGTAATCATGTGTCATGGAAAGGAAACAACAGGCTGGCATTTTTCGTTACCTTGGAAGACCTACCGTTTATAAGACAGAGTTTGCTGTCGGGTAAACACATTCTTAAGAAAGGGCATCAACCGCCAGTAAAAGAAAGGATGAATCCGACTGTTAGCAATAATATAGAGATTATGGCCATTTTATTCCATTTCGCCGCTGACAGTGTTTATATAAAGGTGACCCGTATTCTGGTATTTAGCTACTAAAATAGTTCCGAATCCAAACAGCCATTTTTATTCGTGAGGGGGTCATAAGGATGATTGATGCCTGTCGGCATCAGCAGCCTGAAAATACGAAGCCTCATGCTGTTTATAGCGGCGTACGGCATGGAAAGTTAGTGGCTAGATATCGATTTCGAATCTGGAGTTATAAACATACGCCGCAACCACACACTTACACATACTGATCATTAACTGCATGGGCCACCCCCAATGTTATAGCCAGGCAAATGGGTCACTCAGATGCGCGGGTTTATTGTGTCCAGGGTTCCTGGATGGCCGAAAACAACCAGGAACAGGTGAGCATTTAAAACCAGAATTAGTTAGCTTGACCCCATCAGCATCCCGCGCAAAAGGCTCTGATGTTAAAGACGGTATATCGCTTAGATTAAAACACCTAAACCTGCATCGACATAACGTCCTGATACGCCTGCATCAACTTATTACGCACCTGAATGCCCATCTGCATCGATACCGATGCTTTTTGCATATCGGCCATCACATCGTTCAGACCAATGCCCGGTACGCCGAGGGTGAATTTTTCGCCCTGCACGCGCGCCGCGGTTTGCGTGTCGCTGATCCGGTCCAGCGCCGCATGCAGCTGGCCCGCGAAGCTGACCGTCGACTGCACATCAGCCACGTTCTGATTACGCGCGGTCATCGCCGTTGCCTGGAGCTGGCTGATGACGCTTTCAATGCCCTGTATTGCCATGACTTTCCCCTGATGGTTTTCTACGCGCTCAAGAGTAGCAGTCTGTCAATGAGATAAAGGCGCTAAATAGCGTTAAAAAACCAGGTTATTTGACGCATAGAAATTCCCGTTTCAACAAATAATGGCACAGCCATGATTATGGAATTTTTTGTGTGTTTGCCGACCCGGGAGTCTGTTTTGTTTCTCCACACTAATAATGAAATCCACGATGAGTCGCGAGGTGCGCTATGAGTGCGTCAGCAACAACAAGCCCTCAAACTAAATCTCTCGAATGGATGAGCCGCTTGCGCGCGAACCCTAAAGTGCCGTTGATCGTGGCAGGCGCTGCCGCCATCGCGATTGTTGTCGCTATGGTCTTATGGGCCAAACAACCAGACTACCGCACGCTCTTCAGCAACCTTTCCGATCAGGATGGCGGCGCTATCGTCACCCAGCTCACCCAGATGAACGTCCCTTACCGCTTCGCGGATAACGGCGGCGCGCTGGAAGTCCCCGCCGATAAAGTTCATGAACTCCGCTTACGTCTTGCCCAGCAAGGCCTGCCGAAAGGCGGGGCAGTAGGCTTTGAACTGCTGGATCAGGAAAAATTTGGCATCAGCCAGTTCAGCGAGCAGGTGAACTATCAGCGCGCGCTGGAAGGCGAACTGGCCCGTACCATCGAAACGCTGGGTCCGCTGAAAAGCGCCCGCGTGCACCTGGCCATGCCGAAACCGACCCTGTTTGTCCGGGAACAAAAAGCCCCTTCGGCATCCGTCACCGTTAATCTGCAGCCTGGCCGCGCGCTGGACGAAGGGCAAATCAGTGCGGTGGTGCATCTGGTCTCCAGCGCCGTGGCGGGTTTACCGCCGGGTAATGTGACCCTGGTGGATCAGACGGGTCGTCTGTTAACCAAATCCAACACCGGCGATCGCGACCTCAATGACGCACAGCTGAAATATGCCACTGATGTGGAAAATCGCATTCAGAGCCGCATCGAAGCCATTCTCGGGCCGATTGTTGGGACAACCAACGTTCATGCCCAGGTTACCGCGCAGATCGATTTCTCCGATAAAGAGCAGACCGAAGAGCAGTATCGTCCGAACGGCGATGCCGCCCAGGCGGTGATGCGTTCGCGTCAGGTAAATGAAAATCTGCAGGTGGGCGGCCCATTCCCGGGGGGCGTACCGGGTGCGCTCTCTAACCAACCAGCCCCGGCCAACACTGCGCCGATTAATGCGCCAGCGCAGAACCCGCAGAACGGTCAGCAGGCGAATCAGCAGCAAACGGCGGCTGCGGCCAATTCCGGCCCGCGCACCAGCAGCCGCAACGAAACCACTAACTACGAAGTCGATCGCACCATTCGCCACACCAAAATGAACACGGGTGATGTGCAGCGTCTCTCCGTGGCGGTGGTCGTCAACTACAAAACTCTGCCGGACGGTAAGCCGCTACCGCTGACCGCCGAGCAGATGAAACAGATTGAAAACCTGACCCGTGAAGCGATGGGTTACTCAGAGACGCGTGGCGATACCTTAAACGTCGTGAACTCGCCGTTCAGTGCGGTTGACGATAACAGCGGCGAGCTGCCGTTCTGGAAAACTCAGTCCTTTATCGCCCAGATGATGGATGCCGGTCGCTGGCTGCTGGTGGTGATTGTCGCCTGGCTGCTGTGGCGTAAAGCGGTACGTCCGCAGCTGGTACGCCGCGCCGAAGAGGCGAAGGCGCTGAAAGAGCAGACCATGCTGCGTCAGGAAACAGAAGAAGCGGTGGAAGTCCGTCTCAGCAAAGACGAACAGCTGCAGCAGCGCCGTGCTAACCAGCGCATGGGCGCTGAGGTGATGAGCCAGCGTATTCGCGAAATGTCAGATAACGATCCGCGCGTCGTGGCGCTGGTCATTCGCCAGTGGATGAGTAACGAAAATGAGTAACCTTACCGGAACGGATAAAAGCGTCATCCTGCTGATGACCATTGGCGAGGACCGGGCGGCGGAGGTGTTCAAACACCTCTCCCAGCGCGAAGTGCAGATTCTCAGTGCGGCAATGGCCAACGTGCGTCAGATCTCCAACAAACAGCTGACCGACGTATTGTCGGAGTTTGAGCAGGAAGCGGAACAGTTTGCGGCGCTCAACGTCAATGCCAACGAATACCTGCGTTCGGTGTTGGTCAAAGCCCTCGGCGAAGAGCGTGCCGCCAGCCTGCTGGAGGATATTCTCGAGACCCGCGATACCGCCAGCGGCATCGAAACGCTCAACTTTATGGAGCCGCAGACCGCAGCCGATCTTATTCGCGACGAACATCCGCAGATCATCGCCACTATCCTGGTTCACCTTAAGCGTGGTCAGGCGGCCGATATTCTGGCGCTGTTCGACGAGCGCCTGCGTCACGATGTGATGCTGCGTATCGCCACCTTCGGCGGCGTCCAGCCGGCGGCGCTGGCGGAACTGACCGAGGTACTGAATGGCCTGCTTGATGGCCAGAACCTCAAGCGCAGCAAAATGGGCGGCGTGAGAACGGCGGCCGAAATTATCAACCTGATGAAAACGCAGCAGGAAGAGGCGGTTATTACCGCAGTGCGCGAATTCGACGGCGAACTGGCGCAGAAAATTATCGACGAAATGTTCCTGTTCGAAAACCTGGTCGACGTGGACGACCGCAGTATCCAGCGCCTGCTGCAGGAAGTGGACTCCGAATCGCTGCTTATCGCCCTCAAAGGCGCCGAACAGCCGCTGCGCGAGAAGTTCCTGCGCAACATGTCCCAGCGTGCGGCGGATATCCTGCGCGACGACCTTGCCAACCGTGGCCCGGTCCGTCTGTCTCAGGTGGAAAACGAACAGAAAGCGATCCTGCTTATTGTGCGTCGTCTGGCAGAAACCGGCGAGATGGTGGTAGGCAGCGGCGAGGATACCTATGTCTGATGAACTGCCGTGGAAAGTCTGGACCCCGGACGATCTCTCCCCTCCCCGCGCGGAATTTGTGCCTGCGGCCGTCGCTTCTGCCGATCTGGGCGAGGAAGAGGACGCGCCAGAGCTGAGCGAAGAGGAGCAGCGCGCGCAGCAGCTGGCGCAGATCCAGATGCAGGCGCACGATCAAGGCTACGCGGCCGGTCTGAACGAAGGCAGGCAGAAAGGCCAGGAGCAGGGCTATCAGGAAGGTCTGACTCAGGGGCTGGCCCAGGGGTTAGAACAGGCGCGTTCGCAGCAGGCGCCGATCCATGCCCGGATGCAGCAGCTGGTGAGCGAGTTCCAGAATACCCTGGACGCGCTGGACAGCGTGATCGCCTCGCGCCTGATGCAGATGGCGCTTGAGGCGGCACGCCAGGTGATTGGCCATACGCCGCCAGTGGATAACTCTTCGCTTATCAAACAGATCCAGGGGTTGCTGCAGCAGGAGCCCTTGTTCAGCGGCAAACCACAGCTGCGCGTCCACCCAGACGATCTGCAGCGCGTGGAAGAGATGCTCGGCGCGACCCTGAGCCTGCACGGCTGGCGTCTGCGCGGCGATCCGACCCTGCATCACGGCGGCTGCAAAGTCTCTGCCGATGAAGGGGATCTGGATGCCAGCGTGGCAACCCGCTGGCAGGAACTGTGCCGCCTGGCGGCACCGGGAGTCATCTGATGACCGCTCGCCTCACCCGTTGGCTCACCACCCTCGACAACTTTGAAGCGAAGATGGCGCAACTGCCCCCCGTTCGTCGCTATGGCCGCTTAACCCGCGCCACCGGTCTGGTACTGGAGGCGACGGGCCTGCAACTGCCGCTGGGGGCCACCTGCATTATCGAACGGCAGGACGGTAACGAGATCCACGAAGTCGAGAGCGAAGTGGTCGGCTTTAACGGCCAGCGTCTGTTCCTGATGCCGCTGGAAGAGGTCGAAGGCGTGCTGCCCGGCGCGCGGGTCTATGCCAAAAATTTCTCCAGCGACGGACTGCACAGCGGCAAGCAACTGCCGCTCGGCCCGGCGCTGCTCGGACGGGTGCTGGACGGCGCCGGTAAGCCGCTGGATGGCCTGCCCGCGCCCGACACCACCGAAACCGGGGCGCTGGTCACACCGCCCTTCAACCCGTTACAACGCACCCCAATCGAACACGTACTGGATACCGGCGTGCGCCCGATCAACGCCCTGCTGACCGTCGGTCGCGGCCAGCGTATGGGCCTTTTTGCCGGCTCCGGCGTCGGAAAATCGGTGCTGCTCGGCATGATGGCCCGCTACACCCAGGCCGACGTTATCGTGGTGGGGCTGATTGGCGAGCGTGGCCGTGAAGTTAAAGATTTTATCGAGAACATCCTCGGTGCGGAGGGGCGTGCCCGCTCGGTCGTGATTGCCGCCCCGGCGGATGTCTCTCCCCTGCTGCGCATGCAGGGGGCTGCCTATGCCACCCGTATCGCCGAAGATTTTCGCGACCGCGGCCAGCACGTGCTGCTGATCATGGACTCCCTGACCCGTTATGCGATGGCCCAGCGTGAGATCGCTCTGGCGATTGGCGAGCCACCGGCTACCAAAGGCTACCCGCCTTCGGTGTTTGCCAAACTCCCGGCGTTGGTGGAGCGCGCCGGGAACGGCATCAATGGCGGGGGCTCCATTACCGCCTTTTACACGGTGCTGACCGAAGGCGATGACCAGCAGGACCCGATTGCCGACTCGGCACGCGCGATCCTCGACGGCCATATCGTCCTGTCGCGCCGCCTGGCCGAAGCGGGCCACTATCCGGCTATCGATATCGAAGCCTCTATCAGCCGTGCGATGACGGCGTTGATTACCGAGAAGCATTACGCCCGGGTGCGTAACTTCAAACAGCTGCTCTCCAGCTTCCAGCGCAACCGCGATCTGATCAGCGTCGGGGCGTATGCCAAAGGCAGCGACCCGATGCTCGACAAGGCGATTGCCCTGTGGCCGCATCTGGAGGCGTATCTGCAGCAGGGTATTTTTGAGAAGGCCGACTGGGAAAGCTCAATCCAGGCTCTGGAGATGATCTTCCCGCAGGTGTAACAAGGTAGAGGGCGAATGTCATGGCACAACACGGCGCATTAACCACGCTGAAAGATCTGGCCGAGCAAGATGTTGATCATGCCGCGCAGCACCTTGGGGTGATGCGCCGCGGACAGCAACAGGCGGAAGAGCAGCTGAAGATGTTGATTGACTACCAGCATGAGTATCGCACCAACCTCAATACCGATATGACGCAGGGCATCGGCAGCCAGCGCTGGATCAACTATCAACAGTTCATCCAGACGCTGGAGAAAGCGATCGAACAGCATCGCCAGCAGGTGGTTCAGTGGAGCAATAAAGTCGACCTTGCGTTAACAGCCTGGCGAGAGAAGAAACAGCGCTTACAGGCCTGGCAGACACTGCAGGATCGCCAGCTTGCCGCCGCAACCCTGGCGGAAAGCCGTCTCGATCAGAAAAAAATGGATGAATTTGCCCAGCGGGCATCAATGAGGACCCCGGAATGATCACCCTTCAACAACTGCTTTCGAGCGACAGCGATCTTACGGCTGGCGCGCGGGGCGGAAAAGCGGCCGACGGCGCGCAGGATTTTCTTGCCCTGCTGGCGGGCGCGTTAAGCGATGCCAAAGGTCAGGGCAAAGATGTCGGCCTGACGCTGAACGATCTCCACTCATCGGGCGGCAAGTTCGCCCAGGCGGCGCTGCAAACCGGTGCCGCCGATAGCGACGTTGACGCCGATGCCGGCAAGCTTGCCGAGCTGCTGGCGCGTCAGGATCTGACGCTATCCGATGAAGATGCCAGCCAGCCGGGGCTGGCACACGGCCTGTTGCCGGTCGCCAAAAGCGAGGTGCTGAAATCGCTGGCCCAGGCCGCTAAAGAGGCTGACAGCAAAACGGAGCTTAGCGAGGAAGAGCTGGCGGGATTAAGCGCCCTCATGGCGATGCTTCCCCACCAGCAGACCGCAACCGCGGCCGCGCCTCAGCCAGTGAGCGCCGGAAGCCTGGATGTGAAGGCGACGCTGAATGGCGATCGTGGTCATCAGCCAGCGCTGGATACCGATGCGCTGCGCACCGCAAAAAACGTGGCTCAGGATAAAGATGCGGCCTTAGCTTCTGACACCCAACTGACGCCAGCCGTCGCCGCGGCAACGACCAGACAGGCGGCTGAGAGCACACCATCCCCGACCGGGCCGACCGTCACGATGGGGCCGATTGTCAGCAATCTTAACTCTGCTCAGCCGACGATGGCCGCCGCACCGGTGGTCAGCGCCCAGCTGGGCAGCAATGAGTGGCAGCAGACCATCAGCCAGCACATCACGCTGTTCACCCGTCAGGGCCAGCAGAGCGCCGAGCTGCGTCTGCACCCGGAAGATCTGGGCCAGGTGCAAATTACGCTTAAGCTGGATGATAACCAGGCGCAGCTGCAGATGGTGTCAGGCCACAGCCACGTTCGCGCGGCGCTGGAAGCGGCACTGCCGGTGCTGCGTACTCAGCTGGCGGAAAACGGTATTCAGCTTACGCAAAGCAGCATCAGCAGTGAAAACTTTAACGGTCAACAGCAGGCCTCCTCTCAGCATCAGCAGCAGGCATCCCGCTCCGGCAATAACGGCGGATTTGATGAAGAGAGCGATGAGCTGCTGGCGGCACCGGCCTCGCTGCAGTCTGCAGCCCGTGGAAACAGTGCCGTCGATATCTTCGCCTAAACCTAAACGCCAGAGGTAGCGTGATTATCCCCGTCTTTTCGACCCTTTGACGGCGACAGGACACGGGATAATCACCACATTAGCAGTCCCGAAACAGGAAGCACGCAACAGATGACTGACTCCGCCATCACCAAAAAAAGTAAGCGTTCCATCTGGATCCCGCTGTTGGTGTTAATTACGCTCGCCGCCTGCGCCACCGCAGGTTACAGCTACTGGCGTATGAATAAAGCCCCTTCAGCCGAAGCCAAAGTGGAGCCACCACCGCCGGCGGCACCTGTCTTTTTTGCGCTGGATACGTTCACCGTTAACCTGGGCGACGCCGATCACGTCTTTTACGTGGGCATTACGCTGCGTCTGAAAGACGAAGCTACCCGCGCGCGTCTGAGTGAATACCTGCCGGAAGTGCGCAGCCGTCTGCTGCTGCTGTTTTCTCGTCAGGATGCCACCCAGCTCTCTACCGATGAAGGTAAGCAGAAGCTGGTGGAAGCCATTAAGCAAACGCTGGCCGCGCCTCTGATCAGCGGTCAACCTAAGCAGGAAGTCACCGACGTTCTGTATACAGCTTTCATTCTGCGGTAACGACATGGGCGACAGTATTCTTTCTCAGGCGGAAATCGATGCGCTGCTCAACGGCGACAGCGATAAAGCCGACGAACCAAAAGCGGGCCTGGCGGGCGAAAGTGATATTCGCCCCTACGATCCCAATACCCAGCGTCGCGTGGTGCGCGAGCGTCTGCAGGCGCTGGAGATCATCAACGAACGTTTTGCCCGTCAGTTCCGTATGGGGCTGTTTAACCTGCTGCGCCGTAGCCCGGATATTACCGTCGGTGCGATCCGCATTCAGCCGTATCATGAGTTCGCCCGTAACCTGCCGGTGCCGACGAACCTCAACCTAATCCATCTGAAACCGCTGCGTGGCACGGGTCTGTTCGTCTTCTCGCCAAGCCTGGTGTTTATCGCCGTAGATAACCTCTTCGGCGGCGACGGACGTTTCCCGACTAAAGTGGAAGGCCGCGAGTTCACCCACACCGAACAGCGCGTTATCAACCGCATGCTGAAGCTGGCCCTTGAGGGGTACAGCGACGCATGGAAGGCGATCCACCCGCTCGACGTGGAGTATGTGCGTTCCGAGATGCAGGTGAAGTTCACCAACATTACCACCTCGCCAAACGATATCGTGGTCAACACCCCGTTCCACGTGGAGATCGGCAACCTGACCGGCGAATTCAATATCTGCCTGCCGTTCAGCATGATTGAGCCGCTGCGCGAAGTGCTGGTGAACCCGCCGCTGGAGAACTCCCGCCATGAAGATCAGAACTGGCGTGAGAACCTGGTACGCCAGGTTCAGCACTCCCAGTTAGAACTGGTGGCCAATTTTGCCGACGTGCCGCTGCGTTTGTCGCAGATCTTAAAATTAAAACCCGGCGATGTTCTGCCGATAGAAAAACCCGACCGCATCATTGCGCATGTGGATGGCGTGCCCGTGCTGACCAGCCAGTATGGCACCGTGAATAATCAGTACGCGTTACGCGTTGAGCACCTGATCAACCCGATTTTGAATTCTCTGAATGAGGAACAGCCCAAATGAGTGATATGAACAATCCGTCCGATGACAACACCGGAGCACTGGACGATCTGTGGGCTGAGGCGTTAAACGAACAAAAAGCACCGGCCAGCAAAAGCGTTGCCGATTCGGTATTCCAGCAGCTGGGCGGCGGCGACGTCAGCGGTACGCTGCAGGATATCGATCTGATTATGGATATCCCGGTCAAGCTGACCGTGGAGCTGGGCCGTACCCGCATGACCATTAAAGAGCTGCTGCGCCTGACGCAGGGTTCGGTCGTGGCGCTGGATGGCCTGGCCGGTGAGCCGCTGGATATTCTGATCAACGGCTACCTGATTGCCCAGGGTGAAGTTGTGGTTGTCGCCGATAAGTACGGCGTGCGTATCACCGACATCATTACCCCGTCTGAACGTATGCGTCGTCTGAGCCGTTAAGCATGAAGACCCAGGCAGTCGTCTCTCAGCCCTCTGCGGTGCCAGGTTCGCCGCTGCTTCAGGTCAGCGGCGCGCTGCTGGGTATTATTGCCTTTATTCTCGTTGCCGCCTGGCTGGCTAAACGCGTGGGACTGGCGGGCAAAACCGCCGGTGCCCGCGGGCTGAAGCTCGCTGCCAGCACTTCGCTGGGCCCGCGTGAGCGCGTGGTGATCGTTGAAGTAGAAGACGCCCGGCTGGTGCTGGGTGTGACCGCCTCAAACATTAATATTCTGCATAAATTGCCGCCTGCGCCGGTCTCTGAGGAGAGTCGCACAGAGGTTCCACAGGATTTTCAGTCCGTGATGAAGAGTTTGCTTAAGCGTTCCGGGAGATCGTGATGCGCCGTTTGTTATCCCTTACGCTTGCCGGGGTTGGCCTGTTTGCTCCCGCCGTGTATGCCCAGTTGCCCGGCCTGATCTCGACGCCGATGGCCAATGGCGGTCAGAGCTGGTCTCTGCCTGTTCAGACGCTGGTGTTTATCACCTCGCTGACCTTTATCCCGGCTATTCTGCTGATGATGACCAGCTTTACCCGCATCATCATCGTCTTCGGTCTGCTGCGAAACGCCCTGGGTACCCCGTCCGCGCCGCCTAACCAGGTGCTGCTCGGTCTCTCCCTGTTTTTGACCTTTTTCATTATGTCGCCGGTGATCGACAAGATTTACACCGACGCCTATCAGCCCTTCAGCGAAGAGAAGATCTCCATGCAGGAGGCGCTGGAAAAAGGGGCGCAACCGCTGCGGGAATTCATGCTACGTCAGACCCGCGAAGCTGACCTGGCGCTCTTTGCCCGTCTGGCGAACGCCGGGCCGATCCAGGGGCCTGAGGCGGTGCCGATGCGCATTCTGCTGCCCGCTTACGTCACCAGCGAGTTGAAAACCGCCTTTCAGATTGGTTTTACGATCTTCATTCCGTTTTTGATTATCGACCTTGTTATCGCCAGCGTCCTGATGGCGTTGGGGATGATGATGGTGCCGCCGGCAACCATTGCCCTGCCCTTCAAGCTGATGCTCTTTGTCCTGGTGGACGGCTGGCAGCTGCTGGTGGGGTCGCTGGCACAAAGTTTCTACAGTTAAGGAGCGCCCGGTGACGCCAGAATCGGTCATGATGATGGGCACGGAAGCGATGAAGGTCGCCATCTCCGTTGCCGCTCCCCTGCTGCTGGTGGCGCTGGTCACCGGTCTGATCATCAGTATCCTGCAGGCCGCCACGCAGATTAACGAGATGACGCTGTCGTTTATCCCGAAAATCATCGCCGTGTTTGTGGCGATCATTATCGCCGGGCCGTGGATGCTCAACCTGCTGCTGGATTACATGCGCAATCTGTTCACTAACCTGCCCTATATCATCGGCTAGGTATGCTGCAAGTTACCAGCATCCAGTGGCTTGAGTGGCTGGGCCTCTACTTCTGGCCGCTCTTGCGCATCCTGGCCCTCA
The DNA here is from genome assembly GCF_002416465.1 of Leclercia sp. UBA5076. Lineage (NCBI taxonomy): Bacteria > Pseudomonadati > Pseudomonadota > Gammaproteobacteria > Enterobacterales > Enterobacteriaceae > Leclercia > Leclercia sp. UBA5076. The sequence goes on from NZ_DIAO01000017.1 coordinate 21,045, forward strand.
TCTCCACCGCGCCGATCCTGAGCGAGCGGGCGATACCCAAGCGGGTCAAGCTGGGCCTGGCTATTCTCATTACCATCATCGTTGCCCCAACGCTGCCGCCGGTAAATGTGCCAATTTTCTCCGCGCCAGCCCTGTGGGTTGGGCTACAGCAGATCCTGATTGGCGTGGCCATCGGCTTTACGATGCAGTTTGCCTTTGCCGCCGTGCGCACCGCCGGGGAGCTGATTGGTCTGCAGATGGGTCTCTCCTTCGCCACCTTCTTTGACCCTGGCAGTCGGCTTAACATGCCGATCATTGCTCGTATCATCGACCTGCTGGCGATGCTGCTGTTTATGTCCTTTGACGGGCATCTGTGGCTGATTTCGATGCTGGTGGATACCTTCCACACCCTGCCGATTGGCGGGGAGCCGGTAAACAGCAACGCTTTTATGGCGCTGACCCGTGCGGCCGGGCTGATTTTCCTTAACGGCCTGATGCTGGCGCTGCCGCTGATTACCCTGCTGCTGATCGTCAACCTGGCGCTGGGTTTACTTAACCGTATGGCGCCACAGCTGTCGGTGTTTGTCATTGGTTTCCCTATCACCCTGACTATCGGCCTTGTGCTTATCGGCCTCTTAATGCCGCTTATTGCGCCATTCTGCGAACATCTATTTAGTGAAATATTTAATTTATTGGCCAATATCGTGCGCGAGCTTTCCGTGAAACAATAAACCCTCTTTTTTATATTGTCTTTCTGAGGATATTCCTAAAATAGAAAATGAGAAACATCTGCCAGGATATATCTGGAGCGGGTTTAATGCTTTTATACTCCTCACATAATTCAACATTTACTTTACTTTAAGAAGTTTCCTGGCAAATTATACGTAACTTTACGGGATAGTGAGTTCGCCTGAAAGTCCTTGTAATGCTCACAGGTAATTTATTTTTCCATCCCGTTTGGCTGTTAAAGAGCTCTCAGGCAGGTGGTGAATTATCGTTATGCATTGAGTGAGGGTATGCCATGTCAACGATCATTATGGATTTATGCAGTTACACCCGGCTAGGGTTAACCGGGTATCTGGCCAGCAGAGGGGTAAAGAAAAAAGAGATCAACGATGTACATACGGTTGACGAACTTGCCGCCGCATGTGACGCCCTTACGCCAGGTGTGGTGTTTATTAATGAGGACTGTTTCATTCACGATCCCACCAACAGTCAGCAAATAAAGCAGATCATTAATCAGCATCCCGGCACCCTGTTTATTGTTTTTATGGCTATAGCCAATATCCATTTCGATGAATATTTGCGGGTGCGTCAGAATCTTCTGATTAGTTCGAAATCTATTAAGCCGGAATCGCTGGATGAACTGATCGGGGATTATTTAAACAAAGAGATAAAGAGTGTAGCGAAATTTAATTTTCCCACTTTATCATTAAGCCGAACTGAATCCAGCATGCTGCGAATGTGGATGGCTGGACAGGGAACGATTCAGATTTCAGACCAGATGAATATCAAGGCGAAAACCGTATCGTCACATAAAGGAAATATTAAAAGGAAGATTAAAACGCATAATAAGCAAGTGATCTATCATGTCGTTCGCCTGACCGACAATGTGACCAACGGAATTTACGTTAATCTGCGTTAACCCCTTCCCTTTTTGCCACGTAAACCGATCTCTGGCTATGCCAGAGATTTTTCATTTCGGCCGCGCCAGCCCGCGTCAGCCGACACGCATGTTACTCCACGCTCTCAACAAAAATCCCGTCAGGGTGGCCAAGCTCGTTAAAGAACCAGATCCCGAGCGGGTAGTCCTCCAGCGAGACCAGATACATCGTGCCTTCATTAAACTGCTCAACTGCCAGTACCACACCCGGGCGACGCGGCCCGCCGTCGGTTTTGACGGTTACCCGATCGTTGACGTTCATAAAATCCTCCTCTGGTTTTGAGCCAGTGTAGAACAAAACGTGAAAACTGGCAGCGTGTTGCTGCGCGTTTGCCGCTTTTATCGGCGGTCTATACTTAAAGCTGTAAAGGGTAAACGAGGAGTACGCAATGAAGACCGAAAAAGAGTACAGCGAAACGGCTAAACGGGAAGTGAATGTTGATGTGGATGCCTTGCTCGCCGCGATCAATGAAATCAGCGAGAGCGAAGTACAGCGCATAGAGGATGACCCTACCCGGGTACGGGTTAACGATCGGGATTACCATACCTGGCGCGAGCTGGCTGAAGCCTTTGAGCTGGATATCCATGATTTCAGCGTCACAGAGGTGAATCGCTGAGGCGAAAAAAATCCCGGTCATGGGGTGACCGGGATCAAACTTGCTCATGCAAGAAGCACTTGTAAATTCGTTACACCAGGAAATCTGATGTCGCGTAAACATTATCTGCAATTTTTTTGCAAGACAAGGAAATATTCTTCATATTTATAGTTTCCCTGTGCAATTAAAATGTTGATTATAGTTGCCCAACAGGCGTCAGCCGTGGGGTGCGCGGGATCGGTTCCATAAGATAACCGTTTTGCAGAATTTTATTTTAAGAAAATTCTTATAAAAGACCTTCATCTGTTAGGGGAGATGCTATGCCTTCACTCGACGATCCGCTGCTTATCTATAGCGATCTGGACGGCACATTGCTGGATATTCACACCTATGACTGGCAGCCCGCTCTTGGCTGGCTGGATACCTTACAGGACCATCAGATCCCGGTGATCCTCTGCAGCAGCAAAACCGCGGCGGAGATGCTGGAGATCCAGAGCGATCTGGGGCTGGAGGGCTTGCCCTTTATTGCCGAAAATGGCGCGGTGATCCAGCTGGATGTCCGCTGGGATGACCATCCCAACGCCCCACGGTTAATCAATGGCGCTCCCCATGCCAATATCGTTAACATCATCAATCAATTGCGCGCCCGGGAGGGTTACAAATTCACCACCTTCGATGACGTGGACGAGCGGGTTATTAGTGAGTGGACCGGTCTTAATTATGCCCGTGCGAGGCTGGCGAAACTGCATGAAGCCTCGGTGACGCTCATCTGGCGCGACAGCGATGAAAGAATGGCTGCGTTTGAAGATGCGCTGACCGCGCTGGGGTTGAAGTATGTTCAGGGCGCACGGTTCTGGCACATTCTTGATGAGCGCGGCGGTAAGGATCAGGCGATTAACTGGCTCAACGAGCAATACCTGCAGCGCGAAGGCGCGCTTCCCACTACCCTCGGTCTGGGTGACGGGCCAAACGACGCGCCGCTGCTGGATAGCGTCGATTTCGCGGTGGTGGTTAAAGGCATCAATCGCCAGGGAATTACGCTCAAAAACGACGATCCGGCGCGGGTTTACCACACCCACCAGCCTGGTCCTGCTGGCTGGCGTGAAGCGCTGGATCACTTCTTCTCGTCCTGACCCACCACCTGGTTGCGTCCTCGCTGCTTCGCCTGGTAAAGCCGGGCGTCGGCGATGGACTGTAGCTGTTCAAAATCGTAGTTACCGCTCTCCTCTGCGCTGCTGACGCCAATCGACACGCTGACGCGCGTCGTCTGGCTTTTTTTCACCAGGATTTCCCGACGATTGATGCGCTCGCGGATCCGCTCGGCAATTGCCATCGCCTGTTCCGGCCCGGTGTCCGGTAACACTACACAGAACTCTTCTCCGCCGACACGTCCGGCAACATCGGTGTCCCTTATCGTGCGGGTAATTAAGCCAGCCGCATGCGTCAGCACTTTATCCCCCGCCTGGTGACCAAACCTGTCGTTAACCCGTTTGAAATGGTCAAGATCCATCTGCATCACCGAGTAGGGCTGATTTTGCTGTTCACACCGCTTCGCCAGCGCTTTTGCCCGCTCAAACAGCGCGCCACGGTTATTTATCCGGGTCAGCGGATCGTGCCAGGCCTGCCACTGCAGCGAGTGTTGCAGGCGGTACATATTGCTGACCATCCGGCGGATCACAAACCATGAGCCCACCAGCATCGCGGTAAAGAGCAGCCACAGCAGCGCCAGCGCGATAGTAATGCTGCCGAAATCACCGTTCGCCCCTTCCCTCAGGGTGTGGATGCGCAGCACAAGGCCATTAAAATGATCCAGATGATGCCAGTTGACGTAGCGGCTCCCCAGACGGATATCCCCTTCGGTATCTTTTTCCAGAGCAGCGGCAATTTGCGCCCGCTCGCGCTCGTCAAAATGATTCACGTTGTCCGCAATATTCTCCGACGTGGCGAGCAGATTAAAGCCTTTATCATAGAGCTGGAACTCACCTTCACCATTGCCGTCTACTGCATCCTGCAGCAGTTTCTTCAGCCCCGGGAGCGTAAACTCTAACGCCAGCGCGCCGTACCAGTAGCGTTGGTAATCGACCGGTACGCTGACGGTAACGGTGCGATCGTCTGCCCCATGCGTAAACCAGCGCACGCTTCGGGCCCGGTTCTCACGCTCCGACTGCCCGGTGTACCACGGACGTGTGACCAAATGATAGTAACGGGAGATAATGTCACCTCCCCAGTCGGTGGGATCGGTTGAGACGTAAAACCCGGCGCGGGAAACATAGACCACGCGCCTGGCGTGTGCTGCCGGAGAGTCGATGCGCAGCAAATAGCCCATTTCAAACGCGGCGCTCAACTCTCTTTCAATCCGTTCATCATCACGTGACAGGCTGGTGGTTTGCCGTACAAAGGCATCAGAAACACCGTTCAAGGGTAAGGTGCGACGCACATCGAAGGTCAGCTGCCAGGAGGGCTTGCCCTGCAGATCGTTAAAGTGGTCGACAGTATTACGCAGCAGTGGGGATGCGAGGGGCGTTTCAAGGGCGTCGCGCATGCCGTTGCGAAAGAACAGCAGCTTTTCCACGCTGAACTCAAGCTGGCGATCCAGTGAATTGGCCACCGTCTCCAGATGATTTTTCTGGCTGGCCGCGTACGCATCCTCCAGCACCACGGCTTCACGCCAGGTCAACAGCGTGGAGAAGATGAGGACGACAATAAAGCAGATGTTAACAACCCGGCCCGGATGAAAGCGATGTCGTGCCGTAAAAGCGTCTTTTCCTGAAACGATATCGTGCTCCACACCTACTCCGTGAAGGCCACCTTCGCCATCTGCATGACGTCAAAGCCTGGCTGATTTTGCAATGCTACTGCGGTTGGCGCGATTATAACGTACAAAAACGCCCGGCAGTGCCGGGCGTAGCGTGACTTAAGCCTTGTCCTGTCGCCGGGTGCCATCACCATGCTGAAGCTCATCTTCACGAAACGCTTCCTGCTTGATGCCGTAACCGTCGTACCAGCGACATTCCACCATTCCGCTTGCATAGCCGGTGACGACCATACGTGGGCCGCCATTTTTAGGCTTAACTTCATCGCTGACCAGAAAGACCATAACCGCCTCCTTTATCAGTGTGAAACTGTATCAATTTAGTCGAGGAATAACAGTTATGCCTGGTATAGCTTCAACCTATTAATGTGAGTGCCCTCGCATTTTTTCCACAACTTTCACGACTGCCACAACGATAAGGCCAATGATAAAGCCGAGCACCAGGTTGAGTAAGGTTGGCAAAATGGCTGCAATAACAGATGCTTGCGCTTCTGCAAAGTGTTCAATGGCATGATGCAGCGGCGCAATACCGTGCACCACAATCCCGCCGCCGACCAGGAACATCGCCAGGGTGCCAATCACCGATAACGACTTCATTAGCCAGGGCGCAATCACCAGCAGCGCTTTGCCTGTGGCCTTCGCCAGCGCATTGCGCTTTTCGTTTAGCCAGTAGCCGATATCGTCCAGTTTGACGATGAGCCCTACCAGACCGTAAACCCCAATGGTCACCAGAACGGCGATCCCCGAGAGCACCAGCACCTGATTCAGCAGCGGCGCATCCGCCACGATACCCAGAGTGATGGCGACAATTTCCGCCGACAGAATAAAGTCGGTGCGAACAGCCCCCTTCACCTTATCGCGCTCGAACGCGACAGGATCCTTTGCTGCCAGCGCTTCCAGACGCTGTTGCCGCGCGGCCGGAGACTCCTTCTCCTTATCTTTACGTGATGCCAGGGAGTGGAGGATTTTCTCCGCCCCTTCAAAACAGAGAAACGCCCCGCCGATCATCAGCAACGGCGTAATGGCCCACGGAATAAAGGCGCTGATCAATAGCGCCAGCGGCACGAGGATCACTTTATTGAGCAACGATCCCTTCGCCACGGCCCAGACCACGGGCAGTTCCCGGTTGGCACGCACGCCCGTCACCTGTTGGGCGTTTAGCGACAAATCGTCACCCAGCACGCCTGCGGTCTTTTTCGCCGCCAGTTTTCCCATCAGTGAAATATCGTCCAGCAGCGTGGCGATATCATCCAGCAGAGTTAATAAGCTACTTCCCGCCAAAATAAGGTTCCTTCTTTTTGTTAATTACCACAACAGTATGGAGTAAAACCGCAAACCTCGAAACCACCCCGTATATGTCAACAAATTATTCACATCAACGACACAATTAAAGGACTCGCCAGCGTGATAGTTTTCACGTTAACTATATGCGACCTTTTTAATTCGCCGTGAGGGAGTATGCGTTTCAGGCAAGTCTTACCATTAGCGGGCGCCCTGTTTGCGCTCTATATCATCTGGGGCTCCACCTACTTCGTGATCCGCATTGGGGTGGAAAGCTGGCCCCCTCTGCTGATGGCGGGGGTGCGGTTCCTCTCGGCGGGTACGCTGCTGCTGGCGTTTCTGCTCCTGCGCGGCCATAGGCTGCCGCCGCTGCGTCCGTTGCTCAATGCCGCCCTGATTGGCGTCCTGCTGCTGGCGGTGGGCAATGGCTTTGTCACCGTCGCCGAGCATCAGAATGTGCCGTCCGGTATCGCCGCGGTGGTGGTGGCCACCGTTCCGCTGTTCACCCTCTGCTTCAGCCGTCTTTTTGGCATCAAAACGCGCAAGCTGGAGTGGCTGGGGATCGCCATCGGGATGGTGGGCATTATTCTGCTTAACAGCGGTGGTAACCTCAGCGGTAATCCGTGGGGAGCGGTGTTGATCCTGATTGGCTCGATGAGCTGGGCGTTTGGTTCGGTTTACGGCTCGCGCATTGAATTGCCCTCCGGCATGATGGCCGGCGCCATTGAGATGGTCACCGCCGGGATCGTACTGCTGGCAGCGTCCCTGCTGTCGGGGGAGAAAATGACCGCCCTACCCGACCTCTCAGGGTGGCTGGCGGTGGGCTATCTGGCGATTTTCGGTTCGGTGATCGCGATTAACGCCTATATGTTTCTGATCCGCAATGTCTCACCGGCGGTCGCCACCAGCTATGCCTATGTCAATCCAGTAGTGGCCGTCCTGTTGGGCACGGGTCTTGGCGGGGAATCGCTCTCGGCGACAGAGTGGCTGGCGCTGGGGATTATTATTATGGCGGTGGTGCTGGTGACGCTCGGCAAGTACCTGCTGCCGGCAAAACCGGTGGTTACCTCTTGTCAGGCTGAGAAACCGTAAGCGGGCGAATGCCCTGCGTGTCGATCTGCGCGGCGTTACCGCCGCTGCAGATCCACTCTTCCAGCCGCTCCGTGAGCGCCCTGTCATCGAGCTTCATTTTGCCGCGCAGCGCACACTCCCACACCACCAGCACCCGCCAGCCCTGCTCCTGCAACACAGCGATATCTCGTGCATCACGCGCGACATTCTTGCCAATTTTTTCCAGCCAGAAATCGGTTCTGGTCGCCGGGACTTTAAACAGATAGCAGTCGTGACGATGCCAGAAACAGCCGTGGGTAAAGATCACACACGTATGGCTGTCGATGACAAAATCAGGCCGTCCGGCAAGGGCGGCATCCTGCACACGAAACTCAAAACCGACCTCCGTAAGCAGGCCGGCCAGCCGTTTTTCGATAGCCGTATCCCGCGTGCCGATAGCGCGCATGTTTTTACTGCGGGTGGCTTTATTATGAACGTCCGCCATTCGCGGCCTCAGCCTTGCGTTTCTCAACTGCCTGCAAAATGCGCGACTCCAGCAACCGGGCAACAGCTGCAAAAGCTGGCACGACCACCGAATTACCAAACTGGCGATAGGCCTGAGTATCTGATACCGGAATGCGGAAGCCGTAGCCCTGAGGGGTTTCAAATCCCATCAATCGCGCGCACTCCCGCGGCGTCAAACGGCGCGGACGGTGGCGCTGGTTTTCGGCATCATCGAAATCGCGCTCGCCAAGGGCTTTATCCCAGCCTCTGTCGATGAGGATCTCGGCGCCATCTTTGTAATAGCGTGCCGACAGCGTGCGGGCGACGCTGTGTGGGTTGGTAGGATCGACCATGCCGAAACCAAAACCGTTGCCCTTCGCCTGATGCTTTTTGGCATAGCGATAAAGATATTTCCACAGCACCGGGGTGAGAATGAATTTGGCGTCCACCACGGGCTCAAGCAGATCGGCAATGGTCGGGCGTCGGGTCGGCCACAGCCCCGGGAGATCCCGCAGCGTAAAATTACCACACAGGTTGAGATCGCGACGAAAGCCTACCAGCACAATGCGCTCGCGGTGCTGCGGCAGAAAATGTTTACCGTCAACGATCTTAGGATCGTCCGGGCCGCTGTCAGCGGCATCCGCCACGTCATATCCCAGTTCATCCAGGGTCTGCATGATGATGCGGAACGTTTTGCCCCCGTCGTGGCTCTTCAGGTTTTTGACGTTTTCAAGGACGAAGATGGCCGGGCGGCGGGCATCAATAATGCGCGCCACATCGAAGAAGAGGGTTCCCTGGGTATCGCAGGCAAAGCCGTGCGCGCGGCCCAGCGCGTTCTTTTTTGATACCCCCGCCAGGGAAAACGGCTGGCACGGGAAGCCCGCGAGCAGGACGTCATGGGCAGGAATGTTGTCACGAATGTGCTGCGCCGCCTCTTCGTCCGTCACACCGCTCTGGTGGCTGAGCGTCACTTCGCGAATGTCCTCGTTGAACTGATGCGCGTCAGGATCGCAATACCAGTTGGCTTTATAGGTACGCACCGCGTGTTTATTCCATTCGCTGGTAAACACGCACTGCCCGCCAATCGCCTCAAAGCCGTGGCGGATGCCGCCGATCCCGGCGAAGAGATCGACAAAACGGAAAGCATAGTGAGGATGACAGGCTGGCGGACGAGGCAGCAGATTTTGCAAGACGCTATATTCGCCGTCGCTGAGACGACGCCCTGCCCGCTCACTGGTCACCAGCCGCTTAATGATTGCCGGGCTCCAGTGGCTCTCGCCCTGAGCATTCAGCAGATGCGCCAGCGTTCTGGCATCGTAAATTTCCAGCAGTTGGCACAATAACGCCTGCACTGACGCCGTTGATTTTTCTGCCAGCAAAAACGCGGACTCCGTCACTGATACATTTTCCTGCATACATTTAACCGGACCAAAAGGGGTTAAAAGAGAGTAACACAGAAAGCCTTTACAGACTTTCCCGGAAACGCTGTAACACCGCACTGTCGGTGCCTTCGTAATCACCGCGTAGTTCGGCACTCAGCCGGGCCATAAACTGGATTAAAAAATCAGCGCTCTGACGCGCCAGCTCACGCCCGGCGGCGGTTTGCATCGTCTGCGGCAGGCGCAGCAATTTGGTCTGAAAATGGTCAAGCGCAAAGGCGCGGTCGTTCAGCTCGCGCTCATCGGCAAAGGGATCTTCCGGGTCGAAAAGCGGCACACCCAGCGCGCCAGAGACGGCAAACACGCGTGCCAGACCAATAGCACCCAGGGCTTCCAGTCTGTCAGCATCCTGCACGATTTTCGCTTCCAGCGTGCGCGGCGGGATCCCGGCACTGAAACTGTGCGCTTCAATCGCATGCTGAACGGCGGGGTAGCGTGGGGGCGGGAAATCGGCAAAGTCCTCGCGCAGGATCGCGATCGTTTTTTCCGCTGCAAGCTGCGACGAGCGGCCTCGCTGCGGATGATTTTTTGGCAGACTGACAATATCGTGAAAATAACAGGCGGCCAGGATCGCCAGCGCATCGACCGGCTGGTCAGCCATCAGGCGTTTAGCGGTGTTCCAGACACGACGGAAATGGGAGATATCATGGGCGGTATCCTCGCTGGCGTAATGCGCCGTCAGCCAGTTTTCAAAGCGTTGCTGCCACTGCACAAGTTCCATAGCGCTTTCCATAAAGTGAAAAGCTGTACAATAGCAACTATTTACCGATCTGACATATCACGCGGCCGGGTATACCAGGCAATGCCGCCGAGGATCGCCCCCACAACACTCAATACCAGAAAGCCGCACAGGGCGCCCAGCCACTTGCCGGCTGTCGAGCCGGGATCGCTTTGAATCAGCGAACCTGATACCGAGCTGACTTTACTGATGACCCATACATAGCGCGCCATCGCCCAGAGAAAGTAGCCGCAAAAGGCGTAAAATACCCACAATGCCAGTTTGCCGCCCAGGCTGCGTTCGTTTTTCTTTGCCATGTTCTCCTCTCAGCGCAGCAGCACCACTACATTCACATCAATAATATAAAATGTGAAATAAATCACATTTTTCTATTTAATGCACTCTCCTGAGCAGATTTTATGCTGCCGATTTGCGTTAAGTTGATCTTAAGCAATTTTTAAGCGTGCCTGTTTATTACGCGGCTTCGCTTACGCGCTAATGAGAGGTCAGCAGGAGATCAATTATATTGCTCTCAGCATTCCGATAAACCTGTTTTCTAAAGCTTATAATTATGTAATGATAAAGAGGTTATGAGCTTTTTTGTCGTTTCATGATTAAACACCCTTAAATTACCCTTATCTTCGCCCGATAATATTATCGGGCTTTTTTATTACTTTTTCCCGTCCTGAAAACATAAAGCAACCTAATAAATCCAAACCATCAATAACTAACTGATATAAAAATCAATAATCACCGTATATGCTTGTCTTAAACGTATAAAATAAACATATAAAGACACTTATATTAATATTTTGAAATACTCTAAATAATTCTGTTACATTTATTTTTAAACAGAAAAAACCTGCACTGAAATAGTATTACCTCCGTAACCCGGAGGGGCTTACGTATATTCATGAAGAAAATACATACAAAGGAATATATAATGAAAAGAAAAGTTCTGGCAGTTCTTGTCCCTGTTTTATTATGCGCTGGCGCGGCTAATGCGGCGGAGATTTTCAACAAGGACGGCAATAAATTCGATCTGTACGGAAAAATGGTCGGTGAGCGTATCTGGGACAAGACCGATGATAGCAACAGCGAGAATGCCGATACCTCCTATGCCCGTTTCGGTATCAAAGGCGAAACGCAGATCAACGACCAGTTGACCGGTTATGGCCAGTTTGAATACAACCTGAACGCCAGCACTCCGGAAGGCGAGCAGGATGAGAGCACCCGTCTGGCGTTCGCAGGCCTGAAATTCGGTGACTATGGTTCGTTCGACTATGGCCGTAACTACGGCGTGGCGTACGATGCAGGTGCATACACCGATATGCTGGTGGAATGGGGTGGCGACTCCTGGGTTCACACCGATAACTTCATGACTGGCCGCACAACCGGCGTGGCGACCTATCGCAACAGCGACTTCTTTGGTGCCGTTGAGGGTCTGGATTTTGCCCTCCAGTACCAGGGTAAAAACAACGATCGTCAGATGAAAAAAGCCAACGGTGACGGCTACAGCACTTCTCTGGCCTACAACTTTGATGGCTTCGGCTTCGTGGGTGTATACGGTAAGTCTGACCGTACCAACAAGCAGACTGCTGACGGCTACGGCGATACCGCAGAAATCTGGTCACTGGCAGCGAAGTATGATGCCAACAACCTCTATGCTGCGGTGATGTACGGTGAAACCCGTAACATGACCTGGGCGGGAGATGCGGGTTTCGCTAACAAAACCCGCAACGTCGAAGCCGTGGTCCAGTACCAGTTCGATTTCGGCCTGCGTCCTTCTCTGGGCTACGTCTACTCCCAGGGCAAAGACCTGTATGCACGTAACGGTCATGGCGGCGTTGATGCCGATCTGGTGAACTATGTTGAACTGGGTACCTGGTACTACTTCAACAAAAACATGAACGTTTATACCGCCTATAAATTCAACCTGCTGGATGAAGACGAAGCGGGTATTACTGGCGCGCATGCTGATGACCAGTTCGCGATGGGTATCGTTTACCAGTTCTGATTGAGATCGCCAAACGCTCTTAAGCCCGCTGCAAAGCGGGCTTTTTACTTTCTGTCGCCACCAGTTTTACATCGCTTTTACAAATCCCGCCCATCAGCGATAATGCCCCCCTTTCCCTCTTGACCGGAGTTTCAATGCGCGATTTGCCGCCCCTTCCCCCCACGCACAAGCGCCCAATGAAACTGAACACGCTGGTCACGCTGATGGTGTACGGTGTAACGGGCGCAATATTACTGGTGATTTTTGTTCTCTACTTTGCCCAAATCACCCGCGCCACCCGTGATGGTGTGCGGGATACCGCTCTCGCCGTCGCCAGAACCCTGGCCGACAGCCCGGAGGTGATCCGCGGCTTATCCTTCCCGCCGGACAGCAACATTATTCAGCCTGTCGCTATGGCAGTGATGCAGCGTAATAATCTGCTGTTTGCCGTTGTCACCAATATGCAGGGGATCCGCTATTCCCATCCTAACAGCGCCCTGCTCGGCAAAGCTTTTATTGGGGCCGATCTGCGGCCTGCGCTGGAGGATAAAGAGAATGTCGCCATCAATCACGGCGTACTCGACGAGGCGCTGCGCGTGTTCACTCCGGTGTATAACGCGCACCACCAGCAAATTGGTGTCGTTGCCGTGGGGATCTCACTGAATAAAGTAGAGCAGCAGATCGCCCGCAATCGCTGGGACGCCATCTGGCTGGTGCTGTTCAGCGCGCTGCTGGGCGCGCTCGGCGCCTGGGGACTGGTGCGGATGCTGAAGCGCATTCTGTTTGGGCTGGAGCCTTATCAAATCTCAGCCCTGCTCGAACAACGTCAGGCGATGCTGCACTCCCTGCGCGAAGGGGTGATCGCCGTGGATCAGCAGGGGCGTGTAACGATGGTCAACCACGCCGCCCGCCAGATCCTGAATATCAGCGCCAGCAGCAAGGCCCTGCACGAGGAACCGCTGCTGGCGAATCTGCGCGAGGTGCTGCGTAGCGGCATGGCTCGCCAGGACCAGGAGCTCAACTGCCACGGCAGGTTGTTGCTCTGCAATACCTTGCCCGTCAGGAGCGATAATCAGCTGATGGGCGCCATCACGACGTTTCGTGATAAGACGGAGATTAGCCAGCTCCTGCAACGGCTGGACGGTATGGTGAACTATCTGGATGCGCTGCGCAGCCACTCCCATGAGTTTATGAACAAGCTGCATGTGATACTTGGGCTGCTGCATATGAAGCACTATGCCAGACTGGAAGAGTATGTTCTGTCGACCGCCAACGCCTGGCAGACCGATGTCGGCACGCTACAGCGCAACATCAAATCGCCGGTGGTCGCAGGATTTCTGCTGGGTAAAATCAATCGCGCCAGAGAGACAGGGTTTCGCCTGACGCTCTCCGATGCCAGTCAGGTGCCGGATAATCCCAATGCGCAGCAGGTCGCCGGGCTGATTACCGTGCTGGGTAATCTGATTGAAAATGCGCTTGATGCTATGACTGGGCAGCCCGAGGGCGAAATCGGTCTGCTGCTGCACTATCAGCAGGGCTGGCTTAGCGCCGAGGTGAGCGACGATGGTCCGGGCATCGCCCCGGAACATCTGCACGCCATTTTTAGCAAAGGGTTTTCTACCAAAGGGGAGAACCGGGGGGTGGGATTATACCTGGCCCGTCAGCAGATCGAGGATCTGGGCGGAGAGATCGTCGTTGAATCGGAACCGGGCGTGTTTACCCAGTTTTTTGTGCAACTCCCCTGGGAGAGTGAAAGGAATAGCGCGTGATACATGTTTTAATTGTTGATGACGATGCCATGGTGGCCGATCTTAACCGCCAGTACGTCAATCGGGTTGAGGGTTTTTGCTGCTGCGGCGTAGCCACTTCCCTGGCAGAAGCCGGGGCCATACTTCACTCCCCTGCCCGGCAGGTTGACCTGATCCTGCTGGATGTCTATATGCAGCGCGATAATGGCCTGAGCCTGCTGCCGGTTATCCGGGCATCCGGGCGCAAAACAGACGTCATTATGATTACCTCGGCCTCTGATGGTGCCACTATTCAGGTCGCCATGCACTATGGTGTGGTGGACTATCTGATCAAACCGTTTCAGTTCCCGCGTTTCGAAGAGGCACTAAAGGGCTGGCGCGAAAAAAAGCAGCTGATGGAAGCGCATCAGTATTATGACCAGGCTGATGTTGACCGGCTTCTGCGTGGCGGTGCGCCGGCGCTGGCAGACAGCCGCCGTCTGCCAAAAGGGTTAACCCCGCAGACGCTGCGAACGCTATGCCTGTGGATTGATGCGCATCCGGAAACGGAGTTCTCCACCGACGAACTGGCTGGCGCAGTTAATATCTCGCGGGTATCCTGCCGCAAATACCTGATTTGGCTGGCGCAGGTCAACATTTTGCACACCAGCATTCACTACGGCGCGACCGGCCGACCGGTCTATCGCTATCGCCTGCGGCCCGAGCAGATTGCCCTGCTCAGACAGTATTGCCACCAGGAGTAATGAATGCACTTCAACCTCTTCCGATAAACATCCTGATTTAGCTCACATATATTGTCTTGAGGCAGTAAAGGGCTATTACTCCACATAAGTGGAATGATAAGGTAGCCAGCGTAAAAGATCTCTGACGAGAAAACGTGCGGAAAGGGTGACGGAAGAGAGCGTGGCGGAGAGAGGGGGATTTGAACCCCCGGTAGAGTTGCCCCTACTCCGGTTTTCGAGACCGGTCCGTTCAGCCGCTCCGGCATCTCTCCGTTTTGATGTTGCCATCATGCCGGGTAATTTGGCATTTTAACAGACCATAACCGTTCAATTTTGTTCAAGTGACGAGTTTGCGAGCAAAGCGATGATTAAGTGGCCCTGGAAATCGAATGAATCCGCCCGAAGCGCGGCGCTGCCGTGGGAAGAGGCCCTGGCGATCCCCGTCCTGTCCACCTTATCGGATGAGGATAAATCGCGTCTGGTACAGCTTGCCATACGGTTCTTACAGCAAAAACGCCTGGTTCCATTGCAGGGTTTTGAGCTCGACGATCGCAAAAGCACCCGCATAGCGCTGCTCTTTTGCCTGCCGGTACTGCAGCTGGGGATCGAGTGGCTGGACGGTTTTCATGAAGTTCTTATCTATCCGGCACCTTTTGTAGTGGATGACGAATGGGAGGATGAGATCGGGCTGGTGCACAATCAGCGGATGGTGCAGTCCGGTCAGAGCTGGCAGCAAGGGCCGATTATCCTCAACTGGCTGGATATTCAGGACTCGTTCGATGCCTCAGGTTTCAACCTCATCATTCACGAAGTGGCCCACAAACTGGATACCCGTAACGGCGATCGCGCCAGCGGCGTTCCCTTTATTCCCCTGCGTGAAGTGGCAGGCTGGGAACACGATCTGCACGCCGCCATGAACAATATTCAGGATGAGATCGATCTGGTGGGCGAAAGCGCGGCCAGTATCGACGCCTATGCTGCCACCGATCCCGCCGAATGCTTTGCGGTATTGTCGGAATATTTCTTCAGTGCACCCGAACTTTTCGCTCCGCGCTTCCCGGCCCTGTGGCAGCGTTTTTGCCACTTTTACCAGCAGGACCCGCTACAGCGTTTACGTGAAAATGAAGGACCTGGCGAAGATTCCGCCGCGCAAGTACACTAAAACAGCAGCCTGTGTCATAATTAATCAATTGAATCAGTGCGTTGAATTTAGTGTTGACACAAAATAGCGAGGCCATTAATATGCGCCTCGTTCACACGATTCCTCTGTAGTTCAGTCGGTAGAACGGCGGACTGTTAATCCGTATGTCACTGGTTCGAGTCCAGTCAGAGGAGCCAAATTTAAGAAGCCCGCTTAAGGAAACTTAAGCGGGCTTTTTGCTATTTCTCACCGTTAAAACCCCGCATCGCAGGGTTAATCTGGCTATATCTGGTAGTCAATCGCCACCTCTTCCGGCTCCATAACCTGACGCTTGATCTCCTCTACCGACAGTCCGGCGTTGCAGAGTTCGATAAAGCGCCAGACATAGTTGCGCTGCAACTGCCCTCGCTTAAGGCCGAGCCACACGGTGTTGGCATCGAAAAGATGACGGGTATCAAGACGCACCAGGCTCCCCTGCTCGTGCTCGCCGCCGGACTGTTCCGCCACCAGCCCGATACCCAGCCCGAGCTCGACGTAGGTTTTAATCACGTCGGAGTCCTGGGCGCTGAGCACCACATCCGGCGTCAGCCCTTTGCGGTTGAAGGCCTCATCAATGCGTGACCGCCCGGTGATACCTTGCCGATAGGTGATTAAGGGCCATTTTGCGATAGCCTCGAGCGTCAACGGAGAGACCTGCGTCAGCGGATGGTCTGGGGGCAGCAGCAGGCTGTGATGCCAGCGAAACCACGGGAACGCCGCCAGCAGCGGATCGTTGCTTAAGCGCTCGCTGGCAATGCCAATATCCGCCCCACCGTTTTGCAACAGCATCTCTATCTCCTGGGGCGTACCCTGGATGAGCTCCAGGCGCACATCCGGGAACAGCTCCCGAAAGGCCTTGATCACCGGGGGCAGGCTGTAGCGGGCCTGAGTATGGGTGGTCGCGATAGTTAACACGCCGGTGGCGTCGTTGGTAAAGAGATCTGCCAGACGGCGCACGTTGCTGGCTTCATTGAGAATACGTTCGGCGATGGTCAACAGTGCTTTGCCGGGCTCGGTCATTCCCAGCAGACGTTTGCCGCGACGAATGAAGATCTCAATGCCCAGCTCCTCTTCCAGCTCGCGGATATGGCGACTGACGCCCGACTGAGAGGTATAGAGCATGTTGGCGACCTCGGTCAGGTTGTAATCCCGACGGGCCGCCTCACGGATAATTTTAAGCTGCTGGAAATTCACGGTTCACTCCGGCGAAACTGACATGACGCTATTGTTAAAGTGCGTCCGCCGTGTAAACAAATAATAAAAATCCGCAACTTATGCTTTTATGGAATATTAGCTGACCAGCTGCAGCTCGCGGTTCTCCAGCGACGGGCGGCTCACCAGCGACATCAGGATCTCTTTCACCGCCTGCGCCTGCGGTGACAGCGAGCCGCGGGCCGAGACGTTAAGCGATAACGGCAGGCTCATGGACGGCGAGCTAATTCTCGCCATCCAGCCGTTAGCGGCACTGGAGAGCGATCGCGCAGCCGATTCAGGCAGCACCGTCACCCCCATTCCGCTGGCAATGGCAGCGGTCAGGGTAGAGATGGAGTCGATCTCGCCAATGATTTTCGCCGTCAGACGGCGCAGCGAGAAGGCTTCATCGACGCGCAAACGCACGGCGCTATAATCACGCGGTAAGAACAGATTCATCTCGGCCACCGCCGTTAAATCGACGCTCTGACCCGGGCAATCCCGCGTCCCTACCAGATAGAGATCTTCTTTTAGTACTGGCTGGCTGGTGATCCCCGCCACGGGGGAGCGATCGTAAAGCACCGCCATATCCAGCTGTCCGCTGAGTAATTTGTCGTTCAGCGCCGCGCCGCTGTTTTCATGCAGGTAGACCAGTACCTCCGGCAGCTCTGCGCGCACCGCCTGCAATAACGGCATAGTCACAGACGAGGCCGCCGTACCCGGTGCCAGGCCAATCGAAACCTGGCCGGTCAGCGTCTGCCCGACATTGCCCACCGCCAGCTGCGCCTGTTCACACTGGCGCAAAATAGTGCGTGCATGGGTATAAAGGATCTTGCCTGCTTCGGTCGGGGTCACGCCGCGTTTCGTGCGGATCAAGAGTTGCTGATCGAGTTCACCTTCCAGAGTGGCCACCTGCTGGCTCAGTGCCGGCTGCGCGATATGTAACACTTCAGCGGCCTGGGTCAGGCTGCCGATATCGACGATTTTTACGAAGTATTTCAGTCGTCTTAAGTTCATGTTGCCCCCTGTACGAAATGCGTTGCCGGTTCCGGCGCGAATGTACAGAGGGTTTTGCAAGATGCTTGCCAGTTTTTAAAAGAGGTCCGATATGTCCGCTAAGCGGCTGAAAATAAGGAAATCCAATCACTGTCGTCGCATTTTAAAGTGAAACAGCGGTTTATGATCTGCCCCATTCGGGGTATATCCGCACCAAAAACGTGCAATCCGCTGGGGAAAGCATCACTTTGCTGATTTTGTCAGCAAACGCGTCAAACAGAGGAGATCACCCTTTGACAACGGCGACCCACGTCGATAATATGCGCCCCGTTCACACGATTCCTCTGTAGTTCAGTCGGTAGAACGGCGGACTGTTAATCCGTATGTCACTGGTTCGAGTCCAGTCAGAGGAGCCAAATTTAAGAAGCCTGCTTAAGGAAACTTATGCGGGCTTTTTGTTTTTGTGCACGGGTGCCGACAGCGTCGGCACCACCGGGTTTACTGGTATTCGAAAGAGGCCACGATGGCTGAAGAAACGTCCCCTGGCATAACGGTTCCCGCTTTCGAATAAACGCGCGCCTGAAGTTTGAAAGTGGTACTCCCCCCTTCCACAGCACCGATTAATGAGCTGTTATTGCTCAAAATGGTTCCCGTGGTTTGCTGAGATAACTCAACGGCAGTATTGGCTGCAGGTTGCGCCGCGTTGTTTGCCCATCGCGTGGCATCTGTCTGGTCAGGGGTACCCGTAAAAGTCACTTTTACATTAGTGGTGCTGGCCGGGCAGTCGGTCACAGGTAAATCAAACATGGTTATGGGTGACCCCGAACCTGCCGCCTCTAAGGACGTGGCCGCGATGGATTGTCCCAAGTCCACGTTCAATGTACTGGAGCCACCATTAAGTGTTTTACAGGGAGTAGCAATCACTTTTCCTGTGACATTGATACCCACCGTATCTGCCGCGTAAATATTGCCAGCAAAAAGAACAGCGGAAATGGATGCGGTCAAATAGCATAAACATTTTTTCATTTTAGCCCACCTTGGCATGATATTAAGATATGACAAACGTCATTGATATGTCAGTGTCAGCGTAGCAGTTGAATTCGCTTCACCGACAGTGACATGATTTTTTGTCTGATAATAACGGGCAGTAACAGGAAATAACTCTTTCCCGCCGCTGGATGTTTTTAACGCCAGCCTGCTGTTAATAATAAGAGGTTTACCATCATATAATAACTGCACCCCAACGCCTTGCGCGGTATTAGCGCCACCTTGATTATTTAATGCCATTACACTGGGATCGCTGACATCCGGGTTTTGCTGTCCGTTCAACGTGACATAGATATTGGCAGCTCGATCGCAATCCAGGCCAAGATTCTGCGTGCTGGTTTTTCCAGGGGTAAAGCCTGGCGTTGTGCCAAAATCCGCTTTTGAAACATTGCCTATCGGAAACGTTAAATTAGGTGTAGTGATCGAACAGGCCACCTGGGTAATGCCTCCCCCGTTCAAATGAACAATAACGGGTGTGATTCCTGATACCGACCAGGTGCCAAGTTGTCCGATAGTGAATGCACCGGACTGAATAACGCCCGTTTTATACAATGTATAGCTAATCGGGGGGAGGTTCACTGAACCTGAAACTGTATTATCGGTGGAGGGCGGGTTGTCCAGATATGCCCACGAAAAGTTTACTTCAATAGCCACACCGGGAATATTGGTCGCATAGGCATGGGTAATCGATGTCGCTACGCCACCCAGATAAGTCATTTTATAATAGTTAGTATTTGTGTCACCCTTGCATTCCAGCAGTTTCTGGCCTACTCCGGTCGAACTTGAATAGATTACGGAGCCAACGGGTACATCTCTTTGCACTATCACGTTATTGGGCGAAAAGCTCAGGATTTGTTGTCCCTGGCCCTCAGCAAATACACAATCGGCAAACACATCAAAGCTGGAAAACCAGCATACCATTATGAGTAATACGCCAGGGATCTTAGCGCCCATAATTTTATTTGCATATTTCATTGCTTAATACCACTCCGGAATTAATTGCAGATTCATGAAGCACATAATTAACGCGGCATTGTTCATCCGCTGCCTGGCCCCAGCGTGCAATGAGCTCTCCGCTGTTTTCGAGTCCGGTGAGGTAAACCTGGCCCTGATCCCCAACAATAAATCCGCGAGAATTTTTGTCTCGGGCAAGGGTCACCGTAGTTCCGAAGGGAACGGGCAGCCCATTTCCCCGTGTCAGGGTCATTAATACACGGATCCCCACGTTAGCGATATATTTCGCGCTGACCACCGCACCGCGAGTAGGAATAACGGTCTGAGTCGTTAATTGCAGTTCAACATCATCAGGTAGCGTTTCCGTCTCCAGGCTCAGGCTATTTTTGCGATATGGCGAGACATTGCTGGCGACAGTATAACCGCGAAAATCCGTTCTCACGCCGGTCTGGCCAGAGACGCCCACGCCCGACGCGCCCGGGGCTTTAATCAACGCGATGGTTTCGCCAAAAGGCTGAGCCAGCGTCATCCCGTTGGCATGAACCAAAATCCCCCCATTCAGGCCGTAGTTGACGCGCTGCATATTTTCGTCAGTGCTATAACCGCCGGTCACTTCGCCGTAGGTTCCGTGATAGTCAGCGCTAAGATTACCGGTACGACCTGCTGCGTTGTTGCTATACCCTCGCTGCATACTCCAGTCCAGGGCGTTTTCTTCCAGCGCCGTGCCACTCAGACTCACCGTCTGGGTTGTGTTTCCTTTTTTACTGGTATTCAGACTGTAGCTGGCCCAGGTATGACTCAGGAAACGATCCAACGGAATGCTGATATTTAATGCCAGGATCCGATCTTTATCGTACGTTTTCCCCCCGCCGCTGCCCGCTGCGCTCGCATTATTGCTGTAGCTATAACTCAGCCCCCAGGTAATGCCGTTCCATGCGTTGTTATAGCTGACGCTGTATGAGCTCATCGTCTTGTCAGCATTCCAGTAATCCTCACGGATTGCGCTGCCGGTGAGGGAGCCGAAGGCGGGCCCCAGCGTCTGACTTAACGTCATTTCAGCACGGTTACGCCGACGATCCTGCAACGAATCACTCTCGCCGTCGGCATCCAGCACCTCCTGCATTGCGTAATAGCCTGCCGTAGAGTAGCGATAGCTGGTCGCCGAAAAATTTGTTCCGGTATCGGTGAAATTTTTACTGAAGCGTACGCGCCAGGCTTGCCCGCTTGATTTGCTCATCGAGGCAGGGTTCGACCACGCCTGGGTGACATCCACTGACAAGGCGCCAATCGTTCCCATATTTTTACCGATGCCAAGGGCCCAGGCGTGATATGGGCGAGATACCTGTATGCCGCCATAGAGTGTTAAGCCCTGAGGCAGACCATAAATGGCGGTGCCCTGCATCAGCGGACGCTTTTCAACCTCGCTGTCACTGGGACGATACTGACCGCCCGTCAGGCTGTACTTCAACCGCCCCTCTCGCTGCAGAACAGGCACAGAGGCATAGGGCACCACAAAATCATGTTCGCTGCCGTCCGCTTCTTTAACGGAAACCGTTAAATCACCGGCGCCACCGGTGGGATACATATCGGTAATTTCAAATGCGCCCGGGGCAACATAACTCTGATAAATGATGTAGCCATCCTGGCGGATAACTACCTGGGCATTCGTGCGCGCAATGCCGCGAACCACGGGCGCGTACCCTTTCTGACTGTCCGGCAGCATCTCATCATCAGAGGCCAGCTGACCGCCGCGAAAAGGGATACTGTCGAAAACGTCGGAAGGCGATGAACTGTCGCCGAGCGTCAGCTGGCTTTTCAGGGGGATAATGTTGCGCTGGGCATAGGTGTAAACCGAATCCCACTGCGCTTTGCCGTCGTTATCCCGGCGCCAGGTTGTATAATTTCGCAGACGCCAGGGCCCCATATTGATACCCGGGCGCAGGTTGGCATACTCGCTATGGCTGTTATTCGTCGTGCTGTTTCTGCCCCAGGTATTATCGCCGCTGAGACTGTAATTCAGCAGCAAGGCGTTAATCCCCTCGTCCCACATTTCCGGCGCAACATAGCCGCGCGCCTGGGAAGTGAGTGCGGCCTGCGGAAAACTCAACAACAGTTTTTGCGCACCAAAGATAAAGTCGGCAGACGCCTGAGGAATGGCGGCGAGTTCTACGCATTCGCTTTCGGTATCGAGCCCGGGGAAGCGATCGGTTTTGACGCCATAACTTTGTAGCAAAC
Source organism: Leclercia sp. UBA5076 (assembly GCF_002416465.1). Taxonomy (NCBI): domain Bacteria; kingdom Pseudomonadati; phylum Pseudomonadota; class Gammaproteobacteria; order Enterobacterales; family Enterobacteriaceae; genus Leclercia; species Leclercia sp. UBA5076. The sequence goes on from NZ_DIAO01000017.1 coordinate 43,156, forward strand.
CTGGCGACAGGCAAGGCTGCAGACGATTATCACCCCGGGTCGTGGCAACCGATCTGAATGCAATTTCGCGTGTATCCACCGTCTGACCGTTAACAACCACCTCAACGCGATATTTCCCTGGCACCTGCGCACCACGCGCAAAGGATGAGAGATCAACGCCTTTCATGGAGGGATTATCGACTTCCAGCAGTGCCGGATTAAAATACTCCTCTGCACAGGCGCTCTGCATCACACCGGGTAAAGCCAGTATAATTAATAAGGCGAGCCGGGTCGGTGGAAACCAGCAACATAATATCGTGCGCATAATGAGTTTTTATTAACCATCCCTTGGTTATCAACGCCTTAAATAGCGGCATGATGTGTCGCTCCGACACCACCATAGTCATTAATCAATTTAAATGTGACAGGCCCGGAACTGACCCCTGCCGGAAGTAAAAACGACGCCGATGCGCCTGGTGCGACAAAAGTCGGTTCAGGCACGTTTTTTCCCGCAACGGTAATTTCATTAAAATTCATATAATAATTACCCGGATTACGCACCGAAACGTGATTCGCAGAAATTTTCCAAATCAATTTTTCAGCAAAATCCTCAGGCACCTTTCCTTTTAATGACGAAGGGCGATAAATTAATTTGATGCGTGTTTTTACTGCAATCTGAAGCGAGTTCGCTTTTTTTTCCGCCGCAGGAATGGCCTTGATATTTAACCAGTACATCGATTCTTTATTGTCCGGTAAATTCCCGGCGCGGACGATCCTCATCACATTCTCCTGACCGCGATCCAGTCGGTACAGAGGAGGCGTAATAATAAAGGGGATCCTTCCGGTGCTATTATCCTGATTATCAAACCATGACTGAATAAGGTAAGGCACGGTATCGGGATTGGAAACGCTAATGGCTGCTTCCTTTTTTCCGCCGTCGTAAATCACTCGCGTTCCGCCTATATTAACGCCCGCATAGGCTGACGATGCGCCAGAGAGTGCCAGCAAAACGGTAAAAAGGATATTTCTGAAACGTTTCATAAAATCTGGGTTTTAAATAAGCTGGTAAATATTTCACCAGAGTATTTATCTTTTCATTTAAGCCAACAATGAAAACCCAGCGTAATTTTACTCTGACAGACGCTTTACCTGCATTAAAGTAAAAGCCCGCTTAAGGAGACTTAAGCGGGCTTTTATTCTTACGGCCAGGCTTACTGGCTGGACGTCATGACCAGCGGCGTGCTCTGTGCGCCGATACCGACATTCACCGGCATCCCCGACCGGCGCTCCAGCGCCCCGCTAGCCTTCACGGCATCCACATCCGCGCCGTTGAGCTGGGCGCGTAACCCTGCGGTCATCGGTAGCGGCACCTTATTTGTCGATTCAAACTCCGCACGATTACGGGACAGCGGCTCATGCACTTCGACCCAACGACTGCCGTCCGGCTCGGTGGTGACTTTAACCGGCTGATCGATAAGCTGCACGCGCGTCCCGACCGGAACATTATCGAAGAGGTATTTGATATCGTCGTTGCGCAGACGAATGCAGCCCTGGCTCACGCGCAGCCCGATCCCAAAGTTTGAATTGGTGCCATGAATTGCGTAAAGCCTGCCGATATAGAGCGCATACAGCCCCATCGGGTTGTCCGGCCCCGCAGGTACAAACGCGGGCAGAGTCTTGCCCTCTTTGGCGTAAGCCCGACGGGTGTTTGGGGTTGGCGTCCAGGTGGGCCCGTCCTGCTTGCGCTCGACGGCGGTTACCCAGTTACGCGGCGTCTCGCGCCCGGCTTCGCCGATACCGATGGGGAAGATCTCAACGGTGCTACCCCCTGGCGGGTAATAATAGAGGCGCATCTCCGCCACGTTGACCACAATCCCCTCACGCACGGTTGCGGGGAGGATGAGCTGTTGCGGCACTACCAGCTGTGTACCGGGTTGAGGCAAAAACGGATCAACGCCCGGGTTCGCCTCCAGCATATTACTGAGCCCCTGCCCGTACTGGGCCGCAAACGCCTCCAGCGGCAGTTTGTTGTCCTGCGGAACGGTGATCACCTGCGAGGCTCCCACCAGACGACTCCCTTCAGGCGGCAACGGATAACTCACCGCCAGCGCATGCTGACTGACCAATAAAGCAGCGATAAAGCCCAACTTCATTATACGACGCATTATTCCCTTCCTCTGTCGCTCCGCGTATCTGACAAGCATAGCCCTGTTGCTGTGTTTATCGCCAGTTAACAAACCATCATTTCAATGAATATCACCCGTTTACCTCACGCGGGGATAAAATCGTTTTCACCCGTCCGCTGTCGCGGTAGTCTCATACCCGTCGCCGTTTCAGGGCGACCGCAACGTGAGCGATATTCTTTCTAATACCTATAAAAAATAACGTCAGACAGGATCACTATGGATACCACCCTCGCCTCCTCGTCCCCCGACGGGGCTATACCATCGCTGCATCGCGCGCGCCGCGCGGCCCTCGGCAGTTTTGCCGGTGCGGTAGTCGACTGGTACGATTTTTTGCTCTACGGCATTACCGCCGCGCTGGTTTTTAACCGTGAGTTTTTCCCGCAGATCGATCCGGCGATGGGCACCCTCGCCGCCTTTGCCACCTTTGGCGTCGGTTTTTTGTTCCGCCCGCTGGGCGGGGTGATTTTCGGCCATTTCGGCGACAAGCTGGGCCGCAAGCGAATGCTGATGCTGACGGTCTGGATGATGGGCATCGCCACAGCGCTGATTGGTCTCCTCCCCTCTTTTGCCGTTATTGGCTGGTGGGCACCGGTTCTGCTGGTGACCCTGCGGGCCGTGCAGGGTTTTGCCGTCGGCGGCGAATGGGGTGGCGCCGCGCTGCTGTCCGTTGAAAGCGCCCCGGCACGGAAAAAAGCCTTCTATAGCAGCGGCGTACAGGTGGGCTATGGCGTAGGTCTGTTGCTTTCTACCGGGCTGGTGTCGCTGATCAGCACGCTGACCACCGATAAACAGTTCCTGAGCTGGGGCTGGCGCATCCCGTTCCTTTTCAGCATTGTGCTGGTGCTGGGGGCACTGTGGGTGCGTAACAGGATGGATGAGTCTGCCGAGTTCGAGCAGCAGCGGCAACAACCCGCAGAGAAGCGTCGCCTGCCGGTGATGGACGCGCTGATCCGTCATCCGGCCGCGTTTTTGAAAATTATCGCCCTGCGCCTGTGCGAGCTGCTGACCATGTATATCGTCACGGCTTTTGCGCTGAGCTACTCCACCCAGAATCTCGGCCTGCCCCGGGAGCTGTTTTTGAATATCGGCCTGCTGGTGGGGGGCATCAGTTGTCTCACTATTCCCTGTTTTGCCTGGCTGGCGGACCGGTTTGGCCGCCGTCGGGTCTATATCACCGGGGCGTTAACGGGCGCATTGAGTACCTTCCCGTTCTTTATGGCCCTCGAAGCCCAGTCCGTTATCTGGATTGTGGTGTTTGCCATTTTGCTGGCGAATATCGCCCATGACATGGTGGTGTGTGTCCAGCAGCCGATGTTCACTGAGATGTTTGGCGCAAGTTACCGCTACAGTGGCGCCGGGGTTGGCTATCAGGTGGCGAGCGTAGTAGGCGGCGGTTTTACGCCGTTTATTGCCGCCGCGCTGGTGACCTTCTCCGGCGGTGACTGGCACAGCGTGGCGATCTACCTGCTGGCCGGGTGCCTGCTCTCCGCCGCCACCTGCCTGGTGATGAAACCGGCCGCTACCTGATCTCACTTTTGTTTCACATACAGGTGACATACTATCGGGTAACGCCGTACACCTGTGGAACAAGGAGACAGAGATGAATAATAAGGACTCCAGCCTGACCCCGGCTCAGGCACTGGACATGCTGGATGCGCTGTACGATCAGGCGGTTAACGCCCTGCGCAGCGCCATCAGCGACTATATCAAAGACGGAACGCTCCCCGATGCCGAGGCCAGAATGAATGGCCTCTTTGTTTATCCGTCACTCTCCGTGACCTGGGATGGCAGCGCCACCAATACGCCGAAGACCCGCGCCTATGCGCGATTCACTCACGCTGGCTGCTACTCCACCACGGTCACCCGTCCGACGCTGTTCCGCCCTTACCTGGAGGAGCAGCTGACGCTGCTGTATCAGGATTACGGTGCCCATATCACCGTGGAGCCCTCGCGCCATGAGATCCCCTACCCGTACGTTATCGATGGCTCAGAGCTGACCCTGGACCGCTCCATGAGCGCGGGCTTAACGCGCCATTTCCCGACCACCGAGCTTTCGCAGATCGGCGATGAGACCGCAGACGGGATCTACCATCCGGCGGAGTTTTCCCCGCTGTCGCACTTTGATGCCCGCCGGGTCGATTTTTCGCTGGCGCGCCTGCGACACTACACTGGCACCCCCGCCGAACACTTTCAGCCATTTGTGCTGTTCACCAACTACACCCGTTACGTGGATGAGTTTGTCCGCTGGGGCTGTAGCCAGATCCTCGATCCCAACAGCCCCTATATTGCTCTCTCCTGCGCGGGCGGGATCTGGATCACCGCCGAAACCGAAGCGCCGGAGCAGGCCATTTCTGACCTGGCGTGGAAAAAACACCAGATGCCCGCCTGGCACCTGGTCACCGCCGACGGTCAGGGCATCACCCTGATTAACATTGGCGTGGGCCCGTCGAACGCCAAAACCATCTGCGACCACCTCGCCGTGCTACGCCCGGACGTCTGGCTGATGATTGGTCACTGCGGCGGCCTGCGTGAGAGCCAGTTGATTGGCGATTACGTGCTCGCCCACGCCTATCTGCGTGACGACCATGTGCTGGATGCGGTGTTGCCGCCGGACATTCCGATCCCAAGCATCGCCGAAGTGCAGCGGGCGCTGTACGACGCCACCAAAGAGGTGAGCGGCATGCCGGGAGAAGAAGTTAAGCAACGGTTGCGCACCGGCACGGTTGTTACCACTGACGACCGTAACTGGGAGCTGCGCTACTCGGCCTCGGCGCTGCGCTTTAACCTGAGCCGCGCGGTGGCGATTGATATGGAGAGCGCCACCATCGCCGCTCAGGGTTACCGCTTCCGCGTACCCTACGGCACTCTGCTCTGCGTCTCCGACAAGCCGCTGCACGGGGAAATTAAACTTCCCGGCCAGGCAAACCGTTTTTACGAGGGGGCGATCTCCGAGCATCTGCAGATTGGCATTCGCGCTATCGATCTGCTGCGCGCCGAAGGGGATAAATTGCACTCGCGTAAACTGCGTACCTTTAACGAGCCGCCGTTCCGCTGATCATAAAAAAGGAAAGTTATGCAAACCACCTCACCCCTATCCACCCTGCGCCAGTGGCTGGAGACCCAGGCGCTGGATGGCATTATCGTCCCCCGCGCCGATGCCTTTCAGAGCGAATATTGCCACCCTCATGACGATATTCTCGCCTGGCTGACCGGCTTTGACGGCTCGGCGGGACACGCCCTGATCCTGCGCGATCGCGCCCTGCTGTTTGTTGATGGACGCTATCAGGTTCAGGCCCGGGAACAGGTTAATCTGGCCGAGATTGAGATCCTGCATCTGCACAACGATCCGCTGGCAGACTGGTTACAGCAGAACATGAAGCCCGGGGCGCGTATCGCCTTTGAAGCGATGCTGATGACCCATACCCAGTATGAAGCACTCAATGCCAGTCACTGTGAGCTTGTCGCCCTGAATGCATCGCCGTTTGATACCCTCTGGCAGGATCGTCCGGCCCCGCCTGCGGGTGCCATCCGCGAAATGCCGGTGGAGATCAGCGGTGAAAGCAGTACCGACAAGCGCCAGCGCGTTGCTGCCATTCTGGCAGAACAGCACGCCGATTATCTGGCCATCACCCAGCCGGATAACATCGCCTGGCTGTTGAACGTACGCGGCAGCGATATTCCGACGAGCCCGGTACCGAACTCGTTTGCCCTGCTGAGCCGCGACGGCGCGGTGACGTGGTTTGTCACGCCTGAAAAAACCCGCGCGCTTCCGCCCGCGCTGCTGGAGAGCCTGACGCTGGCGCCTGAATCCGATTTTCTGTCGCAAAGCCAGCAGCTGTGCGCCGGTAAGCGCGTGATGGTGGATGCCGATTCCGCCCCTGTCGCCCTGCGCTTTGCCGTAGAGCCGCAGGGGGAGATTCTCTGGCACGCTGACCCGATCACCGCGATAAAAGCGTACAAAAACCCGATTGAGCTGGCGGGCTACCGCGACAGCCACCATCAGGATGGCGTGGCATGGGTCAATTTCCTGGCCTGGCTGGCGCACGAGGTGCCGCGTCGCGAAGCCTCTGGTCAACCCATTACCGAGCTGGAAGCCCAGGCGCAGCAGCTTCTCTTCCGTCAGCAGCGACCGGGCTTTATCGAGCAGAGTTTTGCCACTATCTCCGCCTCTGGCAGCAATGCGGCGATGTGCCATTACCACGCCAGCGAGCAGACTAATGCGGCTATCACCCGCAATCATTTTTACCTCAATGATTCCGGCGGGCAGTATCACAACGGCACGACCGACGCCACGCGCACGCTGGCTTTCGGGCCGCTGAGCGACCAGTGCCGTCTGCATTACACCGCCGTGCTAAAAGGCTTTCTCTCGCTTATTTCCCTGCAATTCCCGTCCGGAACCTGCGGGCATCAGATCGATGCGTTCGCGCGGCGTGAGCTGTGGGGGCTGGGGCTCGATTTTGATCACGGCACCGGACATGGCGTGGGTCATCAGCTGCTGATCCATGAAAATCCGCAGCGTATCGCGAAGAAGGTTAACCCCTGGCCGCTGGTGGCGGGAAATATCATCACCATCGAGCCGGGCTATTACCTGGCCGATGCATATGGCATTCGCATTGAAAACCAGGTAGAGGTGGTGGAGAGCGTACCGGGCTTCTGCCGCTTTGCGTCGCTGACGCTGGTCCCCATCGACCTGAGTCAGGTGGATCTGCATCTGCTGAGCGAAAAAGAGATTAAATGGCTGGATGATTATCATCACCAGGTGCGTGAGGCACTCTCGCCGCACGTTAACAGTGAGGCGCGCCCATGGCTGATCGCGGCCACGGCGCCTGTTCGCGTACACGGTTAAAGCACAAAGACCAGAAACGGTAACCTTCGGGTTACCGTTTTCGGTTTACCGACCCATTTTCAGGGAAGCGGAAAGATGTTAATCACGCATATACTGGTACATTTCTGAAGCCGTCAGATTCCAGTGGCCTCCATCAAATAGTGGCATATAGCTGCCATCATCCACACCGAGTTCATCCGCGATCAGCTGATTTAATTTGTCGTTCATTTTTATGATCAGATCGCGATAGCGTTCCGGCTCTGTAGCCAGATTATGGTTTTCATCGGGATCGTTGACGATATCGAAGAGTTCAACATCGTTATTATCCAGCAATGCTTCCAGTGTCACTGGAGTATTATGCTGTTTCAGGGAGAAGTAGCGAGCAAATTTATACTGACCATCATTAATCATTCGGATAGCGGAGCGGTGCTTAAAATCAGGCGCTATTTTAGATATCTCTTTTTTGAACTCCTCATGGGGAAGCTTTTGGGCTGCAAGCGCTCTGAATTGTGCAGTATATTTCGCATCCATATATAAGATCATCCCATAGCAATAAAGTGAGCCAGAGCGAAGGGTATGTACACCTGCTCTTTCTGGCTGACTAAGCAGTACGCTCATATCGCGGCCTTTCCTGCCAGCCAGAACTTTACTGCGTTTTTCTATATCACATCCGGTCAGACCCACCAGCGTCGGCACTAAATCCAGATGGTTGGTTAAACTATTACAACGTTTGTTTCCCGGATAAGCGGGGTGGCGGATAATCATCGGGGTGTGAATCTGCTCTTTGTAAACTGATGAACCTTTGCCATGCATCTGATGTGCCCCGCCTAATTCCCCATGGTCTGCGGTAAAAACGATGATGGTCTTATCGGTCAGGAGCAGATTATCCAGTTCGTTGAGAATAGCCTCAAGATGCCGGTCATTGTCGCGAATACAGTTGAAATAATAATCCAGCAATTTGCGCCAGCGGCGATCTTCGTCTGGAAACTGCCCCTCCATGACGGCCCGGGCATTCTGATACTCTTTATGTGCGGCAGGTCTTCCGGGTTCGTCAAATGCCTGGTGGCGGTTGGCCGGAAGAGGATAATCAGGCCAGCTCTGCTGATAAATTTTATTATGCGGCGGCTGTGTCGGGAGCAATGTATGATTTTCTTTATCCATTGGGCCTTTCCATTGCACTTTTTCACCCGCTTCATCAGTATCGATAAACATCACATCATGTGGATTAACCAGATTAACGGCGGCAAACCAGGGTTTGTTCTCATCATTCAGCGGGCGCCCGGTATTACGTAACCAGCTTATCGTTTGCCCTGTGGTCACCGAGTCAAAGAAATAGCCGCCTTTACTTTTACCAATAAGATCGCCAATACCGTGATAGTCAGAAAAACCATACTCTTCCATAATCTGGTTCAGGCGAGGCGTTGGGATTTCTGCAATATCAATATCTTCTACCGATTTCCCAGCAACAGGCTGATCGATTTCCCGTGTTAAGTGCCATTTTCCTTTGTAAGCGGAGTAGTAGCCCAGTTCACGCATCATATGACCGACGGTGCGGAGCTCAGGATCAAGATCGTAATTCATCCATGGAAAGCCAAGGTTATCAAACATGCGGGTTTGCGGCATATGTAACCCGGTATACATCACTGACCGTGAAGGTGTACAAACGTTGGCCGTATTCTGGTGATTGGTAAAAGTCACCCCTGTTTTCATCAACCGCTCACGTCCAGGCACAGGAAAGGGATAACGATCGAAAAAACGTTCCTGATCGCAGGTTATCAATAAAATGTTATAGCCTTCAGGGAGGGTTTCCGGAATTTTACCTGTAAACGGCCTATCCCAGGCAGGTTTAGTTTCAGCACAGCTCTGCGCTGCATTTCCGGTTTCTGGCAACAGACTGGCAACAACGGCAATCCCCAGGCCTTTTAATAAATCACGACGATTTTCATTTATTATATTCTTTTCTTTCATTCTCCAGACTCCGTTAATTTTACTACCTGCGCCCGGATTTCCGGGGCAATTTTCATCACCAATGCGGGCGGCTGGTGATTTAATAGAAGCGTTCTCATGACGTTCATATAGGGTGTGATATGGCGGAAAAAAGCTAAATAGCCTTCGCAGAGGTAATTCTGTGCCTCGTTGCCCTCGGCGATAATACGGTGTTTAGGGCATCCGCCATGGCAGGCAAAGCGCCAGTGACAGTTCATACAGCGTGAGGAAAGCCGGGCCTTTTCTTGCCCAAACTGCCGTTGAAACGGCGAACTGGCCAGAACGGCCATTGAGTCCTGTTTAAGATTGCCCAGCTTATATTCCGGTGAGACAAAGTGATCGCAGCTGTAGACATCGCCATTTTTTTCAACCAGTAAGCTCTGTCCGCAGGTCGGTTGCATTGTACAAAGTGTTGCGGGCTGCCCTGTCCATACGCCAAGCAGGTTGTCAAAAAACTGGATAAACACCTCTCCGACATCCTGTTCCAGCCATTCATTGAAAATAGCGCACAGAAATTCCCCCCAGCCCTCTGGCGTCACTGACCAGGGAAACGCAGGTTCAACGAGAGGAATGAACTGAATATGGCGGAGGCCCAGTTTCCGGGTCAGAAAACGGTAGAGGGTCTGTCCCTGAGTCTCAGACTGATGGCTGACCACCACCATGGCATTAACCGGGACATCGTGCTGCTGAAGGCAGCGAATTGCCTGTACGACTTTTTTCCAGGAGGGCTTTCCCGCACGCGTTTTACGCCATGCGTCGTGAAGTGAAGCGGGCCCATCAATTGATAACCCCACCAGAAAATCGTTCTCTTTCAGAAAACGGGCCCACTTATCATCAAGCAGAATGCCGTTGGTTTGCAGGCTGTTGTGAATGGTTTTGTTACCACGGTAACGCTGTTGCAGCGCAACCACCTGTTCAAAGAACGCCAGCCCACATAATGTGGGTTCACCACCTTGCCAACAAAACTCCACGCTCATAGAGGGTGTCGACGCAATGGTATTCTGGATATAGGCTCCCAGCGTTTCGTCATCCATTACGGTACAGGCAGGACGGGACACATTATTTTTAAGATAGAAACAATAATCACATGCCAGATTACAAAGATTGCCCCCTGGTTTGGCGACGGTGTTAAAATTATTACTCATTACTGCTTATGCTCGTTGGTATTAATTGCAGTGATGATAAAATCATTTGTATTAATAAGATCGTTGCCATTGTTACTAATAGTTCTGTAATTATATTATTCTTGTTTTATCTTTATTTATGTCAGCTACAAAAGCGAAGATGTTATTATCCGTTATAATTGGTGTAATTTAATAACGCCTTAATCATCTGGAAATAGAAATTTCTGGGTCGTGATGACTGTTTCTTTAAGGTGATCTATCAGGAAGCTATAAAAGCTTTCGAGGATTAAGCATTCGAAGAAAATATCAGTAAGGGTTGGAACTGACTGCGCGGGTGCTTGCCGGATGTGAAGGATTTATCTACGAGGCTGAGCTTGCGAATAGCGGTATCAGTGAAGGAGACCATGGGGGATCAGAAACGGCCAACGGAGCGTGAAGTTCCCGACCAGGCCGCAAAAGCGACAGAGATCAAAAAACCCGGCCATCTTACTCAGATGGCCGGGTTAATCTGGCTTTAAAGCATCCTAAGAGTCACTGCGCTCTCTTAAGATTAAAATTTGGCTCCTCTGACTGGACTCGAACCAGTGACATACGGATTAACAGTCCGCCGTTCTACCGACTGAACTACAGAGGAATCGTGTGAACGGGGCGAATATTAACGATGCCACCTGGCGTTGTCAAAGGCAGAATGCAGATTTTGCATCGTTTGCCGATTTATTCCCCACTTTGCGCATTCACTATCCGTTCTGCGGGGATCGCCGCCACATTTTCACGCACAGGCCGCGGATATTTCCATAACCAGCGCCCGCTGACCATTCGCCAGTAGAACAGCGCGCCGCGAACCGTCCAGTCGAGGAACATCCCCAGCCAGACACCCACCACCCCCATACCCAGCATGATCCCCAGGGTGTAACCTGCTACTACGCGGCAGCCCCACATCCCGAGCATCGAAACCCACATGGCAAAACGGGCGTCCCGCGCCCCTTTAAGCCCGGCAGGCAGCACCCACGACGCCGCCCAGATGGGCATAAAGGCGGCATTCAGCCAGATTAAGATAACCACCACGTCTTTTACATCCTGCTCATGGGTGTAGAACGACGCCATCAGGCTGGCAAACGGCGCGGTGCCCCAGGCAATGGCCGTGAGCCCGATTGTCGAAAGCCAGAAGACATGGCGCAGCTGGCGCTCCGCCTGGCCTATCTGCCCTTTCCCGAGCCGTTTACCGGTAATAATGGTGGAGGCTGAACCCAGCGCGTTACCCGGCAGGTTGATCAACGCGGCAATGGAGAAGGCGATAAAGTTACCGGCAATCACGTCAGTACCCATTCCCGCCACGAACATCTGGGTCAACAGCTTGCCGCCGTTGAACAGCACCGACTCAATGCTGGCGGGGACGCCGATCCCCATCACTTCCCAGATAATGGCGAAGTTGAGCGGCTTGAAATAACTTTTGAGGCTGATGCGCAGTGACGGGTTAAAACCAACCGCCAGCACCACAATAATGGCGATGGCGCCAATGTAGCGGGAGATAGTCAGACCCAGACCGGCCCCGATAAAACCGAGCCCGTCCCAGGAAAAAAGCCCGTAAATCAGCACGCTACTGATTAGAATGTTGAGGATGTTCATCCCACCGTTTATCAACAGCGGAATTTTGGTGTTCCCTGCCCCACGCAGCGCCCCGCTGCCAATCAGCGCAATCGCCGCGGCCGGATAGCTGAGCACCGTCATTTCGAGATACGACAGCGCCAGAGCTTTTACTTCTCCGGTCGCTTCCCCAGCCACCACATCGATAATCTCTTCGCCAAAATAGTGGATCACCGCCGCCAGTACAATGGAGAACAGCGTCATGATCACCAGCGATTGCCTCGCAGCAGCCCTGGCCCGGCGCGGATCGCGCTTGCCCAGGCTAAAGGCCACCACCACCGTGGTACCGAGGTCTATCGCCGCGAAGAAGGAGATAATGACCATATTGAAGCTGTCGGCCAGCCCGACACCCGCCATCGCCTCTTTACCGAGCCAGCTGACCAGGAAAGTGCTAAGCACACCCATCAGCAGTACACAGGTATTTTCCAGAAAGATAGGCACGGCAAGGGGGGTGATTTCGCGCCAGAAGAGAACTTTGTAGCTCTTGCGTTTGCTATACCAGCGCGTGCGCATCACGGCCTGGCGTAAAGCGGAGGTGACGTTCAAAGTGGACCTTAAAGAGAAAGTTGAAACTACATTTCAAATAATGAGGGAGAAATGCAGATCCTGCAAAGTATTTCCCACAAAAATATGTAGGGAATTACGACAAACTGGTGACAGAATCGGCAGTTGGTCGAATCGGACTAAGATCAGGTTTGACAAAAGTTTTTTCGCCGCTAAGATAACGCTCCACAACGATTCCTCTGTAGTTCAGTCGGTAGAACGGCGGACTGTTAATCCGTATGTCACTGGTTCGAGTCCAGTCAGAGGAGCCACATTTAAAAAGCCTGCTTTCGAGCAGGCTTTTTGCTTTTCTGATGACGGTAGACCGGCGCCCAAAAAAAAGCCCCCCGACAGGTCGGAGGGCTTTGCTTTTTGGCGGTGATTACTCGCCTTTGGCTTCCGCGTGCTTCATCTCGCCCATAACTTTCAGTTTCTTGGAGATCTCGCGACGCTCTTTAGAGATCTCGGCGTTTTTGATGATGTAGTCGTCTACGCGGTCTTCGTAGTCGCTTTTCATGCTGGCAATGATGCCCTGGATTGCTTCAACGCTCATGCCTGGCTTGATGTAATCGCTCAGGTTGTCCAGCAGCAGAACACGCTTCTGGTTGTCACGGATCTTCTTCTCAACGTCCTGGATTTCACGTTGCAGTTTGTTCTTGCGGCGGAACAGGCGGACGAACTCCAGAACATCCTGGAACGAAGGCTTAGTTGTTTCCATTTTTACACCCCTGATAATGTGAGATTCGGATTCGTTTAAACAACCGCGATAGCATTAACCTTACTGACAGCGATTGCTGATGACAATAATTTTCCGTTGTCCCTATCATAACCTCAATTTCTGCTGAATCGAAGCAGCAGACAACACAACCCTGCATAGCCGCTTTTTATTTGCGCAATGCCCGGCAGATTAGATGCGACAATAATTCCAGCTGGCGAGCAAGTTCCATGCTCAACCATACATAGCCGTGTATGGGCGTTTCCGCCACGTTTTCATTGTGATGATCGTTGATCAGCTGACGCAGCTCGGCAACGATTTCGTTCAGCCGCTCGGTGTTCGCCAGTATGGGCTGCGGATTGCCTTCATAAAGCGCATGGGCAATGGTGAGCAGCGTTTGCTGTGTCATCTGCTGCGTCTCTTTTAAGGTCCGGGCATTCAGCATCACAAAATGGCTGGCCCGGGAGGACCAGTGGGCGTTGATCTGTAGCTCGAGCATGCAGACAAGATTGCGGCTCACGGTCTGGATCGCTTCAAAGATCGCTTTCTGGATATGGGTCTCTTTGCTGGCCGGGGTAATCAGACCGCGCATTTTGACCACATCGTTGAGGATGGTTTGCAGGTGTTTTTCCAGCCGTGGTCGTTCCACCAGGTTGGGGGAAAAGCCCGCCTGATAGACCCGGTTAAAGGCGGTGACGTAGTTCGCCATCTGAATACGCCAGTGCAAAAAGGCCCGCTGCGGCCAGATGCCAGTAAAGAGCATCGCCAGCAATGACCCCAGGATCACATCACCGCTTCGCCAAAGCGCAGTTTGCATATCCCCGGTCGGCGCACCAATCACCACCGCAAGGGTGATACCGATAAGCAGCGCCTGATAGGGTCGTTTGCCCAGTGCCAGCCAGCCGCAGAGAAACATGGCCGCCGCGCACCACAGCAGCATCAACGGCAGAGAGATAAGCTCCAGTTTCAGGGCAATTAACCCCATTGCCGAGCCCAGAATGGTGCCGCCAATGCGCTCATACGCGCGCGGAACGACGTTCCCCCAAAAGGAGATCGGCCCCATGATGACCACCAGGGTGATCAGCGGCCATGTCCCTTCCGGCACGGCCAGCAGACGCACCAGTAAAAAAGTGAGGATAAACGCCAGCGCGATACGGCATCCATGTACGATGCGGTAATGACGATACAGTCGAATTTCAAAAGGCGTTAGAGATTTGTCGGGGCGCACACGCTCTCCAGCTTTACGGCAAACCCTGATTGTACTGCGTTTTCTGCCGGAGTTGTGCTCCCCGGCAGAAAAACCCTGTTAAGTGTGGGCATTAAGGAACCGTTATGCCATGCGGCTCTGTACAGGAATAAACATCTCAATATCCCAGTAGCCGTCGACATTCCCATCATTCAGATAACGTTCAAAACAGGCTTTTGGCGCGATCTGGTAATCGACATCCTCAAGCAGACTGTCGAAAAACCGATTCCACGGCGTGGCGAAATCATGGTTCTCAACGCGGGCCGTCGCCACCGCGTAGTCGCCTGCCGCCACTTCGGTCAGGATCACCCCTTCACTGTTGGGAGGGATAACAAAATCGTCCGGCACGGTGACAACCGTGTCGCAGCGTAGTTTTTCGGCAGGCACTTCGTCAGGGTTATCATAATAGACCGCCACCCACTCCAGCGGCTGGATCTGACGCCCCTCTACCCACATCATCAGTTGTTCAAAACCCTGCTTAACGGTTTGCTCCCACGGGCCAACCATATGAAAACCGGCAATTTTGCGTTTATTCTGGTGCGTGATGCTGTAGTCCATGCTGCCTCCGATTGTTTACTGTATATACATACACTGTAATGCAGAAAAAAGCGGTTTAACAATAATGGCCTGTCTATTATGGGAGCAGGCTCGCACTGTCGCCAGCCTGCTCCTCCAGGCGCTACGCCTTATGGTGCAGATAGTCGCTCAGCCGCGAGAACATCCCGCCTTTACCCACATTCTCCAGCGTCACCAGCGGCCAGTGGGCTACCACTTTATCGCGATCGTACAGTTCGATCTCCCCGACCCGCTGATGGGCGGCAATCGGTGCTTCGAGCTCTTTCTTATCCAGGACATACTTCGCCTTGATGTTCGGCAGCTCCGCCTTTGGCAGTGCCAGCCAGAAGTCCCGATCGGTACCTAACGAGATACGCTCTTTATCGCCGTACCAGATGCGCTCGTTGCCCACCTGCTTACCGTTACGCAGGATCTGCACGGTATCGAAATTCTGCTGGCCCCAGTGGAGCAGTTTGCGCGCCTGATCCTCGCGGCCTTTTGGGCTTTCAGCCCCCATGACGACAGCAATCAGACGGCGCTCACCGTCAACAGCAGAGGCGATCAGGTTAAAGCCGGCGCCAGAGGTGTGTCCGGTTTTCAGGCCATCCACGCTGAGCGACTTGTCCCACAGCAGACCGTTCCGGTTCTGCTGGGTGATACCGTTCCAGGTCAGGCTCTTTTCACTGTACATATGGTAAAACGCCGGCTCGCCGTGGATGATGGCGCGGGAGAGCACCGCCAGATCGTAAGCGGAGCTGTGCTGGCCCGGCGCATCGAGACCATTTACCGTTTCAAAGTGGGTGTCGCGCAAATTCAGCTTTTTAACGTAATCATTCATCATATTGACGAACTGCGGCTGTCCGCCCGCCACGTAATCGGCCAGCGCCACGCAGGCGTCATTCCCGGAATCGACAATCAGTCCGCGGCTGAGGTCGCGCACGGAGACCCGTTCACCCGCTTTCAAAAACATTAGCGAGGAGCCGTTAAAAACCGGGTTCCCTTTGGCCCACGCGTCCTGGCCTACGGTCACCATATCGTCCGGCGTAATGCGATGGCTGTCGATCGCGCGGTCAACCACATAGCCGGTCATCAGCTTGGTCAGGCTGGCCGGATTGCGCTGCTGATGTTCGTTGCCCGCCGTTAAAATTTGTCCCGTCGTATAGTCCATCAGCACCCAGGAACCCGCCTGGATAGCTGGCGGCTGCGGCGCATAATTAATCGGGTCGGCAGCCAGCGCGGATGAAATGCTCAAAGTGAGTAAAGAAACAGCAATAAACAGACGGCGTTTCAACGGTATATCCTCAGGTCATTTAAAATCGTTGCCCTTTTTACGGAAGTTTCCCGCTGGATACCTGGAATAATTGCAAAAAAATGTGACAGCACGCATGTTTTTCCCGGATACCAGGTCGCAAATTTGCAGGTGGGCAGCGCTTTTTCTTCGGCGTGCCTGGCCGGATGGTTTACCATAGCAGTGTCACTCATTAACAGGATGGTATTACTGGTGTCTGACTCCGCCGCGCGCCCGACTTTTTTATTCCACGATTACGAAACCTTCGGCACCAGCCCTTCGCTGGATCGCCCTGCCCAGTTTGCTGCCATCCGCACCGATGCGGATTTCAACGTTATTGGCGAGCCGGAGGTATTCTATTGCAAACCGGCCGATGACTATTTACCCCAGCCGGGGGCGGTGATGGTGACCGGTATTACGCCGCAGGAGGCCCGCGAGAAAGGGGTGAATGAGGCGGAGTTTGCCCGTCGCATTCACGACCTGTTCACCGTGCCCAACACCTGCGTGGTGGGCTACAACAACGTACGCTTCGATGATGAAGTAACCCGCCATATTTTTTACCGTAACTTCTACGATCCCTACGCCTGGAGCTGGCAAAACCGTAATTCGCGCTGGGATCTGCTCGACGTGATGCGCGCCTGCTACGCCCTGCGTCCGGAGGGGATTAACTGGCCGGAAAACGACGACGGGCTGCCCAGCTTCCGTCTGGAGCATCTGACCCGCGCGAACGGCATTGAACACAGTAATGCCCATGATGCCATGGCGGATGTGTATGCCACCATTGCGATGGCGAAGCTGGTTAAGACCCGACAGCCGAAGCTGTTTGAATATCTGCTTAGCCATCGCAGCAAGCAAAAATTAACCACTCTGATTGATGTGCCGCAGATGAAACCGCTGATGCACATCTCCGGGATGTTTGGCGCCTGGCGAGGCAACACCAGCTGGGTCGCCCCGCTGGCCTGGCATCCGGACAACCGCAACGCGGTGATTATGGTGGATCTGGCTGGCGATATTACCCCGCTGCTGACGCTCGACAGCGACCAGCTTCGCGAGCGTTTGTATACGCCGAAAGAGGCGCTGGGTGACGATGCCGCCGTACCGGTGAAGCTGGTGCATATCAATAAGTGTCCGGTGCTGGCGCCAGCCAACACCCTGCGCCCGATCGATGCCGAGCGGTTGGGCATCGATCGTCAACGCTGCCTGGCTAACCTGAAGCTGCTGCGGGAAAACCCGCAGGTGCGGGAAAAAGCGGTGGCGATCTTCGCTGAAGCGGAACCATTTATTCCTTCTGAGAATGTCGATGCCCAGCTCTATAACGGCTTTTTCAGCGATGCGGACCGCAATGCCATGAACATCGTTTTGCAGACCGATCCCCGCAACCTGCCCGCACTGGACATTACCTTTGTGGATGAGCGTATCAGGAAGCTGATGTTTAACTACCGCGCGCGAAATTTCCCCGGCACGCTGGATGAGGCCGAGCAGGAGCGCTGGTTGCAGCATCGCCGTAACGTCTTTACGCCGGAGTATTTACAGGCTTATGCCCAGGAGCTGGAGATGCTCTACGGTGAGTACGAAGGCAATGCGGAGAAGCAGGCACTGCTGAAAGCGCTGTATCAGTATGCGCAGGAGATTGTGTGACCTGAGAAAGCAAAAAAGCCGGAGGCGATGTCTCCGGCTTTTTTTTGCCCGTCGGCACTACGCTGGCGCGGGCCTACGGGTTTTGTGGTCTATTAATCAGGCGACGTCTTCGTACTGCGGTACCGGGTTGCGGAAGCTTTTAGTCACACATGCCAGGTAAACCAGACCAATACCACCCCAGATCAGACCCAGAACCATGGAGCTCTCTTCCAGGTTGATCCACAGCGCACCCACGGTCAGCGCGCCACAGACCGGCAGGAGCAGATAGTTGAAGTGGTCTTTCAGCGTTTTGTTGCGCTTCTCACGGATCCAGAACTGCGAGATCACGGAGAGGTTAACAAAGGTAAAGGCAACCAGCGCACCGAAGTTAATCAGGGCGGTAGCGGTAACCAGGTCAAAGTTAATCGCCAGCAGCGCAATCGCACCGACCAGCAGCACGTTCCATGCTGGGGTACGCCATTTCGGATGAACATAACCGAAGAAGCGCGTCGGGAATACGCCGTCGCGGCCCATGACATACATCAGACGAGAAACGCCCGCGTGCGCCGCCATGCCGGATGCCAGTACGGTAACGCTGGAGAAGATCAGCACGCCCCACTGGAAGGTTTTACCCGCAACATAGAGCATGATTTCTGGCTGTGACGCGTCCGGATCTTTGAAGCGAGAGATATCCGGGAAGTAGAGCTGCAGGAAGTAAGACGCACCGATAAAGATGATGCCGCCCAGCAGCGCCGTCAGGAAGATAGCGCGCGGGATGACACGCTCTGCGTCTTTCGTCTCTTCAGACAGAGAAGAGATACCATCGAAGCCCAGGAACGAGAAGCAGAGGATTGTCGCACCGGTGATCATTGGCACAACATGCGCATCTTCAGACCAGAACGGACGTGAGCTTACCAGCGTACCCGCACCTTCACCGTGAGAAACGCCGTAAATGATCAGACCGACAATGACCGTCACAATCGCCATCTGCAGGATAACGATCAGGGTATTGAAGTTGGCAACGGTCTTGATGCTGCGCAGGTTAGAGATGGTCATAAAGGCCACCAGCGCCACAACGAAGATCCACGACGGCACGGAAGGCACCAGCGCTTCGAAGTAAATTTTTGCCAGCAGAATGTTGATCATCGGCATGAACAGGTAGTCCAGCAGTGATGACCAGCCCACCATAAAGCCAACAGCCGGGCTAATGGACTTCTGAGCATAGGTGTACGCAGAGCCTGCGGACGGGAAGCGGCGAACCAGCTTGCCGTAGCTCAGCGCAGTAAAGAGGATCGCGACCAGCGCAAAGGCATACGCCGTTGCAACGTGACCGTCAGTGAGGCCTGATACGATACCGAATGTATCAAACAGCGTCATCGGCTGCATATAGGCAAGGCCCATCATAACAACCGGAATCAACGTAAGCGTTTTACGTAATTCCACGCGAGAGGTTTTTGGAGTTGCGTTATGCGACATAGTTATTCTCCTTTACGGTGAATACCGCCACGTAAGCGAATGATTGCCCCATTTCTTTCTTCCTCAGCGACAACAACTGTCGGATTTTAGTAAATATCTATCCGGTACGAAGCCCGGCCTCTTGGATTTAAATGATTTTCTTACATGCAAAAAAAAATAACCGACGCCTTTTATATCGTCGATTATTTATATGTTTGCAGCGGCGCATTTTGCCCTGGTTTGAGGCGAAAAGGCAAGGGTGCGACGGCAATTTGAAACAATAATTCATACTAATTGCTTGATTTTCCGGCTTCGCTTTGGGCATAAACAGCAGCAATAGCACTATTTGCTAAAATTTCCTGCCGCCACCAGGCACTGGCGAGGCCAGCAGTCTGTTCATTCCAGCCTATCCATACTGAATCATAACTGGATTGCGCCATCACCTGCTTCTCAATTAACGCCCCACTTTCGATAAAACGCTGAGCTAAATAACGCGGAAGGTAACCGCAGCCTAAGCCGCTTATTTGCAGTTCCAGTTTGGTTTTAAAATCGAAAACGGTAATGGCTTCCTGATCGTCGAGCAGCTGCGATGACGCGGTGCAGCCAGGCAAAGCGCTGTCGCCCACCACGATGGCACGGTAGCTTTTAATGACCCGGCGGTTAATTGGCTCTGGCTCCTGGGCTAAAGGATGGTGCGGGGCAATGACGAAGACCTGTTCGAGCTGCCCCAGACAGGCAAAACCAAATTCACTGAGCTGGGGCGGCTCGTGTAATGCGCCGACGACGATATCTGCCCGCCCCTGCACCAGCGCTTCCCAAGAGCCCGCGAGGACGCCGTTGATAAACTTAAGCCGGGTAACGCTGTGTCGCTGATAGAAGGCTTCAATCAGCGGCGAGAGCAGTGAAAAGGGAAAGGTGTCGTCTACGCCGATTACCAGCTCATTTTCCCAGCCCTGATGCAGTTTGACGGCCTGCTTTTCCAGCTCGCGTACTGAATGCAACACTTCCCGCCCTTTTTCCAGCAGCATTTTTCCGGTGCGGGTAAAGCGCGCCCGGTGGCCGGTACGGTCGAGGATCTGAATGTTGAGGTCGCTTTCAAGCTTATGAACGGTATAACTGAGGGCGGAGGGCGTTTTAAAGAGCTTCGCCGACGCCGCAGCAAAGCTCCCCTCTTTTTCCAGGGCATCGAGGATGATTAGGACATCCAGCAGCGGTTTCATGCTCACCCCCTTGTGGTGCGCTTACGCTCCGCCAGCGGCGTTACTCCATAGGCATAACCAGCGGATCGGGAAAGAGATACTCAAATCCCAGTTCATGACAGATGCGGTTCCCATCAATCAATTTGCCCTTCCCCTCTCCAGGGGCATCGTGAAAGTGCGGTGGTGCCAGGCCAAGCTGACGAGCCATCACCGGATAGAATGTACTGCGTGTCGGATGAGAGGGCGCACATATATTATAGATGTGCCCGCCCTTTGGAGCCTGTAATAGCAGAGTAATCGCACCAATAACATCTTCAAGGTGTACCAGATTGACGCCATGTTGTCCGTCAGGCGCTGATTTTCCGGCAAAAAAGCGCCCCGGATGACGGCCAGGCCCAACCAGCCCCGCAAGCCGTAATATATCCACCTGGGTGCCGGGTAAATTATGCAGCCAGTCCTCCAGCTCTTTTAAAACACGCCCGCTGGAGGTTACCGGCTGGCGCGGCATATTTTCTTTGACGGCACCTTCGACATCGCCATATACCGAGGTTGAGCTGGTGAAAATAATGCGCGGAATATGGTGTGCCAGCGCGCTGTCGACAATTTCCTGCACCGCTTGCAGATAATAGGTTTCACCCGGACCGGTGCGACGTGCCGGCAGCGTTAATACCAGCGCATCCACATTCATCAGAGCGTCCAGGTCATCGGCGTCGCATACCAGTTCCGGCTCAAGGCGCAACTCAACGCTCTCAATACCGCACATCCGCGCCGCCTCGACGCCATCTGCGGTGGTTTTGCTGCCAGTGACGTGCCAGCCCCGCGCCTGTAACGACATAGCCAGCGGCATTCCAAGCCATCCCAGACCGACAATTGCGACCTTTTTCATGCGTTTTCTCCTGACTATTACGCCTCTGCTGTAAGGCTACGCCAGCCACGCTGAACTGACAATTGATAGCGCTAATATGAAATCATTTAATGATTAAAAAAAGCCCTTGCTTTATATAGCGCAAGTGGTTTAGGTTAAACGACATCACATGAATAAGCATTCATCGAGAATTTTATGACACGCGTTCAATTTAAACACCACCATCATCACCATCATCCTGACTAGTCTTTCAGGCGATGTGTGCTGGAAGACAGTTAGATCTTCCAGTGGTGCATGAACGCAAGAAAAAGCCCCCGGAAGATCATCTTCCGGGGGCTTTTTTTTGGACCGTGTTCAGGCAAGTTACAACAGGATCATGAGGAACCGACAATGTTAGATAATTCACGTTTACGCATAGCTATGCAGAAATCAGGTCGTCTTAGCGACGATTCACGCGAACTGCTGGCGCGCTGTGGCATAAAAATTAACCTGCACACGCAGCGTCTGATTGCGCTGGCAGAGAATATGCCGATTGATATTCTGCGCGTGCGTGACGATGACATTCCGGGCCTGGTGATGGACGGCGTGGTGGATCTGGGCATCATTGGCGAAAACGTGCTGGAAGAAGAGCTGCTGACCCGCCGCGCCCAGGGCGAAGATCCGCGCTACTTCACGCTGCGCCGTCTGGATTTTGGCGGCTGCCGCCTGTCGCTGGCCACCGCGGCTGACGAACCGTGGGACGGCCCGGCTTCCCTGAACGGCAAGCGAATTGCCACCTCCTACCCTCACCTGCTGAAGCGCTACCTCGATCAGAAGGGCGTGCAGTTTAAATCCTGTCTGCTGAATGGTTCTGTTGAAGTTGCGCCGCGTGCCGGTCTGGCTGATGCAATTTGCGATCTGGTTTCCACGGGCGCCACGCTTGAAGCGAACGGCCTGCGCGAAGTGGAAGTGATCTACCGCTCCAAAGCCTGTCTGATCCAGCGCGACGGCGAAATGCCGGAAGCCAAGCAGCAGCTGATTGACCGTCTGCTGACCCGTATTCAGGGTGTGATCCAGGCCCGTGAATCTAAGTACATCATGATGCATGCGCCTACCGAACGCCTGGATGAAGTGATTGCCCTGCTGCCGGGCGCTGAACGCCCTACTATTCTGCCGCTGGCAGGGGATCAGCAGCGCGTGGCGATGCACATGGTCAGCAGCGAAACCCTGTTCTGGGAAACTATGGAAAAACTGAAAGCGCTGGGGGCCAGCTCTATCCTGGTGTTGCCGATTGAGAAGATGATGGAGTAACAACCATGAGCTTTAACACCGTGATCGACTGGAACACCTGTAGCGCGGAACAGCAGCGCGCCCTGCTGATGCGCCCGGCTATCTCCGCGTCACAGAGCATTACCCGCACCGTGGCGGAGATTCTGGAAAATGTGAAAACCCGAGGCGACGACGCCCTGCGGGAGTACAGCGCTAAGTTTGATAAAACCGACGTCGCGGCGCTGAAGGTCAGCGAGCAGGAGATTACCGAGGCCGCAGCGCGTCTGAGCGATGAGTTAAGGCAGGCGATGGCTGTCGCGGTACAGAACATTGATACCTTCCACACTGCGCAAAAGCTACAAACCGTCGATGTGGAAACCCTGCCCGGCGTACGCTGCCAGCAGGTGACCCGTCCGGTCGACTCGGTGGGCTTGTATATTCCGGGTGGCTCCGCTCCGCTCTTCTCTACCGTGTTGATGCTGGCGACCCCTGCCCGTATCGCCGGTTGCCGTAAAGTGGTGCTCTGCTCTCCGCCACCGATTGCCGATGAAATCCTCTATGCCGCGCAGCTGTGCGGGGTACAGGAGATCTTCAACGTCGGCGGGGCGCAGGCTATTGCGGCGCTGGCGCTGGGGACGGAGTCCGTTCCGCGCGTGGATAAAATCTTCGGCCCGGGCAACGCCTTCGTCACCGAAGCCAAGCGCCAGGTCAGCCAGCGGCTGGACGGTGCGGCCATCGATATGCCAGCCGGTCCGTCGGAGGTACTGGTGATTGCAGACAGCGGCGCGACCCCGGATTTTGTCGCTTCCGATCTGCTCTCCCAGGCCGAGCACGGCCCGGATTCACAGGTTATCCTGCTGACACCGGATGCAGATATGGCAAAACGAGTGGGTGAAGCCGTAGAACGTCAGCTCGCGGATCTGCCCCGGGCAGAGACTGCCCGTCAGGCGCTCTCTGCCAGCCGCCTGATTGTCGCCCGGGATCTGGACCAGTGCATCGCCATCTCTAATCTCTATGGCCCGGAGCACCTGATCATTCAGACCCGCAACGCCCGTGAGCTGGTCGACAGCATCACCAGCGCCGGTTCGGTATTCCTTGGGGACTGGTCCCCGGAGTCCGCAGGGGATTACGCTTCCGGAACGAACCACGTGCTGCCGACATACGGTTATACCGCCACCTGCTCCAGCCTGGGGCTGGCGGATTTCCAGAAGCGTATGACCGTGCAGGAACTCTCCCGCGAGGGCTTTGCCTCCCTCGCCGCGACCATCGAAACGCTGGCCGCCGCTGAACGGTTGACCGCCCACAAAAATGCCGTGACGCTGCGCGTTGCCGCCCTGAAGGAGCAAGCATGAGTATTGAAGAGTTAGCCCGCGACAACGTTCGCGCCCTGACCCCGTATCAGTCTGCCCGCCGCCTGGGGGGCAATGGCGATGTCTGGCTGAATGCCAACGAATTTCCGACGCCTGTCGCCTTTGAGCTGACCCAGCAGACGCTGAACCGCTATCCGGAGTGTCAGCCGAAAGCGGTCATTGAAAACTATGCGGCCTACGCTGGTGTGCAACCGGAGCAGGTGCTGGTGAGCCGCGGTGCGGATGAAGGTATCGAACTACTGATCCGCGCCTTCTGCGAGCCGGGCAAAGACGCGGTGCTCTACTGCCCGCCGACCTACGGCATGTACAGCGTCAGCGCCGAAACCTTCAACGTTGAGCTACGTAAAGTGCCAACTCTGGAAAATTGGCAGCTTGATTTACAGGGCATTGCCGATAATCTCGACGGCGTGAAGGTGGTGTTTGTCTGCAGTCCGAACAACCCCACCGGCCAGCTGATTAATCCGCAGGATATTCGCGCCCTGCTGGAGATGACCCGCGGCAAAGCGCTGGTGGTCGCCGATGAAGCCTATATTGAGTTTTGCCCCCAGGCGACGCTGGCCGGCTGGCTGGCAGAGTATCCGCACCTGGTGATCCTGCGGACCCTGTCAAAAGCGTTTGCCCTGGCCGGGCTGCGCTGCGGCTTTACCCTGGCGAATAAAGAGGTGATCGATCTGCTGATGAAGGTGATTGCGCCTTATCCGCTCTCGACGCCAGTGGCGGATATCGCCGCGCAGGCGCTGTCGGCAGACGGCATTACGGCCATGCGCAGCCGCGTGGCGCAGATCGTTGACGAGCGTCAGTATCTGGTCAGCGCACTTAAAACCATTGCCTGCGTTGAACAGGTTTTCGACTCAGAAACCAACTATATTCTGGCGCGTTTTACCGCCTCGAGTGCAGTATTTAAATCTTTGTGGGATCAGGGCATTATCCTTAGAGACCAGAACAAACAACCCTCTTTGAGTGGCTGCTTACGCATTACCGTAGGCACCCGGGAAGAGAGCCAGCGCGTTATCGACGCCCTGAATGCGGAGAAAGTATGAGCCAGAAGTACCTCTTTATCGATCGTGACGGCACCATTATTTCGGAACCACCCTCGGATTTTCAGGTCGATCGTTTCGACAAGCTGGCGTTTGAAGCCGATGTCATTCCGGTGCTGCTTAAGCTGCAAAAAGCCGGTTTTAAGCTGGTAATGATCACCAACCAGGACGGTCTGGGCACCGACAGCTTCCCGCAGGCCGATTTTGACGGCCCGCACGATCTGATGATGCAGATCCTGACCTCACAGGGCGTCGCCTTTGATGAAGTGTTGATTTGCCCGCATTTACCCGCTGATAATTGCGACTGCCGTAAGCCGAAAGTGAAGCTGGTCGAGCAGTATCTGGCCGAAGCGGCGCTGGATAAAGCCAACAGCTACGTGATTGGCGATCGCGCTACCGACATAAAACTGGCCGCTAATATGGGAATTACGGGCCTGCGCTATCACCGTGACGCCCTGAACTGGGCGATGATTGGCGAGCAGCTGACCAAACGCGATCGTTTCTCCCACGTGGAGCGTAATACCAAAGAGACGCAGATCGACGTTAAGGTCTGGCTGGATCGCGAAGGCGGCAGCAAAATCCACACCGGCGTGGGCTTTTTCGATCATATGCTGGATCAGATCGCTACCCACGGTGGATTCCGTATGGAGATCGGCGTGAAAGGCGATCTCTACATTGACGATCACCACACCGTGGAAGATACCGGCCTGGCGCTGGGCGAAGCGCTGAAGCTCGCGCTGGGTGACAAGCGCGGGATTAACCGCTTTGGCTTTGTGCTGCCGATGGATGAGTGCCTGGCGCGCTGCGCGCTGGATATCTCTGGCCGTCCGCACCTGGAATATAAAGCTGACTTTACCTACCAGCGCGTAGGCGACCTGAGCACCGAGATGGTTGAGCACTTCTTCCGCTCCCTCTCCTACGCCATGGGCCTGACGCTGCACCTGAAAACCAAAGGTAAGAACGATCACCACCGCGTGGAGAGCCTCTTTAAGGCCTTTGGCCGCACCCTGCGCCAGGCCATTCGCGTGGAAGGCGATACCCTGCCGTCGTCGAAAGGAGTGCTGTGATGAACGTGGTGATCCTCGATACCGGTTGCGCCAACCTTAACTCCGTAAAATCAGCCATTGCCCGCCATGGCTACGAGCCGCTGGTCAGCCGCGATCCGGATGTGGTACTGCGCGCCAGCAAACTTTTCTTACCGGGCGTCGGTACGGCGCAGGCGGCGATGGATCAGATCCACCAGCGTGAGCTGGTCGAGCTGATTAAGGCCTGTACCCAGCCGGTGCTGGGAATTTGTCTGGGCATGCAGCTGCTGGGCCGCCGCAGTGAAGAGTCCAACGGCGTGGACCTGCTGGGCATTATTGATGAAGACGTGCCGAAAATGACCGATCACGGTTTACCTCTGCCGCACATGGGCTGGAACCGCGTCTACCCGAAAGCGGGCGATCGCCTGTTCCGTGGTATTGAGGACGGGGCGTACTTCTATTTCGTGCACAGCTACGCAATGCCGGTGAACACACACACTATCGCTCAGTGTCATTACGGCGAGCCCTTCACCGCCGCAGTGCAGAAAGATAACTTCTACGGCGTGCAGTTTCACCCAGAGCGCTCCGGTGCCGCAGGCGCGCAGCTGCTGAAAAACTTCCTGGAGATGTGATGATTATTCCTGCTTTAGATTTAATTGACGGCACGGTTGTCCGTCTGCACCAGGGCGATTACGGCCAGCAACGCGACTATGGCAACGATCCGCTGCCCCGACTGCAGGACTATGCCGCCCAGGGCGCCGAGGTGCTGCACTTGGTTGATCTCACCGGGGCGAAAGAACCGGCCAGACGCCAGATCCCACTGCTGAAAAAACTGGTCGCGGGCGTTAATGTTCCGGTGCAGGTTGGCGGCGGCGTGCGTACCGAAGAAGATGTGGCGGCGCTGCTCGACGCGGGCGTGGCGCGCGTGGTGGTCGGCTCCACCGCGGTGAACGATCCCGAGACGGTAAAAGGCTGGTTCACACGCTTCGGCGCCGACGCGCTGGTGCTGGCGCTGGATGTGCGTATCGATGACCAGGGTCAAAAAAAGGTTGCGGTCAGCGGCTGGCAGGAGAACTCTGGGGTGACGCTGGAGGCGCTGGTCGATCTCTACCTGCCGGTGGGCCTGAAGCATGTTTTATGCACCGATATCTCCCGCGACGGCACCCTGGCGGGCTCTAACGTGTCGCTGTACGAAGAGGTGTGCGCCCGTTACCCGCAGGTGGCATTCCAGTCTTCGGGCGGCATTGGTGATTTAAATGATATCGCGGCCCTGCGCGGTACGGGCGTTCGTGGGGTTATCGTTGGTCGCGCCCTGCTGGAAGAAAAATTTACTGTAACGGAGGCGATTCAATGCTGGCAAAACGGATAATTCCTTGTCTCGACGTGCGGGATGGTCAGGTCGTGAAGGGTGTGCAGTTCCGCAACCACGAAATCATCGGCGATATCGTTCCGCTGGCAAAACGCTATGCGGAAGAAGGGGCTGACGAGCTGGTCTTTTATGATATTACCGCTTCCAGCGATGGACGCGTGGTGGATAAAAGCTGGGTGGCGCGCGTGGCGGAAGTGATCGATATTCCTTTCTGCGTGGCGGGTGGAATTAAATCGGCGGACGATGCGGCCAAAATTCTCTCCTTTGGCGCCGATAAGATCTCCATCAACTCCCCTGCCCTGGCCGATCCCGAACTGATTACCCGTCTCGCGGATCGGTTTGGCGTACAGTGCATTGTGGTCGGCATCGACACCTGGTTTGATGAAGCCACCGGCAAATACCACGTTAACCAGTACACCGGCGATGAGAGCCGTACCCGCGTGACTCAGTGGGAGACACTGGAGTGGGTACAGGAAGTGCAGAAGCGCGGTGCGGGGGAGATTGTCCTGAATATGATGAACCAGGACGGCGTGCGCAACGGTTATGACCTCGAGCAGCTGAAAAAGGTGCGCGCCGTCTGCCATGTGCCGCTGATTGCCTCGGGTGGCGCAGGCACGATGGAGCACTTCCTGGAAGCTTTCCGTGATGCCGATGTTGACGGCGCGCTGGCGGCCTCGGTATTCCACAAGCAGATTATCAATATTGGTGAGTTAAAAACGTTCCTGGCGAATCAGGGCGTGGAGATTAGGGTATGTTAACAGAGCAACAACGTGCGCAGCTGGACTGGGAAAAAACCGACGGCCTGATGCCGGTGGTGGTGCAGCACGCGGTGTCCGGTGAAGTACTGATGCTGGGCTATATGAATCAGGACGCCCTGGCGAAGACCGTCGATAGCGGCAAAGTGACTTTCTTCTCACGCACCAAACAGCGGTTGTGGACCAAGGGCGAAACCTCAGGTCATTTCCTGAATGTGGTCAGTATCACCCCTGACTGCGATAACGATACGCTGCTGGTGCTGGTTAACCCTATCGGGCCTACGTGCCACCTGGGCACCAGCAGCTGCTTTGGCGACGCCAGCCACCAGTGGCTATTCCTCTATCAGCTGGAGCAGTTGCTGGCTGAACGTAAAACGGCCGATCCACAAAGTTCCTATACCGCGAAACTCTATGCCAGCGGCACCAAGCGCATCGCGCAGAAAGTGGGTGAAGAAGGCGTTGAGACAGCCCTGGCCGCCACCGTGAACGACCGGGCTGAACTAACCAATGAAGCCTCTGACCTGATGTATCACCTGCTGGTGCTGCTCCAGGATCAAGATCTGGACTTAACGACGGTGATTGAGAATCTGCGCCAGCGGCACAAATAAAAAAACCGGGGAAACCCGGTTTTTTTAGCTGTTGAATCTGTATCAGGCTCTGGCGTTATAGTTACGCAGCGCGTTGCGGCCTAACACCACACCGGAGCCAATGATACCGCCGAGTAATACGGCCAGAACCAGAACTAGCGCGCGTTTAGGACTGTCACGACGAATCGGCAGATCTGGCTTCATCACGTAACGATACGCATGAATGGTGGTTGGATCGATTTTCAACTTCTGAATGTCGAGCAGTTTCTGTTTGTTTTGATAATAACTTTCTGAGAATGTTAGCGGACGTGAAGTCTCACGCGCGATCATTTCTTGCAACGCTTCGGTACCTAACAGAAACATGGTTTCCTGAGTAACATCCTGAGTCTGTTGAATTTTAGGAGTGGTAATATTTGCCGCCTCGGCGTACTTGAGCGCTTCTGAAATCTGTTTGATGCGCAGGTCTTTTTGTTCCTGAGCAATAGTTTCCTGATTACTCAACACGTCTTTCAGGGTAGCAACCTGCTGTTTAATGTTGTCATTGAGGTCAACTTCAAGCTCTTTTTGAATCTGCTCATCAATTTGCTGGATATACTTCGCCACCTGTTTTTGCGCCGACTCGGCTGAACTATTCACATAGTTAATGCTTAATGGGAAGTTTTGGCCTTTAACAGTAGGCTCGATTGTCAGCTTTTCCGGTTCGACCTGGTTCTCAAGAGATTGGGACAACGCCGAGAACGAGGCGTTATAGCGGGTAATTACAGTCTCCTGAATATCTGATAATTTTGGTGCCGCGGTACCAAAAAGAATATTCAGTGCAGTACTGTAGTTCCCTATTTGGGCAGCGTCTGGTTCAGTAATGATTGCTGTAGAAGTCCACTTCTCTTTAGCAAAAGCCAGGTACACGCCTGCAAGAATCAATGCGATGGCGATAAAAGCAGCAATGACCCATTTTCCCCGCCACAGCTGGACGACAAGATCAATCAGATCAATCTGCTCAGGGTCACTGCTTCGCGTGACCACGTTATTGTTGTGAGTCATATAGTCCTTGGAATGCAAATAAGCGCAAAGTATAAAGTCTGGGATATAGTTTATCGATTGTTTTCGGATTATCTATAGGAATCCGATGAGGCATATCGAAAATATGATGTTTGGTAACCCTGCGCATCGCGTTATCATACGCTAAATTCGGTACTTAACGCACCGGACATGATAAGTCATAGATGAGGACAGTTATGAAATTTCTGGTCACTGGCGCAGCAGGCTTTATCGGCGCACATGTCAGCAAGCGGCTTCTGGATGCGGGTCATCAGGTTGTGGGTATCGACAACCTCAATGACTATTACGATGTGAACCTCAAGCAGGCGCGTCTTGATCTTTTGACGTCCGCTAACTTCACCTTCCAAAAACTCGATCTGGCTGACCGCGAAGGTATGGCCACCCTGTTCGCTGAAGAAAAATTCGATCGCGTCATTCATCTCGCCGCGCAGGCAGGCGTACGCTACTCCCTGGACAATCCGCACGCCTATGCAGAAGCTAACCTGGTTGGTCATCTGAACATACTGGAAGGCTGCCGTCACAATAAAGTACAGCACCTGCTGTACGCCTCTTCCAGCTCTGTTTACGGACTAAACCGTAAAATGCCTTTTTCAACCGACGATTCCGTTGACCACCCGGTATCGCTCTACGCCGCGACCAAAAAAGCCAACGAATTAATGTCGCACACCTACTCACATCTTTACGGACTGCCAACGACCGGTCTGCGCTTCTTTACCGTTTACGGCCCCTGGGGTCGTCCGGACATGGCGCTGTTTAAGTTCACTAAAGCCATGGTGGAAGGTAAGAGCATCGATGTTTATAACTTTGGCAAGATGAAGCGTGACTTCACCTATATCGATGATATTGCTGAAGCCATTGTTCGCCTGCAGGATGTGATCCCTCAGGCAGACAGTGAATGGACGGTTGAGTCTGGCTCTCCGGCCACCAGTTCCGCGCCGTATCGCGTTTATAATATCGGTAACAGCTCCCCCGTGGAGCTGATGGACTACATCACGGCGCTGGAGGAGGCGTTAGGCATTGAAGCGGACAAAAACATGATGCCGATTCAGCCTGGCGACGTGCTGGAGACCAGCGCGGATACCTCCGCCCTGTATGAGGTCATCGGCTTTAAACCGCAGACTTCGGTGAAGGATGGCGTGAAAAACTTCGTTGACTGGTACCGCGGATTTTACAAGGTATAAGAAAAAGCCCGGCGATAATGCCGGGCTTTTTTAACTGCTGTATCAGTCGCTACCAAACAGATCGCGGGTATAGACCTTATCCGCCACGTCAGAGAGCTCTTCCGCCATCCGGTTGGAGATGATCACATCCGCCTCTTTTTTGAAGGCCTCCAGATCGCGAACCACACGTGAATGGAAGAATTCATCCTCTTTCATCACCGGTTCATAAATAATAACCTGTACGCCCTTCGCCTTAATACGCTTCATGATCCCCTGAATGGAGGAGGCTCGGAAGTTATCCGAGCCGCTCTTCATGATCAGACGGTACACTCCCACCACTTTCGGGTGACGCGCCAGAATGGAGTCGGCGATGAAGTCCTTACGCGTCCGGTTAGCATCCACAATGGCAGAGATTAAATTGTTTGGTACGGATTGATAGTTAGCCAGCAGCTGCTTGGTGTCTTTCGGCAGGCAATAGCCGCCATAACCGAAGGACGGATTGTTATAATGGTTGCCGATACGCGGGTCGAGGCACACGCCTTCGATGATCTGACGGGTATTCAACCCAAGGCTCTCTGCGTAGCTGTCCAGCTCGTTAAAGTAGGCAACACGCATAGCCAGATAGGTGTTAGCAAAGAGTTTAATGGCTTCAGCTTCTGTCGCATCCGTGAACAGCACATCAATATTCTGTTTGATTGCGCCTTCCTGGAGCAGCGCAGCAAAGCGTTCCGCACGCGCTGAGCGCTCACCGATAACAATACGGGATGGGTGCAGGTTATCGTACAATGCCCTGCCCTCACGCAGAAACTCGGGTGAGAAGATGACATTATCGATACCCAGCTCTTCTTTAATCGACTGAGTGAAGCCAACAGGAATGGTCGATTTGATGATCATCACGGCATTCGGATTGATTGCCGTCACGTCCTTGATCACCGCCTCAACGCTTGAAGTATTGAAGTAGTTCGTCTTCGGATCGTAGTCGGTTGGCGTGGCGATGATGACAAAATCGGCCCCGGTGTAGGCATCAACTTTGTCCGTGGTGGCCCGGAAGTTCAACGGCTTGTTGCTCAGGTACTCCTGGATCTCTTTATCCACGATGGGAGAGATCTTCTGGTTCAGCATATCAACTTTGGCCTGCACGATATCCAGTGCGACCACTTCGTGGTGTTGCGCGATCAGGATCCCGTTTGAGAGACCCACATAACCTGTTCCGGAGATTGTTATTTTCATTGAGTTAACTTCTTTAGATTAAGTGTCCGGGAGCGACTACCGCCCCACCGCAATAAGCAACTTTTGGGGGTTTTACCTCGTATGCCGAGTTGATGTCAAGGCGTATGGCTGGCTACAGAAAGGCATAAATACAG
Organism: Leclercia sp. UBA5076; assembly: GCF_002416465.1. Classification (NCBI taxonomy): domain Bacteria; kingdom Pseudomonadati; phylum Pseudomonadota; class Gammaproteobacteria; order Enterobacterales; family Enterobacteriaceae; genus Leclercia; species Leclercia sp. UBA5076. The sequence continues at coordinate 75,357 of NZ_DIAO01000017.1, forward strand.
TGGTTTATGCTGCGCTCTAGCGTGTCGGTTGAATCAGCCGAGGTAATGCAGGGTATTACACATAAAAAAAGCCCGGTGATGTTCACCGGGCTTCGCTACATGACTGAGTTAAATCAGATTAATCCAGCCACTCGGTGTGGAATACACCTTCTTTATCAGTGCGTTTATAGGTATGTGCACCGAAGTAGTCACGCTGCGCCTGAATCAGGTTGGCAGGCAGCACGGCGGCACGATAGCTATCGTAATAAGCAACGGCTGCAGAGAAGGTTGGAACCGGAATACCGTTCTGTACCGCATAAGCGACGACATCACGCAGCGCCTGCTGGTAATCATCGGCAATCTGCTTGAAGTATGGTGCCAGCAGCAGGTTTGCGATGTCCGCGTTTTCAGTATAGGCATCGGTGATTTTTTGCAGGAACTGAGCGCGTATGATGCAACCGGCACGGAAGATCTTCGCGATTTCACCGTAGTTCAGATCCCAGTTGTTTTCGTCAGACGCGGCGCGCAGCTGAGAGAAGCCCTGAGCGTAAGAGACGATTTTGCCCAGGTACAGTGCACGGCGAACTTTCTCGATAAATTCCGCTTTATCACCGGCCAGTTTCGGCTGCGGACCGCTCAGCACTTTAGAAGCCGCGACACGCTGCTCTTTCAGGGAAGAGATATAACGTGCAAAGACCGATTCAGTGATCAGGGACAGGGGCTCGCCCAGATCCAGGGAGCTCTGGCTGGTCCATTTACCGGTACCTTTGTTTGCCGCTTCATCAAGGATCACATCGACGAGGTATTTACCGTCTTCATCTTTCTTGGTGAAAATGTCTTTGGTGATGTCGATCAGGTAGCTGCTCAGTTCACCGTTGTTCCAGTCGGTGAAGGTTTGCGCCAGCTCGTCGTTAGTGAGATTCAGGCCGCCTTTCAGCAGAGAATAGGCTTCAGCAATCAGCTGCATATCGCCATATTCAATACCGTTGTGAACCATTTTTACGTAATGACCCGCACCATCCGGACCGATATAGGTTACACACGGCTCACCATCTTCGGCAACAGCAGCAATCTTAGTCAGGATTGGCGCAACCAGCTCGTAAGCATCTTTCTGGCCGCCTGGCATAATAGATGGGCCCTTCAGCGCGCCCTCTTCACCGCCGGATACACCGGTACCGATAAAGTTGAAGCCTTCAGCTGACAGTTCACGGTTACGACGAATGGTGTCGTGGAAGAAGGTGTTGCCGCCATCAATGATGATGTCGCCTTTTTCCAGATACGGTTTCAGGGAGTCGATGGCAGCATCAGTACCAGCGCCAGCTTTCACCATTAACAGGATACGACGAGGCGTCTCCAGGGATTCAACAAACTCCTGAACCGTATAGAACGGAACGAGTTTTTTGCCTGGGTTCTCGGCAATTACTTCTTCAGTTTTATCACGGGAGCGGTTGAAAACGGAGACGGTATAACCACGGCTTTCGATGTTCAGCGCCAGGTTGCGCCCCATCACGGCCATACCGACGACGCCGATCTGTTGTTTGGACATTATTTACTCCTGTCAGGTGTGTTTAAGATGATTCTACATGCTGAATCACAATAATAAAATAAGCATTTTCAACAGTAAAAAATAATTATGGTCTAAATGTGACCAAGAAAATAATGAAAAGGGTTGATAAACGAACACATACAAGATTCAACTACAATTAAAATAGGCATCATACGTTCTAACTTTATAAAATTAGCCAACCTTATAAGGCATCCTAATATTAGTTCGGGTATCAGTATTTATTGCCTATCATAGCTAAAAACTAAATTATTAATGTATTATTAAATCTAAAGCGGGTTAATACTGTGACAAAAATCAATTGCAAGACGCACGAGCTAAATACTAACATATTATTAAAAGACATAAATATTGCCATAGATGTCAACGTGGCGCATGCAGATGAAAAATAGGTATACCTGTTTGCATACATAAAAAATGCAGTAATTAGTATAAACCAAAGAAAAAGAAACCATCCTCCTGCAAACCCCATAATTATAAATGCCATGCTAAATCCAGTTCCCACATTCAATTCTGGAGTGATTTTCTTTAGATCATATTTTTCTGATAACTCGGCATCCGTGTATTTAGATACAAAATCAGGATAAATGGTAGCAGCTAAAAAATCATCTACGGTTCCCATAGATAGGTTTGCAACACTCTCCTGATGTATCAAGTTTGCCATCGGAGAAGTTGCATATAAATACGTCCAAAAAAAGCCTGAGGGTAGAACATTAAATACAGGATCGGCTTCACCTATCTGTAGTATGGCTTTAGGATCATCATATCCGGAGGAAGACATCCGCTTATCTCCTAAAACACCGAACATTATTATAAAAGCAATGATGGCTATAAACGTCAAAAAAATATGCCGGAATGTCAACTTGCTTCTCATTAAAGCAATAAGCATAAGCCCCATAGGGAAGACTATTAAAAGAGTGGCACCTCTATTTAAAATTAAAATAGTAACTAAAATCGCTACAGCAGGGATTTTCAGATATTTTTTATCTTTAGTATATGCATACCTTTCAATATTGATAACAGCAGCAGCAGAGAGATACCCCATGTAAAAAACATGAAAGGTTTTTATACCAAACTGAGTATAATCATATACCTGGCCTTTTAAAACCATTAAAAGTGGGATACCTCCATTGTTGAGACATTCAAGAGCAAAACCTATTAGCAAAATGTATAAGGAATAATTTTTTTTATATTTCAAACTAAAGTTTATTAATTTTCTTTCAATAAAAAACCTTGACAAGGGATGAAAAACAAAACCAATAGCCATGGAAATAATCGCAAAAATAACCATTAGAAAAACGGTTACACTTCCCTCATCTTTAAAATAAAGCCCGGACAATCCTAATTGATAAAAAAATAAAACCGAAAGAAAAGTCAAACCAAACATAAGAAAGGGGTTAATTAACATTTTTTTCATGGAAAATAACACCTAAAACAAATTAAGAATTAATAAAACCCCCAAAACCATTTTATCCCTCATTCGACGTCTGAGATTGGATACAACGGGAATGAGCATAAGATTCGTTTTAAAAGCTCGTTTGTTTGAAATATTACAAAGAGGCCGATATTCAGTTTTGAAGAGTGTAATTATTGTAAAAACTTCTTTCCTATACCAGCCTGAATTAACCAACTTAATTCTCTTGACCCACATTTTATATGAAATGTTTGCCCCAACTTGATTTGAAGAGTGCTGACGATATTTCATTCCTGGTATAGGGTCAATATACCAGTTATAGTTGTGAGTACGCGCATATGCATAAAGCAGCCAGTCATGTAAAGACACACTTCGAGCTAATTCATTCGATAAAAGAAATTCGCGGAATGCAGTTCCCAATTTATTGGAAAAAACATACGTACAACCGGGGCCTGCTGCTTCGAAGTAATAATCAAATAAAGTCTGAGGCTGCGCTTTATCAATCAAACATGTCCTGCCATCTTCCCAAAAAGCAAGTACATTACTCGAATAGGCATCTACTTGTTTACTCGCAATAGCATTAATTGCGCGCTGGAGTTTATTTTCATACCAAATATCGTCCTGATCGGCAAAGGAAATATAGTCATAACCGTCAAAATTCACATCCATTACCAAACGGTAGAAGTTCTTTCCAGCCGAACCATATTTATCACCATAAGGCAAAAAAAAGATATTTTTGAAGTTATTATATTTTTCCGTCAGATATTCCCATGAACCATCATTTGAGAGGTCAATACTGATAAAAACATCAACGATAACCCCAGTTTGAACTAAGATAGATTCTAATTGTTCATCAATCCAGGTCCTACCATTATAAACTGCAAGTAAAACTGCCACTTTATTCATTATAAATTCTCAAAATTACTTATGTTCTTTATTAGACGTGCGAGGATTTTCACCTGCTACATTTCGGATACCATCCCAAACGCCAGAGACAAAGGATTTGAAGTAGTTTTTCTTGTCATTTTCATGAATAATTAAAATGACACTATGCACAACGCAAAACGTAATTTCGCGAAGCGCGAGCAGTTTAGGAACATGAGGGTAACGTAGCAAACGAATTGCATTTCTCACACGATAATATCGTCTTGCCGCCGAGTGGACGGGTACAGTAAATCCAAAGACCGAAAAAGATGAATTACCGATAGAATGAATCATGACAGCATTCGGGTTTATATACACCAAATGGTTTTTATCGAAACAGCGAAGACACCACTCTGTATCAACATAATCGATAAATAATGAGTCATCCATCATGCCCACCTGGTCGAAGAGTGAGGTTTTAACCATTGAACCGGATGAAATAACCACAGATGAAGTGAAAGTTTTTTTCTCGCCACGAGAATAAAGCTTTTCACGAAAGCCGTTCTTTTTAATGTGCGTTATCGCATATTCAAAGCCGCGAGCCTCATCATAAAAAACTGGGGCTGATATAAGCGCGTTATTTTCCACGGCAAATTTGAGCATATCATGGATAAAAGTATCAGGAATTTTGCTATCCTGATCAAAGAAAATGACATTTTCATATCCATTTTCAATACAATATTCAATACCGATGTTCTGCGCTAAAGCAATTCCCTTATTACCTTGCAACCAGCGGTACTCAACCCCCATTTCCTTAAGCTCTTCTGTTTCGTAAGGGCTATTATCCACGACCACAATATCACATGCCTGATTTTTTAAAGACATAATGGTTTGTGTTAAATCGGAGAGCACCGGGTTATAGGCTACTATAATAGCGCAAATTTCGTTTATATTATTCATTTTATTTACTCAAATCTCATCCTGGACTCAATATAACATTATGAAAAATTCAATCTAATAAATAATCCATCAAGTAAATCCCTTATAATTGATTTTTTAGTTGAGTATTTCATATAACTAGAACTCAATAATGCTGACACAAGACCTTTTCTTTCCCCGCCAGCAAAGATACTGCCTCTGTAAATTGTATTAACACAGCCCAGATAATTTAGGATGTATTCAGATATTTCTCTCATCTGTGAGGTCTGCTGTGATTTACGTAGTGCATGAGTTAAATCATAGATCTCCCGATAATGGGCGATGCGCTTATCTCTTTTTTTTCTATCAAACGCAGCTTTTAACTTCCCTGCAAAAGTACTCTTTTTTGCACCAATTTGATTATTTTCGTGCTGACGATACAGTATCAATTTGTCTTCGACCGGGACTAATGACCCAAGCGCACATGCATTGCTTGCGAGCCAATAGTCATGCGGAATTTTTTCCGGGAAAGGCATAACGGAATTAAGGAAAACCTTTCGTACAGCCATAGTGGCGCCGGTAACAACATTATTTATGAGAATTTTTTCTAATGCTATATCGCCGTTGGCTGGCGTAAAGTTCACATGCTGCCAGAGCGTCCCCAGCCTCTCCATGGCATTGTTTATCAGCCAGGCATCAGAGAAAACAACATTGGCATAACTTTGATTTGAGAAAACCGCCAGTAGTGTTTCTGCTTTGTTTTCGACCCAAATATCATCTTGATCTGAAAAAAACACAATCTCAGATGTGACGTGCTCCGTTAATTTTTCAAAATTCTTGATATAGCCTAAATTGAGCCCATCATGGATGATATCAATTTTAATATCCGTTTCTGTTTTTAACGCCTCAAGTATGGCGAGGGTACTATCAGTCGATCCATCATCTCGTATAATAATCCGGGAAGGTTTTATGGATTGTGCAAGGATACTTACAACCTGCTCTCTGATATAGCGCTCACCATTGTAAGTCGCAAGAATAACTTCGTAACTCATATCTTCCCTCTATGTTTATTTATACATTCCCGGGAAACAATAATAAGTAAAATGCAATCTACAAATACGCGAATTGTCCACGCATAAGCAGCACCAAGCACGCCATATGCATTCACACAAAAATACAGCAGGGCCAAATAGGGTATTACCTCAATGCAGTGTAAAAAAGCGGTATATTTCGCTTTACCCAGAGACTGTATGACGGTGAAAGGAATTTGAGCGATAGAGTTAAAGAAAAAGCCCACTAACAAAATCTGGAAAATGGCCTGTGAATGGAGGGCATACTCATCGCCGAGCCAAAGCTGCATAATCAGTTTAGCCAGGAAGATCAGGATAAGAACTAATGGTAAACATCCCAGCCCCATTATCAGATAGGCGAATCTGATATTTTTTTTCAACTCATCATACGTTTTTGCTGCGCTCAGCTTAGGAAAAACGGCTCTGGAAAGCGCTCCGGGAAGGAGACCTAAACGCGATACGATTTCAGAGGGAGCGGTGTAATAACCGACCTTATCAGCACCCAATGAGCCTGATATAACGAACCGGTCGAAGTACACCATCACCGGGCTTATGATGTTGCTAACAGTGATCCATCCTCCGAAGAAAATCATTCGTCTGAATGTTTCTCTATAAAATATAAAACCGGCATTAATGATTTCATTCCGAACAATCACAAATGCAATTATTAATGACAATAATCTACCAACTGCTAAGCCAAGGATTGCAGAGAATAGCGATGGTGAAACCAATACAAACAAAGCCGGTAAGCCAGCAATTATAGAACTACCGAAACTTCTTTGTATATTTAATATTGCAAAACGTTCATCGCCTTCAAGTATAGACATCCATAACTGATTAAGCAGAAAAGCGGGTATAGTCCAGACCAGGACGCGAATGGAATTTTGAACATCAGTATGATTGGATGCTGTGATATTCAAGAGAGAAATAATATTTGGCGTGAAAAGTGATATGAGAATTGCGCCAAAAACGCTAAATAAAAATAAAAATATTGTTGCTGTAGAAATTATTTTTTTACGTTCATCGATATCGCCCCGATACACCGCAATTTCTCGGACAATTGCGCGAGTCAAACCAATATCAAATATGCCTGCATAACCTACAATGGCAATTGCTAAAGTGTAAACACCAAAAAGTTCAACCCCTAGTACCCGAGCAAGATAACCCATGGCCGGGATAGCTATAGCAGTAGGTACAACATAACCTGCTAAATTCCAGACACTATTTTTAATTAATCCCATTCCGTTTACATTATCTCATCTTAATAAATAAAGGGGCTTTTAGCCCCTTTTAATAACTATAAGCAAAATATGATGCATTAATCCCCCGCCTCGATTGTCATCATTCGGGGTTGGTGTGAAATAATCTGACTTTAAATATCAGTAGCCTTTTAGCATCTTCAACAAATACTGACCATAAGCATTCTTCGCAAGCGGTTTTGCCAGCACCCTCACCTGCTCCGCATCAATAAACCCTTTGCGATAAGCAATCTCTTCCGGGCACGCTACCTTCAGTCCCTGACGCTCTTCAATGGTCGCAATAAAGTTACTGGCCTCAATGAGGCTCTGATGTGTACCGGTATCCAGCCAGGCAAAACCGCGTCCCATCATGGCAACGGACAGATTGCCCTGCTCCATATACAGACGGTTAATATCAGTGATTTCAAGTTCCCCACGTGGCGACGGTTTCAGGCTCTTTGCCATTTCAACCACGCTGTTGTCATAAAAATAAAGACCGGTCACGGCGTAGTTACTTTTTGGTTCAGCGGGTTTTTCTTCCAGGCTAACGGCCGTGCCCTGTTTATCAAACTCAACGACGCCATAACGCTCAGGATCGTTAACATGGTAAGCAAAGACGGTTGCACCGCTCTCTTTATTAACGGCTGTATCCATAAGTTTCGGCAGGTCGTGACCATAGAAGATATTGTCGCCCAGTACCAGCGCACAGTCATCATCGCCAATGAACTCTTCACCAAGGATAAACGCCTGGGCCAGCCCATCCGGACTCGGCTGGACTTTATACTGCAGGTTAAGCCCCCACTGGCTACCATCACCGAGCAGCTGCTCAAACCGTGGCGTGTCCTGGGGAGTACTGATAATCAGGATGTCACGAATACCCGCCAGCATAAGCGTCGTCAGCGGGTAGTAAATCATGGGTTTGTCGTAGATAGGCAACAGCTGTTTGCTGACAGCCATCGTCACCGGGTACAGTCGGGTTCCTGAGCCACCGGCTAAAATAATCCCTTTACGCGTTTTCATTTCATCATCTCTTTAATGTGCAAAATGCCCGTAAACGGGCATTTAATTAAAAGTCAGACCGCAGTGGTCGTAAATAGCTCAGCCAGCATTCGTTTCACACCGGTTTCCCATGCAGGTAATACCAAGTCGAAGTTCTGCTGGAATTTCTCAGTATTCAGACGAGAATTATTTGGTCGGCGAGCAGGAGTTGGGTAAGCACTGGTAGGCACCGCGTTAAGCTTAGTAATCGCCAGTTCAATACCTGCCTTACGTGCTTCGTCGAACACCAGTGCAGCATAGTCGTGCCAGGTGGTCACACCGCTCGCAACAAGGTGGTAAAGGCCTGCAACTTCGGGTTGTTTCATCGCCACACGGATCGCATGCGCCGTAGAGTCGGCCAGCAATTCCGCGCCTGTCGGTGCGCCAAACTGATCGTTGATAACCGACATTTCTGCGCGTTCTTTTGCAAAACGCAGCATGGTTTTCGCGAAGTTATTTCCTTTGCCGGCATATACCCAACTGGTACGGAAAATTAAGTGTCGGGCACAATTTTCCTGCAAAGCTTTCTCACCAGCCAGTTTGGTTTCGCCATAGACATTCAGCGGCGCAGTGGCATCTGTCTCCCGCCATGGTTTTTCGCCGTTGCCCGGGAAAACATAATCGGTGGAATAGTGCACAACCCAGGCACCGATTTTGGCGGCTTCTTTGGCAATGGCTTCAACGCTTGTAGCATTCAGCAACTGCGCAAATTCTGCCTCTGACTCGGCTTTATCTACGGCGGTATGGGCAGCCGCATTCACGATGACATCAGGCTTAATGCGACGGACGGTCTCAGCCACCCCTTCAGGATCGCTGAAATCCCCGCAATACTCGGTGGAGCGAACATCCAGGGCAATCAGATTACCCAGGGGCGCTAGCGAGCGCTGTAGCTCCCAACCCACCTGCCCTGTTTTGCCGAACAGAAGGATATTCATTACTGCCGTTCTCCATAGTTCTGTTCAATCCAGGATTGATAGTTGCCGCTTTTCACGTTCTCAACCCACTGGCTGTTCGCCAGATACCACTGCACCGTTTTGCGGATGCCGCTCTCAAAAGTCTCCTGCGGCTTCCAGCCCAACGTCTGGCTAATCTTATCGGCATCGATGGCGTAACGACGGTCATGACCCGGACGGTCAGTCACGTAGGTGATCTGATCGCGATACGAGCCCTCTTTAGGCACGATCTCATCCAGCAAATCGCAGATGGTATGCACCACATCCAGGTTCTGCTTCTCGTTATGACCGCCGATGTTGTAGGTTTCGCCCGGTTTACCCTGGGTCACCACGGTGTAGAGCGCGCGAGCGTGATCCTCAACATAGAGCCAGTCGCGGATCTGATCGCCTTTGCCATAAATCGGCAGCGCTTTGCCATCAAGCGCATTGAGGATAACCAGCGGGATCAGTTTTTCCGGGAAGTGATACGGACCATAGTTATTAGAGCAGTTAGTCACGATGGTCGGGAATCCGTAGGTGCGTAACCAGGCGCGAACGAGGTGATCGCTGGATGCCTTTGAAGCCGAATAAGGACTGCTCGGGGCATACGCCGTCGTTTCAGTAAATAATGGCAGTGCTGTCGAGGCAGAATGCTCATCCGGATGCGGCAGATCGCCGTAAACTTCATCCGTGGAGATGTGATGGAAGCGGAAAGCTCTTTTCGCCTCTTCGCCAAGCGTAGACCAGTAAGCACGGGCCGCCTCCAGCAGCACGTAGGTACCGACGATATTAGTCTCGATAAACGCAGCCGGGCCGGTAATGGAGCGGTCAACGTGGCTCTCAGCCGCCAGATGCATTACCGCATCAGGCTTGTGCTCGGCAAAAATACGCTCCATCGCCGCTTTGTCGCAAATGTCCGCATGTTCAAAAGCGTAACGCGGGCTGTCGCTCACGTCAGCCAGAGATTCCAGGTTACCGGCGTAGGTCAATTTATCGACATTAACCACTGAATCCTGGGTGTTCTGAATAATATGTCTGACAACCGCAGAGCCGATAAAACCGGCACCACCAGTAACAAGAATTTTCACGCGTTAATTTCCGTTAAATGATTCATAGAGTTATTGGGTTTCTGAAAATTTTCATAGTAGAAATTCAGAAAGCAGACACGCTACCGCCCCTGGCTTAACAGCTACCAGTGCACTGAACGTGGTCTTAATAGAGGTTTTTTGCCGCCAGAGCCCAGCATAATGGCAACAGGGTAGCGCGCAAATCAATTAATAATTGTCGTCTTAAACGCTGACAGAAACAAGGGAAAAATAGGGCTAATGAAACAAAAAGCCAGATGTTAACTTACTGAAAATTAGGAATTTATTAAAAAAAAAGAAACGGCAGTGTCATTCGCCTGGCCAGGGTTAGCCCGGAATGAACCACTGCCGTTCAGATAACGACGAACAACTATTAGCTGTTAGTTAAGAGTTTCATCATGCTTTCGCGGAACTTCTGCCCTTCTTTCAGATTACGCAAGCCATATTGAACAAAGGCCTGCATGTATCCCAGTTTCTTGCCGCAGTCGTAGCTGTCGCCGGTCATCAGCATAGCGTCTACAGACTGCTTCTTCGCCAGTTCAGCAATAGCATCCGTCAGCTGAATACGATCCCAGGCGCCTGGCTCGGTACGTTCCAGTTCAGCCCAGATTTCCGCGTTCAGCACATAGCGGCCGACGGCCATCAGATCGGAATCCAGCGTCTGAGGTTGATCCGGCTTCTCGATAAATTCAACGATACGGCTGACTTTACCTTCGGTATCCAGCGGCTCTTTGGTCTGAATAACGGAGTATTCAGACAGATCGCCTTTCATGCGCTTCGCCAGCACCTGGCTACGGCCCGTCTCGTTGAAACGCGCCACCATGGCCGCCAGGTTATAGCGCAGCGGATCGGCAGAAGCATTGTCCAGAATGATATCGGGCAGGACGACCACGAACGGGTTATCCCCCACTACAGGACGCGCGCACAGAATAGAGTGGCCCAGCCCCAGCGGCTGCGCCTGGCGAACGTTCATAATGGTCACGCCCGGTGGGCAGATGGACTGCACTTCCGCCAGCAGTTGACGCTTAACGCGCTGCTCCAGGAGGGCTTCAAGTTCGTAGGAGGTGTCGAAGTGGTTTTCCACCGCATTCTTGGAGGAGTGCGTAACCAGAACGATTTCTTTGATCCCTGCAGCAACAATCTCGTCGACGATGTACTGAATCATCGGCTTGTCAACGATCGGCAGCATCTCTTTAGGAATGGCTTTTGTGGCCGGGAGCATATGCATGCCCAGACCGGCTACCGGAATGACTGCTTTCAAATTAATCATATTTCTTCCACCTTAAAATGGTTGCCGAATTATAGCCCTTTAGCCTGGTTTCGCCAGCACGAATTGCTACAAATCTGGAGACGATGTTACGCAATTACAGCGTAAATTTCAGCGGATGCAATCCGAATAGTCGCGCTTTAATTCCAGGAATCCTCGCAAAATGCCGGCTGGTTAATATTTAGCGCTTCGGCAGGTTAAAATTCAGCCGTTCCGTATTGAGCGTATGATGGTCAATTCGGTCGATATCGACCGAACTTTGCCCCTTTTCATTAACCGCGTTAATGTTCGCCAGCGAGAGCAGCGTTTCGTCCCGCGCCATAAACTTGCCGCGCACATCTTTGCGCAGATCAAAATTCAGCTTCAGGGCTGGGCCCCTGTCTGCATCCTGCATCACGTTGATATTACGCATAAAAAGATGCTGAGGTTTATTATGGAACTCCAGAGAAGCGCGCCTCATCTCAAGGTTGGTGAGGGCTACGAACGAGGTTTTATTGCCGGAGGAGATCTGTATTCCGCGCAATTTTCGTGCAAGTTTCTGGTTATCCAGATGAATATTGTTGAGGCGGAAATTCTGCGGTATCGACAAATAGTCGCCTTTAATCACGCCGTAACCAATTAACATCCCGGCGCTGTCGGTCATCTCAACATTATCGATGACAAAATTATCGCAGCCATATATCGCGACCGTTGCGTTATCAATACCCGCTTTCTTACTAAAGTCCGGGGTGATATTGCGGGCCTTAACATTACGTATGATAAAGTGTTTGCCGTTTTCAACGTGCACCAGCTGACGGCAATTGCTCCCGGTAATATTGGCCACCACAAAGTTCTTTACCGTCTGGTCTTCAGGGTAGTTATTGTCGTAGGTGCTGCCCGCCAGACCGATGCCGATACCCCAGTTAATTTTCCCGTTAGTGCAGTCGATATGGTCGATCACGTGGTCTGAGATGAGGATGTTTTTGTCATTAATCGCCACGTTCCATTCGATGGCGTCACCCTGCAGGTAGCTGAAATGACAGTTGGTAATCTTTACGCCATCCATCTGGTTATGAAACCCCTGGCGCAGGATTGCATAGTTGGCTTTAGTGACCCGCAGGTTGTCGATCAGCAGATTACGCATCACCCGCTTTTGTTTACCGCCAATGTAGATCTGGGTCACCGGGCCATAGCCGCTCATCGCCAGGCCCTGGATCACGCAGTCAGAACCGCGCACGTCGAGGGTGATGTTTTCGCTGCGCCCCTTCCCTTCCCCGATTACCTTGCTGCCATCCTGCAATACCAGCCGCCCGCGGCCATTGCCGGTCATCGCACCGAGAATGCGCAGGGTTTTGCCCTCGGGAATAAAAATGGCGGCGTTGATGTTCTCGCAGGTGACGTCCGCAGGTACCACGACGGTATCACCCTCGTTAAAGGCCTTCTTAAATGCGGCAATTCCGTCACGAAGGTCATACCGGCTGATCTCCACTGTGGCAGCGTTTTTGGCGGCCCGAACGCCGACCAGCGGCGCGGCCGCCAGCACGGAACAGGTGGTGACAAACGCGCGTCGCGTCATCTCTTTCGGCATATCGCCTCCGTTTAAAGCGTGTGTAGCAGAGTGGCTAACTGTCGGTTGATAAGGTGTTGATTGAAATCGGTCTCCACCTTTTTGCGCGCATTGTGCAGCACAGGCGAGAGCTCCTGATGGGCAATCGCGGCAAACTGTTCAAGCTGGTTAGCCAGCGCCTCCGGATTGTTCTCCTCCACCAGCCAGCCGGAATGGCCTGGTTCGATCAGTTCAGGAATACCGCTATGCACCGTGGACAGAACCGGTATGCCCACCGCCATGGCTTCCATCAGCGCAACCGGGATCCCCTCCATATCACCGTCTGCGCCGGTAACGGAGGGAAGTAAAAAGATATCGGCGGCATCGAGCATGGCTTTGACCTCATGGCTGGGCTTGAACCCTGGCATCTCGACATGCGCCTCCAGCTCATACTGTTCGATCAGGGTGCGCAGCCGGCGCTCCCAGGGGCCAATGCCCAGAATACGGTAGCGAAAATCCACCCCACGCGCTTTCAGCTGGCGGCAGGCTTCGATTGCCACGTGTAGCCCTTTTTTCTCCGTCAGACGTGCAACAGAGATGATTTGCAGTGGGCTTCCCGGCGTTTTAACCGGCCGCTGGGTAAAGCGCTGCATATCCACGCCCATGCGCGAAACGGTGATTTTCTCCGGCGGACAGCCCATGGTTTTGAGCCGCCCGGCCCACAGTTCGCTGATGGGCAGCATCATGTCGCCGCGCTGAAAGAGCCGCTGGTATTCAGGTGTATAGTGGTTCAGCACCTCACGGCTGGAGATATCAATGCCGTGAAAGACGGTGGCGATTTTCCCCTCAATAACGCCCAGCTCGCGCAGCTTGGCCGCCGTCACGCCTGCCGGACCGAAGTGGGCGATAAACACATCCGCACGCCAGGGACGCTGCGTCTGGCCGCAAATGGCGGAGAGGATCAGATTGCGCGACTCGGCGCCATAGCGGGAGATATTCAGCGCCTTCCAGGTGCCAGGGCGGTGCAGCCCGCGCAGAGTCTGGCGGGCGCGGTAACGCAGTTTCGCAAGCCGGCCCTGGGGCTCATCCTGCAGCCAGCGGGTTTTGCTGGCGAGGTCATACTGCGTCCATGCGGCGTGGGTATTTTGCGTATCGCCCTTTTGCAGGGCGATAATCTCCACGTCATATCCCATATCGATAAAGGCGGTGATCTGGTTAAGCACAAACGTTTCAGAGGAGAGCGGGAATTTCAGTAAGAAGAAACCAACCTTCATTTGCCCTCCCCTACCCGATCCAGTACCGATTTCACCATTTTGATGCCGTTTTCACGTTCGGCTTTCACCGCTACCGCCAGGCGTTCGTTGATGGCTGGCAGCTGGCCGAGGGTATCGCCGACCATTGCCCCCAGGGAGCCATCCAGCAGATGACGAATATCCACCGCCATCTCCGGCATGCCCAGCTGCTGCATGATCCCGGCAGACTTGTGTTCGTAGTTAATCGCGATGGCCGGGGTGCCGAAGTTCATAGAGATAATGGCCGAATGCAGACGGGTGCCTACGGTCAGATCGCACGCCCCCAGCAGCTTGCCCATCTCCAGATCGTTAAGTTCGTCCATCACCACGTGGTAGCGGGACGGATCGCTGACGTGCTGGCGCAGATTCAGCGCCACCATCCGGTCATCTTTGTTGTAGCTGTCGATGCCGGTACAGGTAGAGAGCGCCAGCACCTGATAGCCGCTGTCCAGCACCCGGTTGACCACCTCAGCAAAGGCTTTCTCATAGGCCGCCTGGGTGGTGCCAAGACGCTTATCAAACGGCGCCAGCTCGCGCAGGGTAATGGCGACGGTCTTCTGCTGCGCCGCCACGTTCAGCCAGTGCTGCACGGCATAGCTGGGGGTAAAATTCGCCTCCTGATGATCCACCAGCCAGGCGGTATCCACTCCCTGCTCTACCTTGCTTGTGTCGATCTCGCTACGCTGCATCAGATTCAGGCTCACCGACTCGCGCAGGATTAGCGCGTCACAGTGACCAAACACGTAGTTTGCCAGCTGATTGAACTGGGGATCCTGGAACGGACCGACGCTGTGACCGACCATAAACAGCGGCTTTTTCGCCATAAAGGTGCAGAGCGCATGCTCAAACTGCGGCACGCCGTAAAGGTCGACAAAAAAGGATCCGCCCACCTGAATAATGGCGTCGTAGCCGGAGAGCAGACGGACAAAATCGGTAAAGCCCTGGGCAATGGCAATATTACGCAGCTTGCCGGTGTCGGTCACACGTGACAGCAGCACCTGGTGCTGATAGCGGCGGCGCAGCACCTTTTTCACCCGGCCCATCACGCCCGCGGCGCTGTTATGCTGCTTCATCTGGCTGTAGAGCGGATCGCCCATCACCGGGCGGTTCAGTAGCCAGGAGGAGCTGACCGGATAACGGCTCATCACATCCACTTCTGTCTCAGGGAAGAGGGTGTAAATCGCATCCAGCAGGCCGCGCAGAATGGCGCTGTCACCGCGGTTGCCACAGGTATGGTTGCCCAGAATCAATAATTTCATAATAACCTCTTAAAAAATTCCCCTCCCCAACGGAGAGGGGGAGGAAATAATTAACCTGCGCGAAGCAGCGTTTTCATCTTTTCGTTGCGGCAGAACTGGCGCTTGATCTCCACCACCAGCGCGTTCCGCGACAGCACAATCATCACCGCGAAGGCCAGGGCGCCCGCGGCGACCTGCACCGCCAGCAACGCCGCCAGCGGCAGATGGCCTTGCAGGGCCAGCCCTAAGCCATAGCTCACGGCAAGGGTTGGCAGTGAGAGGTAAAACGGCAGCCAGAGGCTCAGGATGTACTGGCGGTAGCTGGAGCCCAGCACCGGCTTAATCATCACGAAGTAGCTCAGGATGGTGTTGACGATCTGCACCAGCAGGAAGCCCAGCGTGACGCCCATCGCGCCTGCCAGATGGCCGCCGATAACGATCGCCGGAATAAACAGAAAGGTTTTGAAGACGTTGAATTTAAAGCTGATATCGACGCGGGCTTTTGCCATCAGCAGCGATCCGATCGGGTTGCCGACGGAGCGCAACAGCCCCACCACGCACAGCAGTTGCAGGATCGGAACTATGCTCAACCACTTCTCACCGAATACCAGCGGCACCAGATTGCCGGAGACCACCATCAGCCCCAGCAGGGTCGGGAAGTTAATGATCCCCACCACCGACAGCAGCTTGTAGAAGTTGAGCCTGAGTTTGTCGGTGTCATCCTGAATTTTGGCGAACGCCGGAAACAGCACCCGGGTGATGATCGGGTTGAGCTTCATTGGCGGAACGACCGCCACGTTGTACGCCAGGTTATAGCCCCCGGCGACGCTGGCACCGAGAATACGCGCCAGCACCAGGGTAGAGAGGTTGGTATTCACATAGTTGATGATGCTGTCGGCGGTCAGCCAGGCGCCGAAGCGCAGGTTGGAGGACACCGATGCGAGCGAGAAGTGGAAGCCCGGACGGTAGATTTTGCGCCCGAAGTAGCCGAACAGCAGCGTGCGCACGACAGAGTTGACCAGGTAGCCGAGGATGGCGGTTAACGCCAGCGGCCAGAAGTGGGCGCTGATCACGGTAAAAGTAAATCCGGCCAGCACCGAGCTGGTCTCGATCATGCCGATCTTGCTGAACTCAAGCTCCTTTTGCATCAGCGCGCGGAACTGCTGTCCGTGAGGGATCACCACAAACGCGAACGACAGCGCGCGCATCAGGGGCGCCAGCTCAGGGTTATTCAATACCCGGGCAATAAGATCGCTCAGCAGGAACAGCGACACGAACACGAGAATACCGAGGCCGACATTAAGCCAGTAGAGGGTGGTTAGCTCCAGCTGGCTAATCTCTTTGCGCTGAATAATCGAGTTGGCGATGCCGAAATCAGACAGTGTATCGGCGAGGGCGATGATCACCAGCGAGACGGTCAACAGGCCAAACTGGTGGCTATCGATAATGCGCGCCAGCACCGTCATCTGCACCAGCCCAAGGCCGATGATGATCACCGTCGCGATAGCCGACCACTTTGCCCCGCTGAGGGTTTTTTCACGTAAGCTCATGTCAGTACGCCGCTTTGTTCACAAAGCCCTTGAAGATGGTCAGAAAGACGATCTTGATATCGAACCAGAGGCTCCACTCGCGGATGTACTCGAGGTCGAACTCAATGCGTTTTTCCATTTTCTCCAGGGTGTCAGTTTCGCCGCGCCAGCCGTTGATCTGCGCCCAGCCGGTGATACCCGGCTTCACCTTGTGGCGCAGCATGTAACCTTCGATAAGCTGACGATACTGCTCGTTATGCGCTACCGCGTGCGGGCGTGGGCCGACAATGGACATCCCACCGGTAAACACATTGATAAACTGCGGCAGTTCATCAAGCGAGGTGCGGCGCAGGAAGTTACCCACGCGGGTGACGCGCGGATCGTTTTGCGTCGCCTGGGTCACCACGTTGTCGTTTTCCATCACCTTCATGGAGCGGAATTTCCACACCATGATCGGCTTACCATCCATACCGTAACGGGTCTGGCGGAAGATCACCGGCCCCTTTGACGTGAGCTTCACCGCCAGCGCAATGGCGCACAGCACCGGGGAGATCAGCAGCAGGATCAGGGATGACAGCACGATGTCCTCCACGCGCTTCAGCACCCGGTTGAGGCCAGAGAGCGGCGTGTCATACAGGGGCACTACCGGTACGCCGTTCACCTCTTCGATACGGGAATGCAGAATGTTAAAGGTGAACACGTCCGGGATGAGGATCACCGAGCAGGTGGTGTCTGCCAGCTTACGCATCAGGGTTTTGATACGGGCCTCGTCGCTCATCGGCATGGCAATGTAGACGTTATGGATCTTGCCCGCTTTGGCATCGTCAATCAGCTGCGAATAGTTACCGGCCCAGTCCGAAGAGACGCCACCCGGCTGCGCGTCGTGATAAACGCCCACCACGTCAAAGCCCAGCCACGGCTCTTTGCGAAAACCGTCAAGCAGCGCCAGTCCGGCCGGCAGGCTCCCGGCTACCGCCACCCGGCGGGTGTTGTAACCCCGGTTACGCAGCCAGCCCGCGCCAAAGCGGATCAGAGAGCGACAGACCACCATCCCCACGCTGGTTAGCAGATACCAGGCAAAATAGGTAGCAAAGCGATTATCGAAGTCGTTGTTGAAGGCCACCAGCCCGAAGCTGAAGACCAGGCTTAAGGTCCAGTTCTGCAACAGCAGTTGCAGCTCGGTGGTGATTTTGACGCCCCGCCATGAACGGTAGAAGTCGGTCATGCCGCCGATCATCTGGAAGACGACCAGCGCGATCAGCGCCATCAGCAGATGCATGTAGAGGAACGGCAGCCCGCTGATTTTACACACCATCCACAACCCACCGAACATGATGGTGATATCAGAAAAACGCTGCACCATAGAGATTAACGATGCATTCGTTTTGGCTCGCTCGCGCTTTTTTAGATTTGTCATCGTTGTTCCTGTTTCAGGGCCCCCTCCCCCAACGGGAGAGGGGGAAAGGTTACTGATTCAACAGCGCCATAATGTCCTGTGTTCGCGCCGCCATCAGCGCCGCATCGGCACGGGATTCTACGTTCAGGCGCACCACCGGCTCGGTGTTGGACGAGCGCAGGTTGAAGCGCCACTGCGGGAAGGTCATGCTGATACCGTCTGTACGGTCGATCTCCAGCGCGTGCAGGGCAAAGTGATGCTCCACCCGGGCAATCGCCTCGGCAGGTGCCGCCAGCGTGCTGTTGATCTCGCCGCTCGCCGGGAAGGCCGCCATGCGGTCGCGCACCAGTTCACCCAGCGACTGGCCCTTCAGGCACAGCAGCTCGGTCACCAGCAGCCACGGGATCATCCCGCTGTCGCAGTAGGCAAAATCGCGGAAGTAGTGATGGGCGCTCATCTCGCCGCCATAAATCGCGTCTTCTTCGCGCATCCGCTCTTTGATAAAGGCGTGACCGGTTTTGGACATCACCGGTGTGCCGCCTGCCGCGGAGACCACATCCACCGTATTCCAGGAGAGGCGCGGGTCATGAATGATGCGCGAGCCGGGGTTTTTCTCAAGGAAGGCTTCCGCCAGCAGGCCGACGATATAGTAGCCCTCGATAAACTGCCCCTTTTCGTCGAACAGGAAGCAGCGGTCGAAGTCGCCGTCAAAGGCGATGCCCATATCCGCGCCATGTTCAATCACTGCATTGCGGGTATCGTCGCGGCACTCCGGCAGCAGCGGGTTTGGAATACCGTTCGGGAAGGTGCCGTCCGGGGTGTTGTGCAATTTGACGAAGGTGACCGGCACGTTAAGCGTCTTAAAGCGCGCTTCCAGGGCATCCACCACCGGGCCTGCGGCGCCGTTGCCGGAGTTGATGACCAGCTTCAGCGGTTTGAGGTTCGCCACATTGATGTAGCCCAGCAGGTGATCGATGTAAGCATCACGCAGATCGATTTTCTTATAGCTCCCGCGCGTTGACTCGTTCACCGGTGGGAAGTCGTTGGCTTCCGCCAGACGCTGTACGTCGCGCAGGCCGGTATCGCCGCTGATCGGGCGCGCACCCTCGCGCACCAACTTCATGCCGTTATAGTCCATCGGATTATGACTGGCGGTCACTTCGATCCCGCCGTCCACGCCTAAATGGAAGGTGGCAAAATAGATCTCTTCGGTACCGGAAAGGCCGATATCCAGCACATCCACACCCGCGTCCTGCAACCCTTTAGCCAGCGCCAGTTTTAACGCTTCGCTGGTCAAACGGACGTCGCCGCCCAGCACGATGGTTTTCGGCTTTAAATATTCGCCATACGCGCGGCCAATGCGCCACGCAATGTCCTCATTCAGCTCTTCACCGAGCTTGCCGCGAATGTCGTAGGCTTTAAAACAGGTTAACTTTTGCATCATTACCCCTTTTTCAGGCAACAGTTGGCCCGCCCGATATACAGGCCAATTTGATTTTTTTGTTTTCGTAGGCCCGGTAAGCGCAGCGCCACCGGGCAAAATGCGTGAGTGCTACACCCTGCCGTATCTGTCCTCAAATCGGACGATATCGTCCTCTTCCAGATAGGAGCCGGAGCGCACTTCAATCAGATCGAGAGGGATTTTCCCAGGGTTTTCCAGGCAGTGCGTCGCCCCCAGCGGGATATAAATCGATTCGTTTTCACCGAGCAGGGTTTCAACATTGTCGATAGTGACTTTGGCGGTACCTGCCACCACTACCCAGTGTTCCGCCCGGTGATGATGCATCTGCACCGACAGCCCCTCGCCCGGTTTAACGGTGATGCGTTTCACCTGATAACGGTCACCTTCGTCGATGGAGTCATATTTGCCCCACGGACGATAGACTTCGCGGTGAATGTGGTGCTCATGGCGGCCATCGGCCTTGATC
Source organism: Leclercia sp. UBA5076 (assembly GCF_002416465.1). NCBI lineage: Bacteria > Pseudomonadati > Pseudomonadota > Gammaproteobacteria > Enterobacterales > Enterobacteriaceae > Leclercia > Leclercia sp. UBA5076. The sequence continues at coordinate 95,634 of NZ_DIAO01000017.1, forward strand.
TGCTCCACCACTTTTTTGACGTCCTGCACCGCGTTGCGATCGGCAATCAGCACCGCGTCTTTGGTCTGTACTACAACCAGATCTTTAACGCCGACGGTGGTGACCAGGCCCGATTCGGCATAGACATAGCTGTTCTCGGTTTTATGGCTGATCACATCCCCGTGATGGACGTTACCTTCCGGCGTGTGCGCGCTGATCTCCCACAGGGATGACCAGGAGCCGACGTCGCTCCAGCCCGCATCCATCGGCACCACCACCGCATCGGCGGTACGTTCCATTACCGCGTAATCCACCGACTCCTCCGGGCAGGCAAGGAACGCGGCTTCGTCCACGCGGATAAAGTCCAGATCCGGGTCGACGGAGGCCATTGCGCGTTCGCAGGCTTCCAGGATGTCCGGGCGATACTTTTGCAGCTCTTCCAGATAGCGTCCGGCGCGGAACAGGAACATACCGCTGTTCCAGTAGTACTCGCCGCTGGCGACGTAGGCCTGCGCGGTTTCCAGATTCGGTTTCTCAACGAACTGCGCGACGTCAAAGGCCAGGCTGTCGCCCTCCCCCGGCGTGACGTTACCGCGACGGATATAGCCATAGCCGGTCTCCGGCAGGTCCGGCACGATGCCGAAGGTGACCAGCTTGCCGCTTTCGGCATAAGGGATGGCGGCACGCACCGCATCGCGGAACGCCTCTTCCTGCTGGATGACGTGATCCGCCGCCAGCACCAGCATCAGCGGATCGCAATCCGGGCTGCTGCGCTTCGCCGCCAGCGCGGCGAGAGCGATGGCCGGGGCGGTATTGCGTCCGGCCGGTTCAAGAATGATATTTTCGGTGAGCTTGTTCAGCTGTCGCAGCTGCTCGGCGACGATAAAGCGGTGCTGTTCATTACAGATCACCACCGGGCTTTCGCAATCGACGCCATTAAGACGGTTTACCGTGGTCTGCAGCATGGTGAGCTCCCCTTTCAGGCAGAGGAACTGTTTCGGATAGAGCACGCGGGAGAGTGGCCATAACCGGCTACCTGAGCCACCCGCCATCACAACCGGGTACAACGTATTCTTATTCATGATTTATCCCCGAATATCTGCAATAAACTGGTTCAGCACGTTCTCTTTCTCGAGCGTGCGTTCGGCATAGTCACGCGCGATGGCGTTCTCTTTGGGCATATTCAGCGCCTGTTCGATCCCGCCCACCAGGGCGGATACCGACTCCGGCTCGACGCACACCGCGATCCCCGGCAGGGTGTCGCACAGCTGGCCCAGCTCGGTATGGGCCTCGGCGGTGATCACCGCGTTGCCGCCCACCGCCAGAATGTTGGTCAGCTTGGAGGGCAGAACGGCATCCGCCGCGCCGCGCTTTTGCACAACCAGATGGCAATCGGCCATCTTCAGCAGCGCCGGTAAGGCCTCGTAGGGCTGCAGCGGCAGGAAAGTGATGTTCTGCAGGCCACGTTCCTGGGCCATCTTTTGCAGCCGCGCTTTGCCACCCCCCTGGCCGACAATCACAAACTGCCAGGGCTGGTCGCGGAGCTGCTCAGCGGCATCAATAACGTTCTCAAGCCCCTGCTTCTCACCGATGTTGCCCGAATAGAGAATGATTTTTTTGGCTTCTGGCAGACCCAGCTGCTCGCGCAGGGCCGCCGCCTCAACAGCAGTCACATCGCGAAAACGGGCCACTTCCGACCAGTTTGGAAAGAAGATCACCTTCTCCGCTGCCACGCCCTTCTCCTGCGCTTTGTTCATCATCGAGCGGGAGATGGTCGAGACGTAATCGACGTTATGCAGGCTGCTGCGCTCGAAGGCGCTGGCCAGTTTCGCCACTTTGCCGCCCTTGCCTTTCCCGGCCATTCCCAGGCCCAGCATGGCGTCCACTTCGTAATCCTGAATGTGCAGCAGGGTGCGGGCGCCTGAGAGCTTGCCCAGCAGGCGCATACCTGGGGTGCAAAACAGGGTCGGCACCACGCCGATAATGCGATCCGGCTTCCAGCGACGTTGCGCCATCAGCGGGAAGAAACTGCTCAGGGCAAAGCTGCCCAGATGAATCAACCGCTTTAAGGTCGAGGGCTGCTTTGGCACGTAAAGCGGACAGCGCCAGACGGTCGCGGCCCCCTCTTCGCGGCGGTAGCGCCAGCTGGAATAGTGCTCGTCCACCTGCCACTCCGGGTAATAAGGTGGTGCGGTAATGACCCGCACCTCATGACCCTGGCGGGCCATCCACTCCACCATCTCGCCGGTGTACTTACCGATCCCGGTCAGCTCCGGCGAGTAGTTAATGCCGTATACGAGAATTTTCATAAACCCGGCACTCCGGCCTGCTTCAGAAAATAGGCCCGGCTGTTGTCATGGACGTTATCGCTGGCCAGCAGCGCGTCGGGCGTCAGCCAGCGATAGTCGTCATGCTGCGCATCAGGCAGATGCAGCTCTGCCTGATTGACCTTCAGGCGAAAACCGAGCACCACATAGTGGGTGGTGAAATCGGTGCCGGAAAAGTTGTCGTCATAGAAGTGCTGCCAGACCCCGTAGAACTGCCCTGCCGTCATCGGCAGACGGAGCCCCAGCTCCGCCTGCGTCAGACGCGCAAAGGCATTTTCCAGCGTCTCATCTTTCTGCACCCGCCCACCTGGCACGAACCAGTAGCCCTGTGCCGGACGATTGGTGCGCTGTCCGAGCAGGAACTCGCCACGCTCGTTCTCCACAATCAGATCGATGGAGATCAGCGGCGTGGAACGCACTACCGTGGCAAAATCTTCCTGACTTAAAAACATAGTTACCCCCGGAAGCGGTGCTGATTTTCCAGGAACCACTGATAGGTGCTGGCCAGCCCCTGGGCCAGCGTCACCTCGTGGAACCAGCCCAGCTGGTGCAGACGGGTCACGTCCAGCAGCTTGCGCGGGGTGCCGTCGGGTTTAGTGGCATCGAAGGCCACGCGGCCCTTGTACCCCACCACCTCAGCGATGGTTTCAGCCAGTTCGCGGATAGTGCAGTCCACCCCGGTGCCAACGTTGATATGCGACAGCATCGGCTCGGTATTCTCCTGCCACACCTCGCGGGCCAGCTCCATCACATGAATGCTGGCGGCAGCCATATCATCCACGTGCAGGAATTCGCGCATCGGCGTACCGCTGCCCCACACCACCACTTCCGGTGCGTTGCTGACGGTGGCTTCATGGAACCGGCGCAGCAGCGCCGGGATCACATGGGAGTTGCTCGGGTGGAAGTTATCGTTCGGGCCGTACAGGTTGGTCGGCATCACCGAACGATAGTCGCGGCCATACTGGCGGTTGTAGGACTCGCACAGCTTGATCCCGGCAATCTTGGCAATCGCGTAGGGCTCGTTGGTTGCCTCAAGCGTGCCCTGCAGCAGCTCGCTCTCGGCAATAGGCTGCTTCGCCATCTTCGGGTAGATACAGGATGAGCCGAGGAACAGCAGCTTGTTCACGTTGTGCAGGTGCGCCGCGTGAATGATATTGCTCTCGATCATCATGTTCTCGTAGATGAAATCCGCCGGGTAGGTATTGTTGGCGACAATCCCACCCACTTTTGCCGCCGCCAGATAGACCTGGTCGATGCGCTGTTCAGCAAAGAAAGCCTCGACTGCTTGCGCATCCAGCAGGTTAAGCTCGTCACGGGTGCGCAGCACCAGCTCGACGTTGCCACGCTGCTCCAGCTGGCGAACAATCGCCGAACCCACCATCCCGCGATGTCCGGCAACAAAAATACGTTGTTTGGTCATTCTCAGGACTCCAGCGCGATGGCAACCTCGTAGCCGTGGGATTTAAGCAAGGAGTGTTTTTTCGCCGCTTCGAGATCTTTTGCCACCATCTCGGAGACCATCTCCTGCAGCGTGGTTTCTGGTTTCCAGCCCAGTTTTTCGTGCGCCTTGGTCGGGTCGCCCAGCAGGGTTTCTACCTCGGCAGGACGGAAGTAGCGCGGGTCAACTTCCACAATCACGTCGCCCGGCTGTACGCCCGGTGCGTCGTGGCCGGTGACGGAGACCACAATGCCTTTCTCGTCCACGCCGGTGCCTTCGAAGCGCAGCTTGATGCCCAGCTGAGCAGCGGCCATCTCAACGAACTGACGCACGGAGTACTGCACGCCGGTGGCGATAACGAAGTCTTCCGGTTTTTCCTGCTGCAGCATCATCCACTGCATTTTTACGTAGTCTTTGGCATGGCCCCAGTCACGCAGGGAGTCCATATTGCCGAGGTGGAGCTTCTTCTCCAGGCCTTGGGCGATGTTGGCGATCGCGCGGGTGATCTTACGGGTCACGAAGGTCTCGCCACGGCGCGGAGACTCGTGGTTGAACAGGATGCCGTTGCAGGCGTACATGCCGTAGGATTCACGGTAGTTAACGGTGATCCAGTAGGCGTACATTTTTGCCACTGCATACGGGGAGCGCGGGTAGAACGGCGTCGTCTCTTTCTGTGGGATCTCCTGCACCAGGCCGTAGAGCTCGGAGGTGGAGGCCTGATAGAAACGGGTTTTCTTCTCAAGACCGAGGAAACGAATCGCTTCCAGCAGACGCAGGGTGCCGATGGCATCCACGTCAGCGGTATATTCCGGGGATTCGAAGGAGACGGCCACGTGGCTCATCGCGCCCAGGTTATAGACTTCATCCGGCTGGACTTCCTGCAGAATACGGGTCAGGTTGGAGGTATCGGTCAGATCGCCGTAGTGCAGATGGAATTTCGGGTTCGCCGCGTGCGGATCCTGATAGATATGATCCACGCGCTCGGTGTTAAAAGAGGAGGCACGACGTTTGATTCCGTGCACTTCGTAGCCTTTTTCCAGCAGGAGTTCCGCCAGATAAGAACCATCCTGTCCGGTTACGCCGGTGATGAGAGCGACTTTAGACATGTTTATTTTCTCCAGACTTATCAGAAGTTATTCAGTTTCAACGCGTTCGCGTATCACCACTGCGGGATTGCCACGGCAAAGTTTGTTTGCCGGTAGCGACTTAAAAACACTGCTGCGCGCACCAATAACGGTGCCATTGCCAATGGAGACGCCGGGGGCGACAAATACGTCGGTCGCCAGCCAGCATTTCTCGCCAATGGTGATTGGCTGCGCGTTAATATCAAAATGTTGACTCATATAATCGTGGCTGCCGGTACAGAGGTAGCATTTCTGAGATACCACTGCATTCGCGCCAATCGAAATTTCACCCAGCGTATATAACACCGCGCCGTCACCAACCCAGGCGTTATCCCCAAGGGTTAATTTCCATGGGTAAGTAATTTTTACCGACGGGCGAATCACTACGTTTTTTCCGATTTTTGCACCGAAGCTGCGTAATAAAAATGCGCGCCAGCGATACATAATTTGTGGGGACCAGGCAAATAATGTCGCCTGTACCGCCCACCATAACTGCACTTTAATCCCCCCTGCGCCACGGAATCCTTTTGGCACAGAGAAGCCGCTTAATTCCTGCATACTTTTTCCTTATATTCAGACTTTGTTATATAAGGCTTTGGTTTTACCCGTGGTTTTAAGGCGCAATAAATAAGATAATTCCGCCCATACGCCCGGCACGCGTAATATGTCGCGCTGCACCTTGCGGGCATCCTGGCATAATTCCAGATTATTCGACGTTGACACGCCGCCCATCGAAAATTCAGAAACCAGACCTGGCAGACGTTTAAAAGGATATCCGGCTTTATACAGCCGAGCGGCCAGTGCGTAATCCGATGAAACGCGGTACTGCAGATCGTACGGGTACGTTTTTAACCCGCTCAGCGGGAAGAAAATCGCCTGATGGCTGGCCGGCAGGCTGTGATAAATATACCAGCCCGGTTTCGCCGTACGGCGTACTTTATTTCCATCACCGAAATCAAGTAACGCATCGCCCATGTACATGGCGTTATCCTGGACTCGAACGAGTTGACGGACAAACTGCGCTACGTCGTCATGAAAAATATCGCCAGAATTAAGGAAGATGGCATAGCGCCCCTGCGCCATGTCGATACCTTTATTCATGGCATCGTAGATACCGCGATCTTTCTCGCTGATGTAGCGTAAGTTATACTCACCATTCAGTTTTTCGAGGAATTCTGCGGTGCCGTCGTTCGAACCACCATCCACCACAATCCATTCAAAGTTGAGGCTGGGATCGCCTGCCAGATTACGCAGCGACCGCCAGGTTTTTACCACGCCCTCGTAGTTACGAAAGGCGACAGTAATAACGCTTAGTAACATAAACCACCTCGTTATGAATGCGTAATATTAAGCGCCTTGCGCAAAATAAACGGGCATACAATCAAAAATGCATACTCTGGGCTAAATATTGACCCGGTAAAAAACAGCGATACTGGCGTAAAGAGGTAAAGCTGTACGCGAAAATTCTGATTATCACCAAAGGCGCTGATCATCATTTTGAAAACTTTAAACAGATACCACGCCGTTAATAATACTGCGAACCATGAAAAATAAATAATCAGCAGATACAAGCCATTGTCTATTGTTTTTCCGACGTCCGCACCGTTAAAGATTCCGAATGATGCGACATATTCATAAAGTGAGCCAAATCTGACTACACCGTCAATATGGGTTAAAGAGTACCCCACCATCACCAGCGGACCGATAATACGGTAATAAGAGGATGATCCTTCGGTGCCCAAATCACCCAGACGCTCGGAAATATACGGAAAGGCAAATACCACCCCGACTAAAAAGACGGACAATGAAATGATCGCTAAAGGTAACTTTTTCCTGATCGCCTCTTTATTCAGATACTGGAACGCCCACTCCAGAAGGTAAAACAGAATAAACGTCATAACCCCGGAGAACGATCCTGACAGAACGATTCCTGTAAGAATCATAGCATCGCTCTTGGGCGTTTTGATACCAAACTGTTTGATGCTGAGCCAAATTGAGATTAACGCCAGAGCGAAGAATGCCGGTTCAAAATAGAGCGCTGTGGTACGTTTGCCGCCAAATTTAATGAAATTCAGTACATAGCTATTACTGTAAATAAGATATTTCGAAATTATTTCCATCAGGCTACTGCCACCGGTCAGAATAATTTGCGCCATCTCCAGTGCGGCGAGGGTGACAATGATTCCAATGACCAGATAAAAGAACCTGAGGATCTTCCGATAATTGTGCGGCGAGACGGTTTTAAAGCGGATACTCCACACCATGCCGATAATGATGACGATATAAACAAACAGCATGGTGGAAGTAACGTATTTACTGGCATCCAGCGACTGACCAAAAATGTAGTTGAAGGCCGTCAGCCCCGCCCCCAGCCCCAGCGCTATCATCAGCTTTTTCACGCTGATTTTGTCGACAAACAGCAACAGCAGCAGCGGTAAAAAGGTCACGATAGTGATGGGGAAGCTCTCTCCCAGCTGGGCAATCTTGACGTTGACCAGCAGGTAGATGAGCGGCAGCAGCAGATAGCTACAGATTCTGATAGAACGAGACATACTCCTCCAGCATCTGTTGTCCACTGTAGGCCTGGCGGCTGCGGGTGCGGAATGCCTCAAGGGAGGTGCCAAATACCGCCTGGGCGATATCCGCTTTCGCCAGCTGCACCAGAGGCAGCACTTCCTCTTCGCTGAAGGTTTTGCCCCCCGATTTTTCCAGTACTTCCCGCGCGGCGTCGCTGTGGGTGGCGATCACCGGTACTCCGATGGAGAGCGCTTCGCACAGGATCAGCGGGTAGTTATCCACCCTGGAGCTGAACACCAGCGCATCCATCCCGTTCAGGGCGCTCATCAGTTTGCGTTTGTCGGTTTCGAAGCCGTGGTTCACCACGTTCGGCCCTTCAAACGGCGAGAATTTGCCGAAGGTATGCAGCTCGATCTTGTCGCCAAGCGCCATCATATCCCGCACCAGCTGCTGGTTGGTTTTGCCGTCGTAGCGCAGATCGTGAGCGACGACGGCAATTTTCGGCTTGCCGGCGGTAACGGCGACCGGGGTCAGCTCTGCCAGAATCGCCTCTGTCGCCACGTCGATACCGTTATTGATGATCCGGCAGCGCCCTGCCCCGTACAGGCTGTTAAAGGCATCGGCCACGTGCTGGCTGGGAGAGATGAACTGACAGCCCAGCGCCAGCATGTCACGGAACAGCTGACGCTTGCCATCTACCAGCTTATGGGCGCGATCCACCTTCACCGGCGGATAATTGCTGAGCGACGGGCACTTCTGGCAGTTCGTTTTCCAGCCTTCGCAGCCGTCGGTAAAGGCGCAACGGCCAGTGACGCTCCAGTGATCGTGCAGGGTCCAGACGAACGTGGTGTCGGGTTTGTGCGCCTGCACCTTCTGGCAAAACGCCACGACCTCTTCCAGTTTCAGCCAGTAGCTGTGCAGGACGTGAAAATGGAGCACTACCGGGCCCGGCGTGCGGGTAACGGTGCGATAGAGGCGGTTAAGATTGCCAAAGAGATCGCGGTTAAACAGACGGAACAGGGCAATATTGGCCACCGAGGTCAGGCGCGGGGTATGTTTCACCACCTGCGGATAGCGATCGTGGCTGACGCTTTTTTTACCGCCCTTGCCGTAGCCGTAGATAAAGCGCGACTGAAGTCCTTTTTGCAGCGCGCGCTGGTGCAGATCCAGCGCCACTCCCGCCGCCCCGCCCTCGGCGAGACGGACATTAAATTGCAGAATGTTCATTTGATCACCTTCACGCGGGCCTTCTCGCCCACCACCAGCGCGTTGTCGGGGATGCTGTCCAGCACTACGCTTCCTGCCCCCACGGTGACGTTATTACCGACGGTGATATCACCGATCATCACCACGTTGGCACCCAGCTCAACGTTATTGCCGATGACCGGACAGGCCAGGCTGTCCGGGCCGCGGTTACCGAGGGTCACCCCGTGGCGGATGGTAAAATCATCCCCGGCGACCACGAATTTATTGATCACCACGGCATAGCCGTGGTGAATGGTGAAGCGGCGGCCGATGGTGGCCGCAGCCTGGATTTCGTAGCCGAAAATGCACTCGGTGATGAGGCGGTAAAGCACCAGAACCGGCGCCGCCCAGAGATTGTTAAGGACGTTTTTTTTGCGCCACACCGAGCAAAAATGGGCCACCCGGTAGGCCAGAACCATGCAGCAGGGGCGCAAGCTCCAGCTGTTTGCGCGACAATCTTCCAGCACCATTATTTCCCCCGCAGTCCGTCGGCCAGACGCTTACCGTTACGAACCGAAATCAGCGTCAACAGGGTGCGCCAGTTCATCCGCTTATTGCGGATCTGATACAGCGTAAAGAGCTGATACTTGCGGCTGGCGCGGTCGAACTTATCCCGGTGCTTGCGGTAGAAGTGGAAGTAGCCGGAAAACTTCTTCGGCGACGAGGTGATCTGCATTTCACCATGATTGATGTGCAGGATCTGGGTGGCTTCTTCTACCTTCCACGGCTCGCCATACTCCACCACCATCCGCAGGAAGATGTCGTAATCCTGGGCGGCGGCCAGTGACGTATCGAACAGGCACTCCTTGAAGCGCCACGCCCAGGTAAAGACCTGATTGCCGATAATGTTGCGCTTGTAGAACAGGCGGCGGGAGTACGGCGATTTTGGGTACAACGGCAGGCTGGCGGGCTGAGAGTAGACCTCCCCCTCGCAAACATAGTCGTTGGCGTACAAAAAGGCGTGGGTAACCAGGTGATGCTGATGCGCCAGGAAGGTAGACAGCCGGTTTGGCGTCCACTCGTCGTCATCGTCAATACCGGTCAGATACTGGCCAGAGGCCTGCAAAATAGCCTGATTGCGGACCGCGCAGGCGCCGGAGTTAATGGCGTTATGGGTGTAGATCACCCGCGGGTCGTCCAGGTCAGCGACAAACTTCTGGAGCTGCTCGTACGAGGAGGAGCAGTCATCGACGATGATTAATTCCCAGTGGTCATAATCCTGGCGTAATACCGATTTTATCGCACGGATCGCCAGCTGCTGACGGTTCCATGTCGGCATATAAATGGAAATCAAAGGACGTGGTGTCATGGTGTTCCCCGAATGGCTCATTACTTGCTGTCCGACTTATATTCGTACTCGTAATACCCGTAATCTTGATACCCGGTGGCGCGGCGGAAGATGGAGTTGAGGATCACCCCTTTCACCGCAATGCCGTTCTGTTCGAAGCGGCTGAGGCTGGTTTCGACCTCTTTCAGGGTGTTCACCGCGTAGCGCGCCACCATCAGCGTGGTGCCCGCATGGCGACCGACAATTGCCGCATCCGTTACCGCGAGGATTGGCGGGGTGTCGATCAGCACCAGGTCATAGTTTTCACTGGCCCACTTCACCAGCTGGGTAAAGCGTTCGCTCATCAGCAGTTCCGATGGGTTCGGCGGCACCTGTCCGCGCGTGACCAGGTCAAAGTTAGGGATGGAGGTCGGCTTCGCGCACTGGCTGATATCGCCCTTGCCCAGCAGGATGTCCGACAGACCGTTTACGTTGTTCGTGCCGAGCAGCTCGTGGGTATAGCCCTTACGCATATCGCAGTCGATCAGCAGCACGCGCTTGTTGGTCTGGCTGACTACCGCCGCCAGGTTGGCGCAGACAAAGGTCTTGCCGATGGAGGGGCTGACCCCGCTGAGCATCAATACGTTGTTGCTGGCCTGCATCATGGCGAAGTGCAGGCTGGTGCGCAGGCTGCGGATAGCCTCGATAGCCAGATCCGTCGGATTGCCGACTGCCAGCAGCTGGCTCTGCTTGTAACGTTTGATGCCATTGGACGTTTTGACGCTGTCACGCGATTTCTGCCACTCCGACAGCGGGATGCTGGCGTAGACGTTGATGCCGTGCTCCTCCAGAACCTGCGGGCTTTCGATCCCACGGTTAAACAGGGAGCGCAGCAGTACGCCGACGATGGAGAGCATCAGACCGAGAATAATGCTGCCGAGAATAATCAGCGCCTTCTTCGGCTTCAGCACGCCCGGCTGGGTGATGGCCGGGTCGACAATACGCACATCGCCAACGGTGCTCGCCTCGGTGATCTTCAGCTCCTGCTGTTTGTTCAGCAGCTGCATATAGACCTGCTGGCCAGACTCCACGTCGCGGGTCAGACGCAGGATCTCCTGCTGAGTCTTTGGCATCGCGGTGACGCGGTTATTGAGTTTGGCTTTTTCCTCTTCCAGCGTCTGGCGTTTTTCCAGCAGCGTACGGTAGGCCGGATGGCGTTTGGTGTAGAGTTTGGAAATTTCCGCCTCTTTAAAGGTCAGCTCGTTGATCTGGGCGTCGATATTGACCATCGAATCCAGCACCGACTTCGCTTCGAGCGGCAGGTCGACGGAGTCTTTATCCTGACGGAAAGCGTTGAGCTTGTTCTCGGCCTGATCCAGATGGGCGCGCACTTCCGGGAGCTGTTTCGCGAGGAAGTCGAGGCTTTTTGACGCCTCTTCCGACTTACGCTTCACGTTCTGCGCCTGGTAGTTGCGGGTAATGCTGTTGAGAATGTCGCGGATCTTGTCCTTATCCTCGCCGGTAAAGGTCAGTCTCAGCACCCCGGTATCCTTTCCGGTTTCGGTGACCGACAGGTTGCCCTGCAGATTATTGATCATCCCGAGCATTGAGAATTTGCTGACGGTGAACTCGCTGCCGCTCTGGGCATGGATGTCGCTGACCATCATGCTGACGCCATCTTTATTCAGCATCTCCCCCACCTTGCCGCGGGCGCTAAACCCGGCGTCGCTGGTAAGCTGATACTGATCTTTCCCCAGCACTTCAAGGGTAAACTCCTGGCTGGCACCCCCGGCAGGAAGCTGGAAGGTGGTCACTTTAACCGTATCATTCTGACGGCCCATCAACCGGTCCCAGCCCGCACCAAACACCGGGAAGGTGTTTTTAGTGACGCCGATGTCGAGATCCAGATCGTCCACGGTTTTTCCCAGCACCAGGCGGGACTGGATCAGCTCAATTTCCGCCTGTGAGGCGGGCGGCTTGTTTGCCAGCGCCGAACCGATGTCCTGCACCAGCGAATTGCCGGTGTTTTGCTCTATTTGTACCAGCGCGTCGGCGCTGTAGATCGGGGTGGCAAAAAAGGTGTAAATCACCGCCGCAACGGCAAAGAGCGCGGTGATGCCAATCACCCACCAGCGCGCCTCGACCACGGTTCCGATCAGACGACCAATATCAATTTCATCACTGCCCGCACTCGGGGCGGCAGAAGGTTTTACGTTTGCTGTCATTATTATCCCTGCTGAACGTTCAGTGCCTCTGCCCACTGGCGGGCAGACTGGTCGAGTAAGGTGTAAACCGCCTCAAACGCTTCATGGCTTTTGCGGTACGGGTCGGGGATCTCACGCTCGTTGTCCCAGTGACCAAACAGCATCACTTTGCCGCGCATCTCCGGTGCGATATCGCACAGGGCATGAATGTGGCGTTTTTCCATCGCGAGGATCAGGTCGTAGTCCCGGCACAGGCTGGCCGTCACCTGACGGGCGCAATGCCCGTCGAGTGAAAGCTGATGCTCTGCCGCAACCTGACTTGCACGCTCATCGGCCCCTTTGCCCACCAGCGCGCCCAACCCGGCTGACGCCACGGTGAGCTGCGGTTGGTACTGCTTAAGTAGCCGCTCAGCGGTAGGGGAACGGCAGATATTCCCCACACAAACCACCAGAATTTTGTTAAACATCGTTATCACCAGTTGTGGTACTGATGTACCGTGTCGGTCATGGTATGGATATTGTTGATGGTCGGCATCAGCTGGTTCATCACACGGTTCCAGCGCGTTATCGGCGCGGTGGTGACATAGACCACGTCATACGGCTGGAGGCGGAAGCCGGTCGCCATCACCAGTGAGGTGGCATCAGACATATCCAGCTGGTAGACGTTGGCAATCTTGCCCTTCGCATTGTTTCCTGTAATCGGACGGATCACGAAGATACCGCTGGCGTCGGAGGTGCTCATATCCAGCCCTTCCGCGTTGCCCAGCGCTTCGGTCAGGGTCATACCGCTCAGGTCCATCTTGAGGGTGCTCTGTTTCTTCACTTCACCCATCACGAACACTTTCAGGTCGTCATTGCGCGGCACGAACAGGATGTCGCCCGGATAGAGCAGACGGTTCTGGCTCAGATCGCCGTTCTGCATCAGCGCCTGCAGGGAGATACGCTCCTCTTTGCCTTTATGGGTCAGCACCACATTGCGCCAGTCGGCGCCATCAGTGAGCCCGCCCGCGGAGTTGATGGCGTCAAGCACCGTCAGCGGCACGTTGGTGATCGGCTGTTGGCCGGATTTATTCACCTGGCCGGAGACATAGACTTTCTGCGAACGGAATGCGGCGATATTAACGTCCACCTGCGGGTCAGCGATGTACTGCGCTAAACGGCCGGTAATATCACTACGGATCTGTGCGAGCGTTTTGCCCGCCACGCGAAGTTTGCCGACATAGGGATAGAACATGGTGCCATCTGCCTGAACCCAGTTACCGGTATCGCTGGAGCTACGATACTGCCCCGCCGGGGTGGTCAGCTCCGGGTGATCCCAGACGGTGACGTTAATCACGTCCCCGGGCCCGACGCGGTACTGGTAGTTGGCGATCTCCTGGTCGAGATCGACATTCGGCCGTGCGACAATCGGGCGAGGGCGTAATTGTTCAACCAGCTGCGGGGTCATGGGATAAACGTTAACCATGCGGTTGATGTCAAAATCAGCATCCTGCTGTTTAATCACATCCTTACCGGAAGTTGAGATATTGCTGCCGGGGAAGATCGTACAACCACTCATCAAGGTCACAGAGACCAATAATGGCATCAATTTCATTTTGGATTTCATCATTGATTATTTATCACTATGGCAGAGTAATTATCCTGTGCATTTAAATAAGTGCGAAGGCGTATTACTTTTAGCATGCAGTCAATAAAAGAGAAATATAACTGGCATCAGTCCTAAAAGAAGCTTATTCGCTCTCAGGCTATTGACAGAATAATCGAGGCTGATTAACACGCTTTCAGGCACGCTACCGCCCTTGGCTTTCAGTTACCAATCTACTGTTTAAACAGCTAGTTAGGGGCAAGCACCCTCTTTGACAGGGTTTAATGAGAAAATATAACGGGCAGGATTAATCCGAACACGATATACATTTTTCAGGTCATTAAACCGACACAGAAATAGCACCAAAAACGACCGCTATTTGATGCTGAAAGAATTGTTGCAGCTATCTGAAAAGCAGGCAAGGAATCATCAACGAAGGCGTGGCTTTTAAGAATAATATTAACGGTCGCATTTCCGTGTTTTTAGGAATAGCTTTATATTGACATTATTAAATAACACCATTGACCCTGCGATATTTCTTATTTTTATTGATTCGGAGTTATTCCGATATTAACGCACAGAATGCAGGGTTTATTACCGGCCAGATAAGGAAAATCTATGCAGATAAATGCCTGGCCGGCATTGCATTTTTCTGGCGCAGTATCCATGATCGAAATGTGACAATTGTCATATAACGAAAGGTATTACGCTCACTATGGAATGGATAGCAGATCCATCAATATGGGCCGGTCTGGTCACCCTGGTGGTGCTGGAACTTGTGCTCGGTATCGATAACCTGGTCTTTATCGCCATTCTCGCCGAAAAACTGCCCCCTGCTCAGCGCGACCGCGCCCGCATCACCGGTCTGTTAATGGCGATGGTCATGCGCCTGCTGCTGTTGGCCTCTATCTCCTGGCTGGTGACCCTCACCCGCCCGCTGTTTACCGTCCACGGCTTTGGCTTCAGCGCCCGCGATCTGATCATGCTGTTTGGGGGATTTTTCCTGATCTTCAAAGCCACTGTCGAACTCAACGAAAGGCTGGAAGGCAAGGACAGCGAGAACCCCACCCAACGCCGTGGGGCGAAGTTCTGGGCGGTGGTGGCGCAAATCGTGGTGCTGGACGCCGTCTTCTCGCTGGATTCAGTCATCACCGCCGTGGGGATGGTCGATCATCTGCCCGTCATGATGGCCGCCGTCATTATTGCCATTGCGCTGATGGTGATGGCCAGCAAGGCGCTGACGCGCTTTGTTAACGACCACCCGACCATTGTCATTCTCTGCCTGAGCTTCCTGCTG
>NZ_DIAO01000010.1:0-71876 GCF_002416465.1 Leclercia sp. UBA5076
CAATAAGTTGGAGTCATTACCGAAGAAATTAACGGAATAAAACACCCTGTTTTTTCGGTGTAACATATTACAACTCTCACGAATTGTTATATCGTGACATTTTATTCCCCTTTGTTAGACTCAAAAACAATAGCAATAAATGAGATTAGCAAAGATGAAAAAACTCACCTTACCAAAAGACTTTTTATGGGGCGGCGCGGTTGCGGCGCATCAGGTTGAAGGCGGCTGGAACAAAGGCGGCAAAGGCCCGAGCATTTGTGACGTGCTGACCGGCGGCGCGCATGGCGTACCGCGTGAAATCACCCAGGAGGTAGTTGACGGCAAATACTACCCTAACCACGAGGCCATCGACTTCCACGGTCACTATAAAGAAGATATCAAGCTGTTTGCCGAGATGGGCTTCAAATGCTTCCGCACCTCCATCGCCTGGACCCGTATTTTCCCGAAAGGTGACGAAACTCAGCCCAACGAAGAGGGGCTGAAGTTCTACGACGACATGTTCGATGAGCTGCTGAAATACAACATCGAGCCGGTCATCACCCTCTCCCACTTCGAAATGCCGCTGCACCTGGTGCAGGAGTACGGCGGCTGGACCAACCGTAAGGTGGTCGATTTCTTCGTCAACTTCGCCGAAGTGGTCTTTGAGCGCTACAAGAGCAAGGTCAAATACTGGATGACCTTCAACGAAATCAACAATCAGCGTAACTGGCGCGCGCCGCTGTTCGGCTACTGCTGCTCCGGGGTGGTCTATACCGAGCATCAGAATCCGGAAGAGACCATGTACCAGGTGCTGCATCACCAGTTCGTGGCCAGCGCCCTGGCGGTGAAAGCGGCCCGTCGCATCAACCCGGAGATGAAAGTCGGCTGCATGCTGGCAATGGTCGCGCTCTATCCTTACTCCTGCAAACCAGAAGATGTGATGTTTGCTCAGGAATCGATGCGTGAACGCTATGTCTTTACCGACGTGCAGTTGCGGGGTTACTACCCGTCCTACGTGCTGAATGAGTGGGAGCGCCGCGGTTTCACCATCAAGATGGAAGCGGGCGACGAGCAGATCCTGCGCGAAGGCACCTGTGATTATCTGGGCTTCAGCTATTACATGACCAACGCGGTGAAAGCGGAAGGCGGCACCGGCGATGCGATCTCCGGCTTTGAAGGCAGCGTGCCGAACCCGCACGTGAAAGCGTCCGACTGGGGCTGGCAGATTGACCCGGTGGGCCTGCGTTACTCCCTGTGCGAACTCTATGAGCGCTATCAGAAACCGCTGTTTATCGTGGAAAACGGCTTTGGCGCGTACGACAAAGTAGAAGAGGACGGCAGCATCAATGATGACTACCGCATCGACTATCTGCGCGCGCACGTGGAAGAGATGATGAAAGCGGTCACTTACGATGGTGTGGATCTGATGGGGTACACCCCGTGGGGCTGCATCGACTGCGTGTCGTTCACTACCGGCCAGTACAGCAAACGTTACGGCTTTATCTATGTGAACAAGCACGACGACGGCACCGGCGACATGTCCCGTTCGCGTAAGAAGAGCTTTGAGTGGTACAAAAAAGTGATCGCCAGCAACGGCGAGACGCTTTAATCCGGCATTGCCGGGCGGCGCTGCGCTTGCACCGGCCTGCGATCGATCCCCTCTCCCCTATGGGGAGAGGGTTAGGGTGAGGGGCCTTACTTCCCGCCCGCTAACTCAATAAAACTGCCCGTCACGTACGAGGCCTTCTCGCTCAGCAGCCAGACAATCGCCTGCGCCACCTCTTCCGGCTGGCCGCCGCGCTGCATCGGCAGCATCGACTTCACCCGATCCACCCGCCCCGGTTCACCGCCGGAGGCATGAATGTCGGTGTAAATCAGCCCCGGACGCACGCAGTTCACCCGGATGCCCTGGGCCGCCACTTCCAGCGATAGCCCGGTCGTCAGGGAGTCCACCGCCCCTTTCGATGCCGCGTAATCCACATACTCCCCCGGCGCGCCGAGTCGTGAGGCTGCTGAAGAGACATTCACGATCGCCCCGCCTTTACCGCCATGTTTCAGCGACATGCGTTTCACCGCTTCGCGGCAGCAGAGGAAATACCCGGTCACGTTGGTGGCCAGCACGCGGTTAATCCGCTCGGCGGAGAGGTTCTCAATGGTGCTCTGCTCGAAGAGAATCCCGGCGTTGTTGACCAGCGCGGCGAGGGGCTCCCCTTCGCGATCGAGGCTGTCGAACATCGCCATAACCTGCGCTTCGTCGCTGATATCCGCGCGCAGGGCAAAGGCTCTGCCGCCCTCTTCTGTAATCTGATTGATCACGTCGGTGGCGGCGCTGATGTTGTGGTGATAATTCACCGCCACGTTATAACCCACACGCGCCAGCTCAAGCGCCGTCGCTTTGCCAATCCCACGGCTGGCGCCGGTGACTAATGCGATTGCCATCTACAACCTCCGGATAAAAAAAAGCCGGGTGGCGCTGACGCTTACCCGGCCTACAGTATGACAGAAAGATTACTGGTATTCGCTCATCGGCACGCAGGAGCAGAACAGGTTACGGTCGCCGTAAACGTCATCAAGACGCTTCACGGTCGGCCAGTACTTGTTGGCTACGCCTGCCGGGAAGACCGCCAGTTCGCGGGTGTAACCGTGGTTCCACTCCTCTACCAGTTCGTTCTGGGTGTGCGGCGCGTTAACCAGCGGGTTATCTTCCAGGGTCC
Source organism: Leclercia sp. UBA5076 (assembly GCF_002416465.1). Taxonomy (NCBI): domain Bacteria; kingdom Pseudomonadati; phylum Pseudomonadota; class Gammaproteobacteria; order Enterobacterales; family Enterobacteriaceae; genus Leclercia; species Leclercia sp. UBA5076. The sequence goes on from NZ_DIAO01000010.1 coordinate 2,694, forward strand.
ACTCACCGGCCTTCACGCGGTCGATTTCGCTGCGGATCGCCAGCATCGCATCGATAAAGCGGTCCAGCTCAACTTTGCTTTCGGACTCGGTTGGTTCAACCATCAGCGTACCCGCAACCGGGAACGACATGGTCGGGGCGTGGAAGCCGTAGTCGATCAGACGCTTGGCGATATCCAGCTCGCTGATACCGGTCTCTTCTTTCAGAGGACGAATATCGAGGATGCACTCGTGCGCCACGCGACCATCACGGCCGGTGTAGAGCACCGGATAGGCATCTTTCAGACGCGTCGCGATGTAGTTGGCATTCAGGATCGCCACCTGGCTGGCCTGCTTCAGCCCTTCTGCGCCCATCATGCGGATATACATCCAGCTGATTGGCAGAATAGAGGCGCTGCCGAACGGTGCCGCAGAGACCGCGCCCTGACGGGTGAGCATGCCTTCGATCTGCACCACGCTGTGGCCCGGAACAAACGGCGCCAGGTGCGCTTTCACACCGATCGGGCCCATGCCCGGGCCGCCGCCGCCGTGCGGAATGCAGAAGGTTTTGTGCAGGTTCAGGTGCGACACGTCCGCGCCGATAAAGCCTGGCGTGGTGATCCCCACCTGGGCGTTCATGTTGGCGCCATCGAGGTAAACCTGGCCGCCATACTGGTGCACAATTTCGCACACTTCGCGGATGGTCTCTTCATACACGCCGTGAGTGGACGGATAGGTGACCATGATGCAGGAGAGCTTATCGCCGGTCTGTTCCGCTTTCGCACGCAGATCGGCCAGGTCGATGTTGCCGTTTTTATCGCAGGCCACTACCACCACTTCCATCCCTGCCATCTGGGCCGATGCCGGGTTGGTGCCGTGGGCGGAGCTTGGGATCAGGCAGATATCACGATGCCCTTCGTTACGGCTCTCGTGATAATGGCGGATCGCCAGCAGACCTGCGTATTCACCCTGGGCGCCGGAGTTTGGCTGCATGCAGAGTGCGTCGTAGCCGGTCAGTTTCACCAGCCAGTCGGAGAGCTGGTTGATCATCTGGTGATACCCTTCCGCCTGATCGGCCGGGCAGAATGGGTGCAGTTCAGCGAATTCCGGCCAGGTGATTGGGATCATCTCGGCGGCGGCGTTCAGCTTCATGGTGCAGGAGCCCAGCGGGATCATCGCCTGATTCAGGGCCAGATCTTTGCGCTCCAGAGAGTGCATATAGCGCATCATCTCGGTTTCGCTGTGATAGCGGTTAAAGACCGGATGCGTCAGGATCGCGTCATCGCGCAGCATGCTCGCCTGAATGGAGCAACTGTCGTGCGCCACCTCTTTATCGAGCGTGTCCACATCCAGACCGTGGTCTTCACCCAGCAGGACGTTGAAGAGCACCTGCAGATCCTCACGGGTGGTGGTCTCATCCAGGGTGATGCTGACCGCATTCAGGATATCGCTGCGCAGGTTAATTTCTGCCGCCTCAGCGCGTGCCAGCACGGTCGCTTTGTCGGCCACGTCAACGCACAGGGTGTCGAAGAAGTGGGCGTGACGCAGTTTTTGACCTTTCTGCTGCAGGCCACAGGCGAGAATATCGGCCAGGCGATGAATGCGGCTGGCGATACGCTTCAGGCCAACCGGGCCATGATAGACCGCATAAAGGCTGGCGATGTTGGCCAGCAGTACCTGAGAGGTACAGATGTTGGAGTTCGCTTTCTCACGGCGGATATGCTGCTCGCGAGTCTGCATCGCCATGCGCAGGGCGGTATTGCCGGCGGCATCTTTCGATACGCCAATAATACGGCCTGGCATGGAGCGTTTGAATTCATCTTTGGCGGCGAAGAAGGCCGCGTGTGGACCGCCGTAGCCCATCGGTACGCCGAAGCGCTGCGCGGAGCCGAAAACGATGTCTGCGCCCTGTTTACCCGGGGCGGTTAACAGCACCAGCGCCATAAAATCGGCCGCCACGCTGACGACAATTTTACGCCCTTTCAGCTCGGCAATCAGTTTGGCGTAATCGTGCACTTCACCGGTGGTGCCAACCTGCTGCAACAGCACGCCGAACACATCCTGGTGATCCAGCACTTTATCGGCATCATCAACAATCACTTCAAAGCCAAAGGTCTCAGCACGGGTACGTACCACGTCGAGGGTTTGCGGATGCACGTCGGCTGCGACGAAGAAGCGGTTTGCGCCCTTCAGTTTGCTGACGCGTTTTGCCATCGCCATCGCTTCTGCGGCGGCAGTGGCTTCATCCAGCAGCGAGGCGGAGGCGATATCCAGACCGGTCAGATCCAGCGTCACCTGCTGGAAGTTGAGCAGCGCTTCCAGACGGCCCTGAGAGACTTCCGGCTGATAAGGGGTGTACGCGGTGTACCAGCCCGGGTTTTCCAGCATGTTACGCAGGATCACCGGCGGTAACTGCACGTTGGTGTAACCCATGCCAATGTAAGACTTAAAGCGCTTGTTCAGGCTGGCAATGCCCTTCAGTTCCGCCAGTGCGGCATATTCAGTGGTTGATTCCCCCACCTGCGGCGGCGTGTCGAGCTGAATATCCTTTGGCACAATCTGGCCGATCAAGGCGTTGAGCGAATCCGCGCCAACCGTCTTCAGCATCTCCTGCTGTTGCTGAGCATCCGGCCCAATGTGACGTTCGATGAAGGCGCCACGGTTTTCAAGCTGGCTTAAAGTCTGTGTCATGAGCGATGGTTCCTGAAACGTGCAGTGAATCGTATTTGGAATTTAACTGAATACGCTAAATCATTCGCGTTGCAGGAAGGCGGCGACGCAGCGAATCCCCGGGAGCTTACTCAGGTAAGTGACCGGGGTGAGCGAGGAAGCCAACGCGCCTGCAACGTGAAGGATGAGGCGTATTTATTCGTCTTCGAGTAGAGCTTCGTACGCGGTGGCATCCAGCAGGGCGGCAACTTCCGCTTCATCGCTGGCTTTAATTTTGAAGATCCAGCCTTCGCCGTAAGGCTCGCTGTTGACCAGCTCCGGGGAGTCGCTCAGGGCGTCGTTAACCGCCACGATTTCGCCGCCGACCGGGGCATAGATGTCTGAAGCTGCTTTTACCGATTCCGCCACCGCACAGTCGTCGCCCGCGGTCACGGTCGCGCCCACTTCCGGCAGATCCACAAAGACCATGTCACCTAACAGCTCCTGAGCATGTTCGGTGATCCCAACGGTATAGGTGCCGTCGGCTTCTTTGCGCAGCCACTCGTGTTCTTTGCTGTATTTCAGTTCTGCTGGCACATTGCTCATTGAATTTCTCCTGATAAAAATAATTAGGCGACCGGTTTACCGGCGCGAACAAAAATCGGTTTGGTCACGCGGACCGGCATTTCGCGGTTGCGGATCTGCACCACGGCCGTCTCGCCAATGCCCGCCGGCACACGCGCCAGCGCAATACTGTAACCCAGCGTCGGGGAGAAGGTGCCGCTGGTGATAATGCCTTCGCAGTGGTTGCCATTGGCATCGGTGAAACGTACCGGCAGTTCACCGCGCAGGACGCCTTTCTCGGTCATCACCAGGCCAACCAGCTGTTCGGTGCCCTTCTCACGCTGCTGTTCCAGCACTTCACGACCGATAAAGTCGCGATCGGCCGGTTCCCAGGCTATGGTCCAGCCCATGTTGGCCGCCAGCGGAGAGACCCCTTCGTCCATCTCCTGGCCATATAAATTCATACCAGCTTCCAGACGCAGCGTATCGCGCGCGCCCAGACCCGCCGACTTAACGCCCGCTTCCACCAGCGCACGCCAGAAATCGGCCGCTTTTTCGTTCGGCATGGCAATTTCATAGCCCGCTTCACCGGTGTAGCCGGTGGTCGCCACAAAGAGATCGCCCGCCTGCACGCCAAAGAACGGCTTCATGCCTTCGGTGGCTTTACGCTGTTCTTCGTTAAACAGGGAGGCGGCTTTCGCCTGGGCATTTGGCCCCTGCACCGCAATCAGCGACAGGTCGTCACGCACGGTGATGTCGATGCCGTAAGGTTCAGCGTGTTGGGTGATCCAGGAGAGGTCTTTTTCGCGGGTGGCGGAGTTTACAACGAGGCGGAAGAAATCTTCAGAGAGGTAATAGACAATCAGGTCGTCAATAACGCCGCCGGAGGCATTCAGCATGCCGCTATAGAGCGCTTTACCCGGCGTCTTCAGTTTGGCGACGTCGTTTGCCAGCAGATAGCGTAAAAACTCCCGGGTGCGGCTGCCGTGCAGATCGACAATGGTCATGTGAGAGACGTCGAACATACCGGCATCGGTGCGCACCGCATGATGCTCATCAATCTGCGAACCATAATGCAGCGGCATCATCCAGCCATGGAAATCGACCATGCGTGCACCGCATAAGGTGTGTTGTTCATACAAAGGCGTCTGTTGAGCCATCTTATCCTCGTTGAATGAGCTGGGCTGTCTTGCGTTTCATGGCGAAAAATTCACCACGAAACCCGGCATCGGCATCGCTCCCGGACACCGACGCAAACGTTCTCTTTCCTCAGAACTTACCACCGAAAACGGTGGTTAACCATAAGGCAAAATGGGTCATCACATTAGCTTATGGTCAAAAAAGCCAGCAAAGCGTACAGAGTTATTCACTATAAAAATGCGAATCGTTCCGCACAAAAGCAAAGTCGATAAGATGGGATTTAGCACAGGCTGATATTTACTGCGGAAAAATGCGCGAAATTTCCGTAACATAAAAATAGCCAGATTAGTTAATCTAATGCGAAAAAGGCGGTGAAATTAGATTATTTCAAACGAGGGAGATCCCCCGGCCTGCAGGCCGGGAGAATAAAGTGTGATGGAGTTCTAAATTAGCGTAGCCAGTCCGGCAGGTCGTTAAGTCCCATCGCCTGACGCAGAAGTTGTGGTTTAACGCCCGGGAGGGTGTCAGCCAGTTTCAGACCGAGATCGCGCAGCAGTTTTTTCGCCGGATTGGCACCGGCAAAGAGTTCGCGGAAGCCCTGCATCCCCGCCAGCATCATTGCCGCGCTGTGCTTACGGCTACGCTCGTACCGGCGCAGGTAAAGATGCTGACCAATATCTTTGCCCTCACGATGGAGGCGGCGCAGTTCATTCACCAGCTCGGCGGCATCCATAAAGCCCAGGTTTACCCCCTGCCCGGCCAGCGGATGAATGGTGTGCGCCGCGTCGCCCACCAGCGCCAGGCGATGCGCCGCGAACTGGCGCGCATAACGACCGGTTAACGGGAATACCTGACGCTCGCTTTCGACAGTGCAGAGCCCCAGCCGGTTATCAAAGGCCACGCACAGGGCCTGATTAAACGCTTCGGCTGATGCCTCCTGCATCTGCTGCGCCTTCTCAGGGGAAAGCGACCAGACGATGGAGCAGAGATGCGGATCGCTGAGCGGCAAAAAGGCCAGAATGCCGTCGTTATGGAAGATCTGCCGGGCCACCGCCTGGTGCGGTTCCGCGGTGCGAATAGTGGCGACCAGGGCATGATGGCGGTAGTCCCAGTACGTCAGGGGAATGTCGGCTTTGTTGCGCAACCAGGAGTTGGCACCATCGGCCCCGACCACCAGACGCGCAGTCAGCATGTCGCCGCTTTGCAGGGTAATAAAGGCATCGTTTTCACCCCAGGCCACCTGCTGCAGTTGTGCCGGGGCAATCAGCGTAACGTCGCTGCACTGCTGCGCTTTCTGCCACAAGGCATGATGGATCACCGCGTTTTCGATGATATGGCCGAGATGGCTGTAGCCCATGCTCTCATCATCAAAGGCGATATGCCCGAAGCTGTCTTTATCCCACACTTCCATGCCGTGATAGCAGCTGGCGCGCTGGGCGATAATCTCTGACCAGACGCCAACGCGGGTCAGCAGCTTTTCACTGGCGGCGTTGATCGCCGAAACGCGTAGCTCAGGCGGCGCATCGGGAGCGACAGGCTGCGGCTGTTTCTGTTCCAGCACCGCCACGCGCAGACCGCTCCCCTGCAGACCGCAGGCCAGCGCCAGTCCTACCATTCCGCCACCGACAATGGCGACATCAACATTCTGCACTTTGTTTACTCCTTAGCGAGCGACCCAACCAAGCGTCCTCTGTGCCAGCACATCGCGTGCCGGAATGAATAGTTCCATCGCCATTAACCCGGCGTTACGCCCCACGACCAGCGGCGCCCAGCGATTGGCAAACAGATGCACCAGCCCGTCGGTTACGCCGATCGTCGCCGCTTTATCTGCCTGGCGACGCTTCTGGTAGTGGCATAACACCGGATATGCCCCGCAATCCTGCTGTTGCGCAAATGCCTCGGCCAGGGTTTCGGCAAGGGTCATGACATCGCGCAGCCCGAGGTTAAAGCCCTGTCCGGCGATGGGATGTAATGTCTGTGCTGCATTGCCCACCAGCGCGACGCGATGGGAGACAGATTGCGACGCCGTAGTTAAGGCCAGGGGATAGAACGAACGCTTGCCCGCATGGGTGATCCGCCCCAGCCGCCAGCCAAAGGCTTTTTGCAGTTCGGTGCAGAAGCGTTCATCAGACCAGCTCTGCACATCGTCCGCACTCTCCAGCGGATGGCACCAGACCAGCGAGCTGCGCCCCTGCGACATCGGCAACATGGCCAGCGGGCCATGTTGGGTAAAACGTTCAAAAGCGCGACCACGGTGTGGCTCGGCGGTGGCGACGTTGGCAATCACCGCCAGCTGATGATAGGGCTGCTGTTGCCACTGGATCCCGCACTGCTGGCCGAGCGCCGAACGGGAGCCGTCGGCAGCCACCAGCAGTTGTCCGTCAAGGGTGGTGCCGTCATCGAGGGTGACGCTCACCGCCGCTTCGCTGCGGGTAAAATGCTCCACGCGCGCCGGGCAATGCAGCGTCACGCCAGGGGCCTCCTTTAGCAGACGGAACAGGCGCAGACCCACGTCGTGCAGTTCAACCACCTGCCCCAGCGCATCAATGCGGTAATCCTGCGCCTCAAGGGTGACAAACCCGGCGTGGCCCCGGTCGCTGACATGAACGGTTTCGATGGCCGTGGCACAATCGGCAATCGCCTGCCAGATGCCGCTACGCGCGAGCTGCTGGCAGGTGCCCTGCGCCAGGGCGATAGCGCGTCCGTCAAAACCCGGATGGCCCGTTGACTGCGGGGCAACGGCTTCGATCAGATGGATCGGCAGCTTACCCTGGGTCAGGGAAGAGAGGGTCAGCGCCAGCGTTGCCCCCGTCATGCCTCCGCCAACGATGATGATGCTCATGCGCGCGCCGCCGCCATCAGCGCCTCGATCTCATCGGCATTTTTCACCACCGACGCGGTGAGGTTTTCGTTGCCGGTTTCGGTGATAACGATGTCGTCTTCGATGCGAATGCCGATACCGCGATACTCCGCAGGCACATCGGCATCCGGTGCGATATAGAGCCCCGGCTCAACGGTCAGCACCATGCCAGGCTCCAGCACGCGCGAACGCTCCGGGCCATACGCTCCCACATCATGCACATCCAGCCCCAGCCAGTGGCTCAGGCCATGCATAAAGAAGGGACGGTGCGCACTCTCAGCAACCAGCTGATCGACATCGCCCTGCAGGATACCCAGATCCACCAGCCCGCTGACCATGATGCGCACCACTTCACCGGTCACTTCCTGAATGGAGGTGCCAGGGCGGAACAGCATCAGCGCCGTATCCAGCGAGTGCAGAACAATGTCGTAAATCGCGCGCTGGGCTGGGGTAAATTTACCGTTCACCGGGAAGGTGCGGGTGATATCCCCGGCATAGCCTTTAAATTCACATCCGGCATCAATCAGCACCAGATCGCCATCCCGCAGTTCGGACTCGTTTTCGGTGTAGTGAAGAATGCAGCCATTTTCACCGCCGCCCACAATGGTGTTGTAGGCCGGATAGCGCGCGCCGTGGCGGGAAAATTCATGATGAATTTCCCCTTCAAGCTGATATTCGAACATTCCCGGACGACACTTTTCCATCGCCCGGGTATGAGCCAGCGCGCTGATTTCACCCGCGCGACGCATTACCTCCAGCTCTTCAGCCGATTTAAACAGGCGCAGTTCATGCACAACGGGACGCCAGTCGGTGATCGTTGCGGGCGCTTTCAGATTTTGCCGGGCGCCTTTGCGCAGCTTATCCAGCGCGGCAAAGAGAATCTCGTCGGCATACGCGTATTCGCCCTGGGCGTGGTAAACCACATCCAGGCCATTGAGCAGCTGGTAGAGCTGATCGTTGATTTCGCTGAACGCCAGGGCGCGATCCACGCCCAGCTTTTCCGGCGCGGCCTGCTGTCCCAGCCGACGGCCAAACCAAATTTCGGCGGTGAGATCCCGAACGCGGTTAAACAGCACGCTGTGGTTGTGGGTGTCATCACTTTTAATCAGCACCAGTACCGACTCCGGCTCGTTGAAGCCGGTGAAGTACCAGAAATCACTGCTCTGGCGATACGGATACTCGCTATCGTTACTGCGCGTGGCCTCCGGTGCGGCAAATATCAGCGCGGCGCTTCCCGGCTGCATCGTAGCCAGCAGCGCCTGACGGCGACGAAGGTACTCTTGCTGAGTCATGACACCCTCCAGTAGTTGTTATTAGTGTAAGGTTGGTTTGCGCACTTCCGGCGCAGTGGGCTGAGTCCGCGTAAAGGTATCGTGGCAGAGCAACGACGCGACGCGCACATACTCAATGATCTCTTCGAGGGACATTTCCAGCTCTTCCTGGTCCTCTTCCTCGTCGTAGCCCAGCTGTGCAATGTTGCGCAGATCGTCGATCGCTTCTCCGGCTTCGCCCGTCACCTTTTCAAGTTTAGGCTGCGTTACGCCCAACCCCAACAGGTAATGGTTAACCCACCCGGCCAGCGCATCGGCGCGATCGAACACGCTGACGTCGTCGCCATCAGGCAGATAAAGCTGAAAAAGGAAGCCGTCATCTTCCAGCGCATCGCTGATTGCGCCATGCATACTGCGCAACGCCTGGGCCAGATCGTGGCCAAACGCCAGACCTTCGTTCGTCAGGTCGTGAACCAGCGGCAGCCATGAGCTGTCGTTGTTTCCACCACACAGCATCCCGCTGATCAGACCGTGCATTTCAGCAGGTGTTAAACCCACGCCCTGCTGGTTCAGTAACTGGCTAACGTCGTTGTAGCCAGGCATTTCGTTCTGTATAGACATGCGCATTCGTCATCATTGGGAGGAATATTCATGGTATGCTACCACTTTGGACCCTGGTGAACCAGAATAGGGCTTGTATCTGCGCACCAGGGTAGCTATAGTGTCGCCCCTTCGCAGCCCCCGGAATCGGGTGTGAAGGCAGCGCAGTCAAACAGCAGGAAGGTGGCATGTCTGCACAACCCGTCGATATCCAAATTTTTGGCCGTTCGCTGCGAGTGAATTGTCCGCCTGAACAAAGGGATGCTTTGAATCAGGCTGCGGATGATTTGAATCAGCGGTTGCAAGATTTAAAAGAACGCACTAGAGTCACAAATACTGAGCAGCTGGTTTTCATCGCCGCGTTGAACATCAGTTATGAATTGACTCAGGAAAAAGCGAAGACCCGCGAATACGCGGCGAGCATGGAACAACGCATTAAAATGCTCCAGCAGACCATTGAACAGGCATTGCTTGATCAGGGTCGCATTACTGACAGACCGGGGCAAAACTTTGAATAACACTTCATGGTCTACTATGGTAGAGTGACCCTGAAGGAAAAATTTCTCTGAGATGTTCGCATGCGGGCCAGTCCCCTGAGCCGATATTTCATACCACAAGAATGTGGCGCTCCATGGTTGGTGAGCATGCTCGGTTCGTCCGAGAAGCCTTAAAATCATGACGACACATTCACCTTGAACCAAGGGTTCAAGGGTTACAGCCTGCGGCGGCATCTCGGAGATTCCCTCACCTTTCTACCCAGCGACTACCATGACGCAACTTCCTGAAGTTCCTGCCACACGTCAACAAATTCGTCAGTTTATTCGTCAGCAACGCAGAGCCCTAACGCCTGAACAGCAAGCCCATTTCGCGCAGCAAGCCGCGGCCCGCATGATGGCGTATCCGCCTATGGTCATGGCGCACACGGTGGCCCTGTTCCTCTCCTTTGACGGTGAACTGGATACCCAGCCGCTTATCGATGAACTCTGGCGCAGCGGGAAGAAAGTCTATCTGCCGGTACTCCACCCTTTTAGCCCGGGTCATCTCCTGTTTCTGCACTATCACCCTCACAGCGAACTGGTGGTGAATCGTCTGAAAATCACCGAGCCGAAACTGGACGTGCGCGACGTATTGCCGCTGGATCAGCTGGATGTGCTGGTGACGCCGCTGGTGGCGTTTGATGAGAGCGGCCAGCGCTTAGGCATGGGCGGGGGTTTTTACGATCGCACCCTGCAAAACTGGCAGCAGTACGGTTTACATCCCGTGGGCTATGCGCATGATTGTCAGGGCGTTGAAGCGTTACCGGTGGAGAAGTGGGATATCCCGCTGCCTGCGGTGGTGACGCCATCCAGAATTTGGCAGTGGTGAAAAAAGCCGGGTGGCGGCGTCGCCTTACCCGGCCTACACGGAACATTCAAATTTTGTAGGTCGGGTAAGCGAAGCGCCACCCGACAAAACAAAACGCAGATTAGTAAAGCAGACGCGCGCGAATCGTGCCCGGAATGGCCTTCATCCCCTGCAGCGCTTTCTCTGCAACATCTTCATCTGCTTCGATATCGATAACCACATAACCCATCTGCGCGTTAGTTTGCAGATACTGTGCGGCAATGTTGACCCCCTGCTCGGCGAAGATCTGGTTAATGGCCGTCAGCACGCCCGGACGGTTTTCATGGATATGCAGCAGACGGCGACCGCCGTGCAGCGGCAGAGAGACTTCCGGGAAGTTGACCGCAGAGAGGGTGGAACCGTTGTCGGAGTATTTGCTCAGCTTACCGGCCACTTCAAGACCGATATTTTCCTGCGCTTCCTGCGTGGAGCCGCCAATGTGCGGGGTCAGGATCACGTTGTCGAACTCGCACAGCGGAGAGGTAAACGGATCGCTGTTGGTCGCCGGCTCGGTCGGGAAGACGTCAATGGCCGCCCCCGCCAGATGTTTGCTTTTCAGGGCGTCGCACAGGGCAGGAATATCCACCACCGTACCACGCGCGGCGTTGATCAGCAGCGAGCCCGGCTTCATCAGCGCCAGCTCTTCCGCACCCATCATGTTTTTGGTAGAGGCGTTTTCCGGCACGTGCAGGCTCACCACGTCGCTCATGTTGAGCAGATCGGAGAGATGCTGAACCTGAGTAGCGTTACCCAGCGGCAGTTTGCTTTCAATGTCGTAGAAGAAGACGTGCATCCCGAGCGATTCAGCGAGAATGCCCAGCTGTGTACCGATGTGGCCGTAACCGATAATCCCCAGCTTCTTACCACGCGCTTCAAAAGAGCCTGAGGCCAGCTTATTCCAGATCCCGCGGTGCGCTTTGGCGTTGGCTTCAGGGATGCCGCGCAGCAGCAGCAGGAGTTCGCCGATAACCAGCTCCGCCACGGAACGGGTGTTGGAGAATGGCGCGTTGAATACCGGAATCCCGCGCTTCGCGGCAGCATCAAGATCGACCTGGTTGGTGCCGATACAGAAGCAGCCAATCGCCACCAGTTTTTCTGCCGCGGCAATAACCTCTTCGGTCAGGTGGGTACGGGATCGCAGGCCAATGAAGTGGGCATCACGGATCGACTCTTTCAGCTGTTCGGTATCCAGTGCACCTTTGTGAAATTCGATGTTGGTGTAACCCGCCGCACGAAGGCTATCCAGTGCTTTCTGATGCACCCCTTCGACCAGCAGAAATTTAATCTTGTCTTTCTCCAGTGATACCTTTGCCATTTCCCCGACCCTGTCTGATTGTCTGAACTGTTGTTGTGCTGGATTGAAATCCACTCCCGCCAACATATCAAAAAAAACTATTGCAGCAATATGAACGTTTGCGTCGGCACTCTGAAGAAATGTCATACAGCCGCAATTGGCAGTGAATTATTCTGTGGAGCAGGAGGAAAGCGGCAGGATCGTCAGGAGAGGATTATAAATGTGACACAAGTCACCAAATATCGCTTTTGCAAAAATAATTAGCGGGGGGACGCTCCCCCCGTCAGATCATTTCACGATGGTTTTAACGCCCTCGGCGGTGCCAATCAGCGCGACATCCGCGCCACGGTTGGCGAATAACCCTACGGTTACTACGCCTGGCAGGCCATTAATGGCGTTTTCCAGCGCCACGGCGTCGAGGATCTCCAGACCGTGCACATCCAGAATCACGTTACCATTGTCCGTCACCACGCCCTGACGGTATTCCGGGCGTCCGCCCAGCTTGACCAGCTCACGGGCGACCGCGCTACGCGCCATGGGGATCACTTCAACCGGCAGCGGGAATTTGCCAAGGATATCCACCTGCTTCGAGGCATCGGCGATACAGATGAACTTGTCCGCAACAGAGGCGATGATTTTTTCACGCGTCAGCGCCGCGCCGCCGCCCTTGATCATCTGCATATGGCCGTTGATTTCATCCGCGCCATCAACGTAGATTCCCAGGCGGTCGACTTCATTCAGATCGAAAACGGTAATGCCCAGGCTTTTCAGCTTTTCCGTGGATGCATCGGAGCTGGAAACCGCGCCCTCGATCTGCCCTTTCATCGTGCCGAGCGCATCAATAAAGTGTGCTGCCGTTGACCCTGTGCCCACGCCGACAATGGTACCCGGCTGTACATACTGGAGAGCGGCCCATCCTACTGCTTTTTTCAGTTCATCCTGCGTCATGATCTCTTGCCCGTAGTGATTTTGCGTGACGCGCATTATAGAGCATTCACCTGCGCCATGTGATCTGCAAGGTCACCAATTTCGTCTGTATCAAACATAAATTTATGTCATAGTGCGAAGTATTGAATTATTTGGGAGTCAGCCAGAGCAATGAAACGTCCGGACTACAGAACATTACAGGCCCTTGATGCCGTTATACGTGAACGCGGATTCGAACGCGCAGCACAGAAGCTGTGCATTACCCAGTCCGCCGTTTCGCAACGGATCAAACAGCTTGAGAATATGTTCGGGCAGCCGCTGCTGGTCCGTACCGTGCCGCCACGTCCCACCGAACAGGGGCAAAAGCTGCTGGCGCTGCTGCGTCAGGTTGAGCTGCTGGAAGATGAGTGGCTGGGTGACGAACAGACCGGCTCCACGCCGCTGCTCCTCTCCCTGGCGGTCAACGCCGACAGTCTGGCAACCTGGCTGCTGCCCGCGCTGGCGCCGGTGCTGGCCGATTCGCCTATCCGGCTGAATTTGCAGGTGGAAGACGAAACCCGTACCCAGGAGCGTCTGCGTCGCGGTGAAGTGGTGGGCGCGGTCAGTATCCAGCCTCAGGCGCTGCCAAGCTGCCTGGTGGATCAACTGGGGGCACTGGATTATCTCTTCGTCGGCTCCAAAGCGTTTGCTGAACGTTACTTCCCGAATGGCGTCACCCGCGCGGCGCTGCTTAAAGCGCCTGCCGTGGCGTTTGACCATCTCGATGATATGCATCAGGCGTTTTTACAGCAGAACTTCGATCTGCCGCCCGGCAGCGTACCCTGCCATATCGTTAACTCATCAGAGGCCTTCGTGCAGCTGGCGCGTCAGGGCACAACCTGCTGCATGATCCCGCATCTGCAGATCGAGAAAGAGCTGCAGAGCGGTGAGCTGATCGACCTGACGCCAGGCCTGCACCAGCGCCGCATGCTCTACTGGCACCGCTTCGCCCCGGAAAGCCGGATGATGCGCAACGTCACCGATGCACTGCTGGCCCACGGCCATAAGGTCCTGCGCCAGGACTAATAAAAAAGCCGGGTCGCGTTAACGCTCACCCGGCTTTTTATTGCTGCTAAAGCACAACCATTACGGGGCTTTTGTCGCCGTATCCGGCTGCTGCGCTTGCTGCTGCACCTGCGGAGTCTGCTGGCTCTGCTGCTGACCCTGTGCTGGCTCCAGCTGGAACACCACATCAACCTGATCGTCGAACTGAATCGTTGGCTGTTCGTAGGTATCCTGCGCGGAGACCGGCGCCGCTTCCGCTTTCATCATGCGCACCATCGGGCTCGGCTGGTAGTTAGAGACGTGGTAACGCACGCTGTAGACCGGACCCAGTTTGCTGTTGAAGCCAGACGCCAGCTGCTGCGCCTGACGCACGGCATCATCAATCGCCGCTTTACGCGCTTCGTCTTTATATTTCTCAGGTTGCGCAACACCCAGTGAGACTGAACGGATCTCATTCAGACCCGCTTTCAGCGCGCCATCCAGCAGGGCGTTAAGTTTATCGAGCTGACGCACCGTCACTTCCACGGAGCGCACCGCGCGGTAACCTTTCAGGATGCTTTTGCCATCCTTATAGTCATAATCCGGCTGGGTACGCAGGTTGGCAGAGTTGATATCTTTTTTACCCACGCCGTTCTGCTCCAGGAAAGAGAGATATTGCGCAACGCGGTCGTCTGCCTGTTTCTTGGCGGTGGCAGCATCTTTGGCCGCCACGTTCACTTCAATGGCTAAGGTCGCAATATCCGGTGCCGCATCCACGCTTGCGGTGCCGGAGGTCACAATGTGCGGGCTCTCAGGCAGTTCACTGGCCTGAACGGATGCTGCGCCAAAACCCATTAATGCCGCCAGGGCAATTGCATTCAACTTCACTTTAATTCCTCCATGTTGCGAAGAGTGCCCAGGTAACAGGGCGCATGCCAGCAAGCTTAGCGACTGCTGGCCGAATGTCCATAAGACAACGCTTAGTTGAATAGTTCACGAATGTGATGAATTCCCTCTTTCGCCAGCTGAAAAGCAATAAACCACATCACCACGCCGACCAGGCCGTTAATAATGCGCTGAGCTTTGGCGGTGCGCAGACGGGGTGCCAGCCATGCAGCGAGCAGCGCCAGACCAAAGAACCAGAGGAAGGAAGCGCTGACGGTACCCAGCGCGAACCAGCGTCTCGGCTCGACATCCAGCTGCCCGCCCAGACTGCCCAGCACCACAAACGTATCCAGATAAACGTGCGGATTAAGCCAGGTTACCGCCAGCATGGTGACGATAATTTTCCAGCGCCCCTGCTTCATGACTTCAGCGCTGGCCAGCTCAATATTGCTGCCCAGCGCCGTTTTCAGGGCGCCAAAACCATACCAGAGCAGAAACGCGACGCCGCCCCAGGTGACCAGCGCCAGCAGCCAGGGAGACTGCATCAGTAGCGCGCTACCGCCAAAAATCCCGGCACAAATCAGTAGCATATCGCTTAGTGCACACAGCAGCGCGATCATGATGTGATATTGGCGTCGAATACCCTGATTCATGACGAAGGCGTTTTGCGGGCCGAGAGGCAGGATCATCGCCGCGCCAATCATAAGCCCCTGAAAATAAAAAGAGAACATGAACACTAATCTCAAAAATGTGACTTAAGGGCTGACTATACTGCGGGAGAATAATAAGAGGAAATGGATAATATTAATTGGCAATTAGTGAAGCTAATGTAACCCGGTACGCATTGCGCGCACCAGGTTACGATGAAACGTTATTCCGCCGGTTCTTTCACCCGCTTGAAGTTCACGTCCATCTGCGGATATGGGAAGCTGATGCCGTTAGCATCAAAGTCGCGCTTGATGCGCTCCAGTACGTCCCAGTAAACGCTTTGCAGATCGCTACTTTTGCTCCAGACGCGCACCACAAAGTTGATCGATGAAGCGCCCAGTTCGTTCAGACGCACGGTCATGTCGCGATCCTTCAGAATGCGTTCATCAGACTCGATAATGTTGGTGAGCAACTGCTTCACTTTGTCGATATCCGAGTCGTACGCTACGCCAATAATGAACTCATTACGACGCTCAGGTTCACGAGAGAAGTTGATGATGTTATTAGCGATAATCTTACCGTTCGGGATCACCACGATACGCCCGTCAACGGTGCGCAAGGTTGTCGAGAAGATCTGCACCTGCAGCACGGTTCCGGCCACGCCGCCCAGATCCACATATTCGCCCGAGCGGAACGGACGGAAGGTGACCAGCAGCACCCCGGCGGCCAGGTTCGACAGCGAGCCCTGTAATGCCAGGCCAATAGCCAGACCGGCGGCACCGAGTACGGCGATTACCGACGCGGTCTGTACCCCTACACGCCCAAGCGCCGCGATCAGGGTAAAAGCGATGATGCCGTAGCGCACCAGCGCAGAGAGAAAGTCTGCTACCGTGGCATCAATATGGCGCGCCCGCATCACGCGGTTGACCGCATTAGAAATGATGCGCGCAACAATCATACCGATGATGATAATGGCGATGGCCGCCACAATGTTTACCGCGTAACTCAACAGCAACGCCTGATTACGCACCAGCCAGGAGCCCGCGTTATTGATGCTATCTACAACACCGAGATCTTCCATTTATCTTTCCTTATGCACATAAAACACAAATCCGCCCCATGCGGAGAGGAGCAAGTGTGTAGAGGGTAAACAAAAAGTCCGCAATATGCCAAGCAGATCACATAAAACAGCCACTATAGCCAGTTGAAAAGACATAAAAAAAGCCCGCGATTAACGCGGGCTTTTGATGCTTGCTGTCAGCAGCTTAAATTACAGAACGTCAACCGCGTTCAGCTCTTTGAACGCCTGCTCCAGACGCGTCACCATAGAGGTCTGGGCTGCACGCAGCCATACGCGTGGATCGTAGTATTTCTTGTTCGGCTGGTCTTCGCCTTTCGGGTTGCCCAGCTGGCCCTGCAGGTAAGCTTCGTTAGTTTTGTAGTACTGCAGAATACCGTCCCAGGTTGCCCATTGGGTGTCGGTATCGATGTTCATTTTGATAACACCGTAGCTAACGGAATCTTTGATTTCCTGAGCAGAAGAACCGGAACCGCCGTGGAAGACGAAGTTCAGGCTGTTGTGCGGCAGGTTGTGTTTCTTGGAAACGTACTCCTGAGAATCACGCAGGATGGTTGGGGTCAGAACCACGTTACCTGGCTTGTACACACCGTGTACGTTACCGAAGGAAGCCGCGATGGTGAAACGTGGGCTGATTTTGCTCAGCTCGGTGTAAGCGTAATCAACGTCTTCTGGCTGAGTGTACAGAGCAGAAGCGTCCATGTGGCTGTTGTCCACGCCATCTTCTTCGCCACCGGTGCAACCCAGTTCGATTTCCAGGGTCATGTCCATTTTGGCCATGCGAGCCAGGTATTTGGAGCAGATCTCAATGTTCTCTTCCAGAGACTCTTCAGACAGGTCGATCATGTGAGAAGAGAACAGTGGCTTACCGGTTGCAGCGAAGTGTTTTTCGCCCGCGTCCAGCAGACCGTCGATCCACGGCAGCAGTTTCTTCGCGCAGTGGTCAGTGTGCAGGATTACTGGAACGCCGTAGTGTTCAGCCATCTGGTGAACGTGATGTGCGCCAGAGATTGCGCCCAGGATTGCCGCGCCCTGAGGAACGTCAGTTTTCACGCCTTTACCTGCGATAAACGCAGCACCGCCGTTAGAGAACTGAACGATTACCGGCGCTTTAACTTTTGCTGCAGCTTCCAGTACGGCGTTGATAGAGTCGGTACCGACGCAGTTAACCGCTGGCAGCGCAAAGTTGTTTTCTTTAGCTACCTGGAACACTTTCTGAACGTCATCACCAGTGATCACGCCAGGTTTTACGAAATCAAAAATTTTAGACATGTTGCGAGTCCTGTATCTTCGGCCTTGGAAAGGGGCGAGCTCTTAAAAGCGCGCTGAAAATTGGGCAGGTTTCCCTGCCCTAAAATGGCTTACTTCTTAGCGCGCTCTTCGAGCATGGCTACTGCTGGCAGAACTTTGCCTTCCACGAATTCGAGGAATGCGCCGCCGCCAGTGGAGATGTAGGAGATCTTGTCGGAAATACCGAACAGATCGATGGCTGCCAGGGTGTCACCGCCGCCAGCAATGGAGAATGCGTCGCTGTCTGCAATCGCGTTAGCCACGATTTCAGTACCTTTACGGAAGTTCGGGAATTCGAACACGCCAACCGGACCGTTCCACAGAATGGTTTTTGCATTCTTCAGGATTTCAGCCAGTTTCTCTGCAGAGGCGTCGCCCAGGTCCAGAATCTGCTCTTCATTTTTGATGTCAGAAACAGATTTCAGCTCTGCGGTTGCGGTTTCAGAGAACTCGGTCGCGACGCGAACGTCAGTTGGAACCGGGATATCGCAGGTGCTCAGCAGGCGTTTCGCTTCGTCAACCAGGTCTGCTTCGTACAGGGATTTACCCACGTTATGGCCCTGGGCAGCAACGAAGGTGTTAGCGATACCACCGCCAACGATCAGCTGGTCAGCGATTTTGGACAGGGAGTCCAGAACGGTCAGTTTGGTGGAAACTTTAGAACCACCAACGATAGCAACCATCGGACGAGCAGGTTCTTTCAGCGCTTTACCCAGCGCATCCAGCTCAGCGGCCAGCAGAGGACCTGCACAAGCGACGTCGGCGAATTTACCGATACCGTGTGTAGAAGCCTGGGCACGGTGAGCGGTACCGAAGGCGTCCATCACGAATACGTCGCACAGTGCAGCGTATTTTTTGGACAGGGTTTCGTCGTCTTTCTTCTCGCCTTTGTTGAAGCGAACGTTTTCCAGAACAACCAGTTCACCTTCAGCAACTTCCACGCCGTCCAGGTAGTCTTTAACCAGACGTACCGGGCTGGACAGTTTGTCTTTCAGGTAATTAACAACCGGCAGCAGAGAGAATTCTTCGTTGTACTCGCCTTCGGTCGGACGACCCAGGTGGGAGGTTACCATCACTTTTGCGCCCTGCTTCAGTGCCAGTTCGATGGTTGGCAGAGAGGCACGGATACGCGCGTCGCTGGTCACTTTACCCTCTTTAACCGGTACGTTCAGATCCGCACGGATGAAAACGCGTTTACCTGCCAGATCCAGATCGGTCATCTTAATTACAGACATGGTGAATCCTCTCGTTGATTCTTAAAGTTTTGCAGACGCAATACGCGTCTTACCTGAAACCTTGTGCGGCCATGGCTAACGTGGTGTCGAGCATCCTGTTAGCAAAGCCCCATTCGTTATCACACCAGACCAGCGTCTTGATCAGGTGCGCTCCACTCACGCGCGTTTGGGTGCCATCTACAATGGCGCTGTGCGGATCGTGGTTAAAATCTACTGAGACCAACGGTAATTCCGTATAGTCAACTATACCATGAAATGCTTGCTGTGCCGCCTTTTGCAGCAACAGGTTGACCTCAAAGGCTTTTACCGGTTTTTTAACGGTAACGCTGAGGTCGATCGCCGTCACGTTGATGGTAGGTACGCGGACCGCGATAGCTTCAAAACGATCTTCAAACTGCGGAAAAATTCGGGTTATACCGGCCGCCAGTTTGGTGTCCACCGGGATAATCGACTGACTCGCCGCGCGAGTGCGTCGCAGGTCCGGGTGGTAAGCGTCAATGACCTGCTGATCGTGCATGGCTGAGTGGATCGTGGTAACCGTACCCGACTCAATGCCGTAGGCATCGTCCAGCAGCTTGATGACCGGAATAATACAGTTGGTAGTACAGGAGGCATTGGAGACAATTCGGTGTTCTGCGTGCAACTCGTGATGGTTGACGCCGTAAACCACCGTGGCATCGAGATCGTTACTGCCAGGATGTGAAAAGAGCACTTTCTTTGCGCCAGCCGCCAGATGGGCTTCGCCGTGTTCGCGGTTGCCGTAGACGCCGGTACAATCGAGAACCACATCGACACCCAGTTCACGCCAGGGTAATGCTTCGATCGTCCGCTCATGAAGCACACGGATCACGTCATCACCGACAAGCAGCTGCTCTCTCTCCTGACGAACGTCCCAGGCAAAGCGTCCATGGCTGGTGTCATATTTAAATAAATGCGCCATGCCTGCGGCATCCGCCAGTTCATTGATGGCCACCACGGTAATTTCCGCCCGGCGTCCGGATTCATATAAAGCACGAACCACGTTACGTCCGATGCGACCGAAACCATTAATCGCTACGCGTACGGTCATAAGTCTCCTGCAAAGCTTTCCCTGACACGAGGTGGCTGACAGAGTAATGCAGCAACGCGCTGAGGGGAATCCTTGCCTGTCACAAACTCCAACTGATTGGTCATTTGTCGAACATTTAATCGACTGAAACGCTTCAGCCAGAATAAGCGAAACACGGAATAAAGGGAATGACTGTCCAGACCAATAAGCCAGCTATATGACACACATCACATTTTAAGTGGAATAATTTACAGAGGTATTACATCTTTGAGGAATAACATGCACAAAAAAGCCGGGTGACGCTTACGCCTGCCCGGCCTGAATATTTGTAGGCCCGGCAAGCTACGCGCCGCCGGGCACAACCATGATTACAGCAGTTCTTTCGCTTTCGCGACCACGTTCTCAACGGTGAAGCCGAACTCTTCGAACAGCTGCTCAGCTGGCGCAGACTCACCGAAGGTGGTCATGCCAACGATAGCGCCGTTCAGGCCCACGTATTTGAACCAGTAGTCAGCGATACCCGCTTCGATTGCCACTCGGGCAGAAACGGCTTTCGGCAGTACAGATTCACGGTAAGCCGCGTCCTGCTTGTCGAAGGCATCGGTAGACGGCATGGAGACCACGCGCGCTTTCACGCCTTCGCCTGCCAGCTGATCCCAGGCGGCAACAGCCAGTTCAACTTCAGAACCAGTTGCGATGAAGATCACCTGCGGCTGACCGTCGCAGTCTTTCAGCACGTAACCACCGCGGGCGATGTTCGCCAGCTGCTCTTCGGTACGATCCTGCTGAGCCAGGTTCTGACGGGAGAGGATCAGCGCGGTTGGGCCGTCCTGACGCTCAACGCCATATTTCCACGCTACCGCCGATTCAACCTGGTCACATGGACGCCATGTGGACATGTTCGGGGTCACGCGCAGGGAAGCAACCTGCTCAACCGGCTGGTGGGTCGGGCCATCTTCGCCCAGACCGATAGAGTCGTGGGTGTAGACCATCACCTGACGCTGTTTCATCAGCGCAGCCATACGCACCGCGTTACGGGCATATTCCACGAACATCAGGAAGGTGGAGGTGTACGGCAGGAAACCACCGTGCAGGGAGATACCGTTGGCAATCGCGGTCATACCGAACTCACGAACACCGTAATGGATGTAGTTACCGGCAGTATCTTCGTTGATGGCTTTAGAGCCAGACCAGATAGTCAGGTTTGATGGTGCCAGGTCAGCGGAGCCGCCGAGGAACTCTGGCAGCAGCGGGCCGAAGGCTTCGATCGCATTCTGGGAGGCTTTACGGCTGGCGATTTTAGCCGGGTTAGCCTGCAGCTTAGCGATGAACTCGTTCGCTTTGGCGTCGAAGTCTGCTGGCATGTCACCTTTCATACGACGGGTGAACTCTGCCGCTTCCTGTGGGAAGGCTTTAGCGTAGGCGGCGAATTTCTCGTTCCATGCCGCTTCTTTCGCCTGACCAGCTTCTTTGGCATCCCACTGCGCATAAATTTCAGACGGGATTTCAAACGCAGCGTGTTTCCAGCCCAGCGCTTCACGGGTCAGGGCGATCTCTGCGTCACCCAGCGGTGCGCCGTGGGAGTCGTGCGTACCGGCTTTGTTCGGAGAACCGAAACCGATGATGGTTTTGCACATCAGCAGGGACGGTTTGTCAGTCACTGCGCGCGCTTCTTCTACTGCACGTTTAATCGCTTCAGCATCGTGACCGTCAACGCCACGCACCACGTGCCAGCCGTAGGCTTCGAAACGTGCTGCGGTGTCGTCAGTGAACCAGCCTTCAATGTGGCCGTCGATGGAGATGCCGTTGTCGTCATAGAACGCAACCAGTTTGCCCAGTTTTAGGGTGCCTGCCAGGGAGCACACTTCGTGAGAAATGCCTTCCATCATGCAGCCATCACCCAGGAATGCATAGGTGAAGTGGTCGACGATGTCATGACCCGGACGGTTGAACTGCGCCGCCAGCGTCTTCTCGGCAATCGCCATACCCACGGCGTTAGCAATACCCTGACCCAGCGGACCGGTAGTGGTTTCAACACCTGCGGTGTAACCCACTTCCGGGTGACCCGGGGTTTTGGAGTGCAGCTGACGGAAGTTTTTCAGCTCTTCGATTGGCAGGTCATAACCGGTGAGGTGCAGCAGGCTGTAGATCAGCATGGAGCCGTGGCCGTTAGACAGCACGAAGCGGTCGCGGTCAGCCCAGGCTGGGTTCTGCGGATTGTGGTTCAGGAAATCACGCCACAGCACTTCGGCAATGTCAGCCATACCCATAGGTGCACCCGGGTGACCGGACTTAGCTTTTTGTACAGCATCCATGCTCAGCGCACGAATAGCATTGGCAAGCTCTTTACGTGAGGACATTTTGACTCCAGATCGGATGTTGAAGGCCATGCCCGTTTCGGCTTGACGACAGCGCGTTTTGGGCTACGCCAGAAAAAAGTGCCAACAATGTAACCCAAGCGACAAAGCATGTACATGGACCATTCTTTTGCCGCTTAAGAAATCTCTGGAACAGGCTCGCACGTTGCGCAATCTTCTCGCTCGCCTTCGTTTATATTCTTTATAATTGGAGCTGCACCCTCCTCCGGGGCGGCAAAACTTTCAGAATTTATCAAGTTTAACGAGTACGGAAGCAACATAATGAAAATGCGTGCAGTAGTGCTGGCTCTGGGAACGACCCTTCTTCTTAGCGGGTGTCAGAATATGAATTCTGGTGGCCTACTGAGCTCCGGAGCAGAGGCGTTTCAGGCCTACTCCCTCACCGATGCCCAGGTGAAAACATTAAGCGATGAGGCCTGTAAAGAGATGGACGGTAAAGCGACCATCGCATCGGCAGACAGCACTTACGCTCAGCGTCTGAATAAGATTGCTTCAGCACTTGGCGACAACATTAACGGCCAGCCGGTGAACTACAAGGTTTACATGGCGAAAGACGTTAACGCCTTTGCGATGGCTAACGGCTGCATCCGCGTCTACAGCGGATTAATGGATATGATGAACGACAATGAAGTCGAAGCGGTTATCGGCCATGAAATGGGCCACGTTGCCCTCGGCCATGTGAAGAAAGGGATGCAGGTTGCCCTCGGCACGAACGCCGTTCGCGTGGCGGCGGCCTCTGCGGGTGGTATTGTAGGTAGCCTTTCCCAGTCGCAGCTCGGCGATCTCGGTGAAAAACTGGTTAACTCCCAGTTCTCTCAGCGTCAGGAATCTGAGGCCGATGACTACTCTTACGATCTGTTGCGCAAACGTGGGATTAACCCATCAGGTTTAGCCACCAGCTTCGAAAAACTGGCTCAACAGGAAGCGGGCCGCCAAAGCTCCATGTTTGACGACCACCCTGCCTCCGCAGCGCGTGCGCAGCACATCCGCGATCGCATGGCGGCAGACGGGATTAAATAATGTACCGGGGAGGCGCCCGCGTCTCCTTTGAAAAGCCGGGTGGCGGCTTCGCCTTACCCGGCCTGCTTTGTGCGTAAACGTAGGCCCGGTAAGCGCAGCGCTACCGGGCACACAGCTAGTACAGCGTTTTCTGCGGCGGCCCGGCAAACTTCAGGGCGCCAATCTGCCCCATCCGCACCTCCACCACCGACGGCCCCGGCATGGCCAGCGCCTCTGTCATCACCGCATCAAAATCCTCTGCCCGCTCAACGCTCCACGCCTGCAGGCCAATCGCCTGGGCCAGCAGGGTAAAGTCCGGCGTATGCAGCTCGTTATAATACTGCCGCCCGCCAAAATATTTATCCTGAATGCCACGCATCACGCCGTAACCGCCGTCATTCATGATCAGCAGCGTCACGTTGGCTTTCTCCTGCGCCAGCGTCGCCAGCTCGCCTAAATTCAGGCTCAGGCCGCCGTCGCCCACCAGCCCCACCACCTTGCGCTGCGGATTGGCAATCGCAGTACCAATTGCCATCGGCAGCCCCATGCCAATTGCCCCGGCCAGAGAGTGAATGTTCATCAGCGGACCGTTGGCGCGGAACAGACGGCTGCCCCACAGGCTGCCGGAAACGGTGATATCACGCACGAGCAGGCCATCCTGCGGCAGCGCTTTCTCGATGGCGTCGTTGAGCTTCGCATAGGCACCACACTGCTCGCGCAGACCCTGCTCAGCTTGCTCCACCGCCTGCTGTACCTGCGTGTCCCACTGCGCGTTACCCCATTCACGCCCCTGCGCTTTTGCAGCCAGCGCGTTAAGCAGCGCTGAACAATCGGCTACCAGCGTCTTATCCATCAAATAGTTACGGCTTGCCGCCGCCGGATCGATATCGATCTGCACCCGCGGAGAGGGCAGTTCGAGCGTCCATGAACGGGTCTCATTGCTGCGCAGGCGTGAGCCCGCCACCAGCGTAAAATCACACCGGGCGATCAGCGCCTCCACTGACGACGAGTTGTGGAAAGCCCGCAGGCTGGCGCGATGGCTGTCCGGCAGCACGCCGCGCGCGTGGGTGCTGGAGATCACGGTGATGCCCGCATCCGCCAGCTTTTTCACAGCGTCAGCGCTGCCCAGCGCCCCGCCACCCAGCCACAGCAGCGGCTGTTTCGCCTGCTTCAGCTGCGCCCAAAGCGCATCAACCATTCCGGCGTCTGGCGCTGAAACTGACACCGGTTTTACCGGCGCCGTCACCAGCGACAGCGGAATTTTCGCCCCCTGAATATCAATCGGGATCTCCACAGAGACCGGCCCGCACGGCGGCGTCTGTGCCTCCTGAATCGCTTTATGGAGAATCGCTATCGCCTGGTTGGCATTGCTGATGCGATATGCCCGTTTTGAACTGGCCTTCAGGAAGGTCAACTGGTCGCGGGTTTCGTGAATAAACCCGGTGTCGGCATCCAGCCAGGCTTTTTCCACCTGTCCGGTTAAATGCAGCAGCGGCGTGCAGGCATTCATCGCTTCCACCAGCGCGCCTACCGCGTTACCTGCCCCTGCCCCGGTACTGGTCAGCGCCACGCCGAGGCCGGAAAAACGCCCGTGGGCATCGGCCATGGTGACGGATCCCGCTTCGCCGCGCGCGGGCACAAAGCGGATATTGCCGCGCTGCCCTACTGCATCGGCGATGGGCAGGTTGTGAATGGAGATGACGCCGTAGATGGCCTCAACCTGATACTGCTCCAGCGTTCTGGCGATGGCGTCGCCGACGGTTATCATTTCGCTCATTGCTCACCCTTTTTCAGTCGCACCAGTGGTTGACGCTGTTACCCGTCGCCAGATAAATGCTCTTTTGTTGCATCCAGGCTTTCAGCCCCTGAATGCCCTTTTCGCGGCCCAGACCGCTCTCTTTAAAGCCCCCGAACGGGGTCGAAATCGCAAAGACCTTGTAGGTGTTGAGCCACACCGTGCCCGCCTCAAGCTGCTCGCTTAAGCGCAGCGCACGTCCGGTATCCCGCGTCCAGATCCCGGCAGCCAGACCATATACCGAGTCGTTCGCCTGCTGGATCAACGCCGCTTCATCGTTAAATGGCATCGCCACCAGCACCGGGCCGAAGATCTCCTCCTGACAGGCGCGGGCGCTGTTGCTCAGCCCTTCGATAATCGTTGGCTGGAAGAAGCTGCCGTTTGCAAGATTGGGATCGGCTGGGATCTCCCCGCCGCACAGCACGCGGCCCCCTTCGCGCTTCGCCAGCTCGACGTAGGCCTGCACGCTCTGGCGATGCTTATCGTTGATCAACGGCCCGACGTGGATGCCGTCGGTAAACGGATGCCCGACGCGCAGGCCACGGGTTAACTCCAGCAACCGCGCCATCAGCGGAGCGTAAAGGCTTTCGTGGATAAACAGCCGCGACCCGGCGATACAGGCCTGTCCCGCCGAGCTGAAGATGCCGAAGCAGATCCCGCGCGCGGCCTGCTCGATATCCGCATCGTCGAGCACGATGGTCGGGGATTTACCGCCCAGCTCAAGAGAGGCCGGGATCAGCTTTTCCGCCGCCACGTGCGCCAGATGACGGCCAGTGGTGGTGCCGCCGGTAAAAGAGATTTTGCGCACTTTAGGATGGCGTGCCAGCGCATCGCCAATGACCGAGCCTTTGCCCGGCAGCACGCTCAGCAGCCCGGCGGGCAGCCCCGCCTGTTCAAAGATGCGGGCCAGCTCCAGCGCCATCAGCGGCGTCGCTTCGGCGGGCTTGAGGATCACCGCGTTACCGGCGGCAATGGCCGGAGCGACTTTCTGCATTTCACTGGCAATCGGCGAGTTCCACGGCGTAATGGCTGCCACCACGCCAAGCGGCTCATAGCGACTCAGGGTTAGTAAATCCGGCTGGCGCGGCGTCGGAAGCTCCCCTTCCAGCAGTTCGCAGGCGGCGGCAAAGTAGCGCGCCGTTCCCGCCGCGCTCATCACCAGCCCGCGTGCTTCCGCCAGCGGTTTGCCGTTATCGCGGCTCTGCATCTGCGCCAGCTCGTCGACGCGGGATTCAATCTGATCCGCCACTCTGTGCAGGATCTTCGCGCGCATATGCGGCAGGCTGTTGCGCCACAAGGGATCGCGCCACGCCAGCTCGCCAGCCTCGATTGCGTCATGCAGATCGTCGAGGCTTGCCGCGTTTAAAACCGCGTTGATCGTTCCATCAGCCGGGAAGTGGCTCTGCATCGGGTTGCCGCCGCCGTGTCGCCACTGCCCCCCGATAAAAATCTTCAGTTCGCTCATCGTCACTCCTCAGCTCAGGGCCAGCTCGCGGCAGGCGCGGACCGCGCTCAGTGCCGCCAGGGTGGAGGTTTTCGGGTTAGAGGCAAGCGGCAGCCCGCTCAGCTCAAGATGGAACTCGCCAAACACGCCTTCGACGTGCAGCGTGTGGGTATTGCGTTTCGTGGCCGGGTCGACCATCAGCTGTACGCGGGTCTCATCCATCCCCACGCCGCCGAGCGCCACGGTCGCCGCCACGTTGGCGTTGGCCGGGAACAGTCGTGCCGCCTCCCGGGCGCTGCCTTCGAAAAAGACCTGCGCCACTGACACCGAATTAAGATCGATAAGCTGTTCGGCGTAGCTGCCGCGCCAACTGGCCGGGCTTTTACGCGACTGATAGGTCACGCGCTCAAGCCCGCCCTCTTTCGCCGCCGCCAGCCCGTCGATGCCGGCCACCGCGCCGGAGAGCAGCGTCAGTTTGCCGCCCGCGTTGAGCAGGCGCTGCTCCAGCGCGCTATCTGCCAGTGCGCCGGTGGAGATCACCGCCAGATGCCAGCCGCGATGCAAAATATCCTCGCCGTACTGCGCCACCGCCTGCTGGCTGGCGCACTCCAGCACCAGATCGGGCGCTTCAGCGCACTCCAGCGGCGAGGTCAGCGCCACCACCGCATCACCAAACTGCTGGCGAATCGCCGCGTGATGAGACGCGCGCGCCACGATCCAGCCGATAGCGACACCGGCAGGCAGGCGCTCGATCACCGCCTGCGCCATGGCGCCGAACCCAATTAACATGATCTTTTTCATGATGCGTCCTTACAGATGGCGGCAGAAGCCGCCGGAAACGTCCAGCGCGGCGCCGGTGGTAAACGAGGCCAGCGGCGAGGCGAGGAACAGCAGCGCCTGCGCGGGCTCCTGCGGCTTGCCGAGGCGCGCCATCGGGATGCCGCGTTTGCGCGCGATCTCTGCCGTCCACTCCGGCCAGCTCTGGCTTTTGTCTGTACGGTTTTCAAAGCGGCGCTGCCACTGGCCGGACTCCACCATGCCGAGCAAGATGGAATTCACCCGAATGCCTTTCCCCACCAACTCTTTCGAGAGTGTCAGCGTCATATTCAGCAGCGCGGCACGGGCGGCAGAGGTGGCAATCATGTGCTCCTCCGGCTGCAGCGCCAGTAGCGAGTTGACGCAGGTGATGGAGGCGATGTCGGACTGCTCCAGCAGCGGCTGAAACGCCTGCACCGGATTGATCACTCCGAACAGCTTCAGCTCGGCCTCGTGCAGCCACGCCTCGCGCGGCGTATCCTGGAAGTGCGCCACGTAGCCCTGCCCGGCGTTGTTGATCAGCATATCCGCCGCACCAAAGCGCGCCTGAACGGCATCCGCAAAGGCCTGCATCTCGTCAGCGTTCAGCACGTCGCATCGATAAGAGAAAACCTCCCCGTCGGGGTATTCGTTATGCAGCGCGGCATGGGCGCTGGCGAGGCGATCCGGATCGCGGCCACAGAAGGCCACTTTAGCCCCCTCGCCCAGCAGCAGGCGCAGCGTTTCAAAGCCAATGCCAGAAGAACCGCCGGTGACGACCGCTATGCGCCCATCAATTTGTGCATTCATCGCGCACCTCTTCGTTAATGCGTAAAAGCTGTTGGTTAAAAAACGCGTCGTTATCGAGATAGCTGGCGTGACCGGCCTGGGGAATGGCGATAAACGGCAACCCGTATCGCAGCGCCAGCCCCTGCACCAACTCCGGCTGCGTAATCGCATCCTGCTCGCCGCACCAGACTTCAAAATCGCCCGGGTAGCGCTTAAGCCAGGCATGGATGTCGTCATATGCCAGCATCCACGCGGCGGCCAGGTAGCCCTCCGGGCGCAGCTTGCGCATCCCTGACGCCACGGTGGCAATATCCTCCGCGCGCGCGCCAGGGCGCAGCAGCTTCGCGGCGCGGGTCTGGGCGAGGATTTCGCCGCCCAGTGCCATCTGTTGCTCGCGGTTGCGCCAGACCTGCTCGCGCTGCTCCGGCGCGGCCTGGCCGTAGCCCTGCGCGGCATCCGCCAGCACCAGATGGATAACGCGTTCCGGGAACTTCGCCGCAAAAGCACTGGCGACCAGCGCCCCCAGAGAGTGCCCTACCAGCACCGCCTGCCAGACGCCCGCCCGATCGAGCATCGCCGCCAGCGCGTCGGCGTAATCTCCGGCGTTTGCCCGTTCAGCTGCCAGCATCGGGCTTTCGCCATAGCCGGGCATGTCCCACGCCAGCACCCGAAAACCGTCCAGCGCCATCTGCTTATGCCAGGAGGCGGCGCCGGAGCTGATGCCGTGCAGCAACATCAGCGGAATGCCGCATCCCTGTTCACGAAATTCCGTCATCGTGCACCCCTTAGTTCCGCTTCACTTTTGAGAGCGGATGATCGGCCGGGTAGGTCGGGATTTCCGGCTTGTTAGTGCCCAGCATGACGCACATCAGCGCCTCTTCTTCGCCGTGGTTGAACAGCCCACGATAGATACCCGGCGGGACGGAGATGAGGTCACGCTCGCGCAGCACGGTTTCGGTGTAGTTGTCGCCATCCTGGATCATCAGCGTGATCTGGCCTTTCAGCATGAAGAAGACCTCTTCCACATCGTCATGCAGGTGCAGCGGCCCTTCGCACTTCGACGGCAGTACCATGGTGGAGAAGGTAAAGTGATCCGCCTGCACGGTGTTGGTGTCGTTCGCCACGCCGGTGGCACCGGTGCCGATGTAGCGCATCTGCGCCCGGCGGTATTTCGGATCAAAATCGGCCTGGAACTTCAGGGCGTTCCAGTCATATTTACGCCCTTCGAAGCGCGCGATGCGCGACTCGACCCACTCTTCCATCGTCAGGTGGTCAGGTTTGATGCCAGATTTGTTGGTTATGGTTGAATCAGTCATGACACTCTCCTCAGTAACGTCTCAGCAGCGGCAGTAACAGGACGCAGCCCACCGCCGCCATCACCGCCAGAAAAATCAGCCCGGAATCCATGCTGTGGGTGAAGGCGATAAGCGCGCCCATCACCGCCGGCGACAGCGCGCCCGCAAAGTTTCCCAGCCCGTTGAAGATGCCGCCCGCCGTAGCACTCACCCGTGGATGGGTGGCCTTTGCCAGCAGGGCGAAAATGTTGGGCGCCCCGGTGCCCCACATAAAGGTACTGAAGCTCATCGCCGCGATGATGGTCAGCGGGGTGTCGAGGTGCATGACCGCTGCCAGCCCCACCGCCGCCCCCGCCATGGAGATAAAGCAGGCCGCGGCGCGCTTATCGACCCGGTCCGAGAGCCATGCGCCAATCACCTCGCCTGCCAGCATGGCGATAAACGGCATCGACGACAGCCAGCCCGCATGCTCCAGATGAATGCCCTTCCCCTTGATCAGGTAGCCCGGCAGCCAGCCGTTGATACCCCACAGGTAGGTCAGGAAGGCGATGTTAAAGATGCAGATGATCCAGAAGTGCGGACTGACGAACAGCTCGCGCCGGGCCGCGCGACGCTCATCCTGCGACGCCTGAGTAGTGGCCGGTTTCGCATCCAGACGGATCCCCCGCAGACCGATGCGCACAAAAATAAGCACCGGCACGGTCAGCATCGCCATCACGAAGAAGGTGCTCTGCCAGCCGAAGGTATTCAGCAACCAGAGGGAGAGCGGGAAGCCAATCGCCGCCCCCACCGGGGTGCCCAGCAGCCACAGCATGGTGGCGCGCGCCTGCAGATGCTGCGGGAAGTTGTGGCGCACAATGGCGAAGGCCAGCGGGAAGAGCGGCCCTTCTGCTACCCCCAGCAGGATGCGCAGGACAATCATCAGCGTGTAGTTATGGGTAAAGCCCATCGCCACCATCAGCACGCACCAGATCACCATCATCCCGGTGAGCAGGCGCAGCGGGGCGATTTTGTCCCCCAGCCCGCTTAAAAAGACCGATGAAAAGCCGTAGCTCAGCAGGAAGGCGCTCATCAGAATGCCGAGGCGCGTGGTGTCGAAATCGATGCCCATCGCCTGCTGGAAATGGCCGTCAGAAAACAGCGCCGCAATGCTGATTTTGTCGAAAAACGCCAGCAGCACGCAGGCCAGCAGCGCCAGCGGGATGGCCCAGCGCACCGCTTTTTCAGGCGTGCGGGTTCCCTCACCGCTCGCCTCAACGGGCGCGGTGTTGGTCTCTAATGTGGTCATATCTCCCCCTACGGGTGCGGGTTAGCTATCGCAATGACATCAGTGAAAAGGTCGGGTCGCTGAGCGGTACGTCTGACAGATCCCTTCCCGCCGCCATCCAGCGCTTCGCCAGCTTGACGGTGCGCGCATCGTTGAACGCCACCAGCTGCGTCAGCCGCCCGTTCGCGTCGAGCGAGAAGAACAGCGAATCGTCCCGCACTATCGTGCTGCTGCCCGGCTGCGGAATACCGAGGATCTGAATATTGTGCTGATATTGATCTGACCAGAGCCACGGCGCGTCGTCGTAACCTGACGCATCGGGGTTGAGCATTGCTTTCGCCGTCGCCACCGCCTGATTCTGGGCAAAGGCCCAGGACTGGATGCACAGGCCGTAGTGATGATGCTGGGCCACATCCCCGGCGGCAAAGATGAACGGATCTGCGGTGCGTCCCTGGGCATCCACCACGATCCCGCGTTCGGTTTTAAGCCCGGCGTTACGCGCCAGTTCCAGGTTGAGATCGACACCGATCCCCACCACCACCGCATCAAAGGTTTTACGCTGGCCGTCGCAGTGGATGACCGGCAGACCGTTATCGTCTTCCAGCTCCAGCGCGCCGCAGCCGGTGCGGATCGCCACACCCTGCTCGCGGTGAATGGCCTCTAAGCGCTGCGAAACCTCGCCACTCACCGAGCGCATGCAGAGTGCGGGCTGCTGCTCGAACAGCGTGACCGCCACGCCGCTGCTGCGCGCGGAAGCGGCAATCTCAAGACCGATCCAGCCGCCGCCAACGATAGCCAGGGTGCGGCTCTCCGCCAGACGGCTTTTCAGACGCTGCGCGTCCTGCCAGTGGCGCAGGGTGTAGACCTGCGGGTGCGCCGCCCAGGCCTCACCCGGCAGGCGCGCCCGCCCTCCGGTGGCCAGTAAAAGCATGTTGTAACTAAGGCGTTCGCCGTTGCTTAAAACAACCGCTTTCGCTTCACGATCAATGGATTCAGCCCGCAACGGACGATACCAGGTCAGGTTCAGCGCCTGCTGCGCCTCTTCGGAAAAGAGTCGCGGAAACGCCGCCTCTGGTTGCAAAAGAGCCGCTTTCGACAGCGGTGGCCGTTCGTAGAAATCCCATTCCTCTTCCGCCACCACGCAAATCTCGCCGTCGAAACCCTCGTCACGCAGGGTTTTAGCCGCCCAGCCCCCCGCCTGGCCGCCACCGATAATGACAATGCGCGACGTCATACCGCCTCCGTTTTTTTCTGCTGACGGCGCGTGTCGTGATCGATCCCGCCTTCCACCGCCCATTCGGTAAAGGAGACCAGCGAGTGCTCCAGCTCGCGCGGCTGCCAGTTTTCGGTCAGGTAGTCGTCGTTGGTGTAGTACTCAAACGCGCCGCCGGTCGGGCTATTGACGTACCAGAAGTAGGCCGACGAGACCGGATGGCGGCCCGGCCCGATAAAGGTGCTCCATTCATTTTTATTCATCGCGATACCACCGCCGATCACCTCGTGGATATCGCGCACGGTAAAGGCCACGTGGTTCAGGCCGCGCTTACGGTTCGGCAATTGCAGCAGGAACAGGTTGTGATGCCCCCCACGTACGCCGCAGCGCAGGAATACGGCGCGGTTGATGTAGCGGTCAGAGACCTGGAAACCGAGCACCTCGCGGTAGAATTTCTCCACCGCCGCCAGCTCCTCCACGAAAAACACCACGTGGCCGACGTTGATGGGCTGGGCGCGATCGTAAACCGGGCTGGGGGTGTCAATCCGGCGGGCATCGCCCCACTGGTTGATCGGCTCGACGTTCAGCTCCACGTCGGTCTGCTGGCTGACCTGCACGCGCAGGGTCATGCCGTTCGGGTCAAGGCATTCCAGCGCGTCGCCCACTTCGCGAAAGCCGGGCTGCTGCGCAAGCTTCGAGCGCAGTGCGTCCAGATCGTTCTGGGTCGCCACTCCCCAGGTCATGCGGCGCAGGGTGTTACCCGCTTCAAACGCCGGGGGCAGATCGGGGCTGTCGATCGGGTTAAGCTCCACGCGCGCGCCGCTCAGGGTGGTAAAACGCTGGCCGCTGGCATCGCCCGTCAGGCCAAAATCACGCATAAATTTGGCGCAGTGCGTCAGGTTCTCAACGCCAAATTCCAGCTTTTCAATTCCGGTTACACTCATCGTTCGTTGCCTCATCTGGCCCAAATTGGGCGTAAAACATGCCCGACGCAGTGAAGCGCCTGACGTTAACTCACTGATTTAACTGGCCTGTGATAAATACCCTAAGAAGCCAGAAATTTTGTCCGCCGCCAGACGAACCTCGTTTTGCAGTCGCTCGCGGTCGGCTTGTGGGATCTCTTCCGACGGCACCAGAATGCTCACTACCGCCGCCACGCGATGGCTTCGGTCAAACACCGGATAAACGATGGAGGAGATACCGTGGCGGAAGAAGGATTCACCGATCACGTATCCGCGGGCTTTATCCTGCTGCACCATTTGCCACAGGGCTTCACGGTCGTGAAGCTGACCCGGCGTGTTGCCCGGCAGGCGCTCCTGCGGGAACAGCTGTTCGAAATCGGCGCGGGAAATATCGGTCAACAGCATGCGGCCGAGCGAGGTGCAGTGCACCGGCAGACGGGTGCCAATGCTGACCTGATTGATGCGCGACCCGGCGGCGCTGACGCGGGCGATGTAGATGATGTCGCGCCCGTCGCGGATCGCCAGATGGCTACTGCACTGGCTGACGTCACGCAGTTGTTCAATCACCGGCTGACCCACCTGCGCCACATCCAGCGAGGCGATGTACTCAAAGCCCAGACGCAGCACGTTCATGCCGAGCGAGAAGGTATTGGTACGGGTGTTGCGCTCCAGAAAGCCCATATACTCCAGGGTCTGCACCACGCGGTAGGCGGTGGCCTTCGGCATATCCACCAGCCGGTGCAGCTCGGCAAAGGTCAGATCGCGATGCTGCTCGCCGAAGGCCAACAGCAGCTGTAAACCGCGCTCCAGCCCCGGCACCAGATACTTCACTTCCTGATCGTTTGCCATAATCGCCCTACCTTAGTTAAAGACAAAACCGCCGTTGACCGGAATAAGCTGCCCGGTGATGAACCGCGACAGATCGCTTAACAGCCAGACCACGCTGCCGGTGACATCTTCCGGCTGCTGCGCCCCCGTTAACGCCCGGCCATTTTCATAGAGCTGATGCCGTTCGGCGGGCACATATTCCGTCGCCTCAACGCGGGTTAATCCCGGCGCGATGGCGTTAATACGAATACGCTTTTCACCTAGCTCCCGCGCCATTGAGCGGGTCATGGCAATCACGGCCCCCTTACTGGCGACGTAGGCCATCAGGCGCGGCGCGCCCCACAGGGCGGTATCGGAGGCTACGTTCACAATCCCTGCCCCTTCCCGCAGCAGCGGCACGGCGGCGCGGGTGACCAGCCAGGTGCCTTTGACGTTGACGCTCATTACCCGATCCCAGAGATCCGGATCGTAATCGAGCATGTTTTTGCCGCCGACGCCGGTCGCCATCGCCGCGTTATTCACCAGGCCGTCAATCTGCCCCAGCTCGCCAATGGCACTGAACACCTGTTCGATGGAATGCGGATCGGCCAGATCGATAACGTGCGATTCGATCGCATAACCCTGTTCGCTCAGCCCGTGGGCGCTTTCAGCCAGCTCGCCTTTCAGGATGTCGCACATCACCACCGCCGCCCCCTGCTCCGCGCAGGCTCTGGCGAAGTGGTAGCCCAGCCCGCGCGCGGCACCGGTTACAACGATGCGTTTTCCGCTCAACAGCCCGTTCATCAGGCGGCTCCCTGCTGCGCGTCGCGCATCGCCAGCTGCTCTTTCGCAGCTTTTTGCATCATGCGGCGCAGGCGGGAGAGACCAACGTCATGCTGGTAGAGGTATTCATGATCGCGGGCGTTTGGCGCCATGCTTTCCAGCACCACACGATCCTGCTCCAGCACTTCCCAGTGCAGTTTTTCCAGGCGGTTACGGTACATAAAGCGCCACATATCGCGCTGCCAGCCCTGCACGCGGCGGATGCGCCAGAAGAAGACGCGGCAGTTGTCGTTATCTTCCGGTACCACCATACCGACGATAAAGAAGTGGCCGCCCGGCCCGAAACGCTTCCTGTAAGGAATGGAGAGGCGCATCCAGCAGGTGCCGCTGTTGCCCAGCTCCACCCAGTCGAAGTTGACGCCGCTCTGCCCTTTTTTCTCAAAGATGAAGCCGGTTTTGGTCGGCTGGAGCACCATGTCGGCCTTGCGGTCCCCTTCCGCCATTGAGTGCGAGGAGGAGTGCAGATAGGTGCCGTGCATCGGGTCCATCACGTTTTCCAGCGCGTACTGGTAATTGCATTTCCACCCGGCGGTGCAGAGGAAGTTGCTGAAATTTTCCATGTCGGCGAGTTCATCCGGGAAGGTCAGTTCGTCCGGCTGCTGATCGGCGGTGACGCCGAACCACAGGAAGATGGCGCCGTGCGCCTCCTGCACGTTATAGCTGCGTACGCACTGCTGGCCGACCAGCGGACATTTGTCCACCGCAGGCACATCTTTCACTTCGCCATTGCCTGCCACTTCCACGCCGTGATACCAGCAGGCGATGCGGTCCCCGAGATTCCAGCCCATCGACAGGCGCGCGCCGCGGTGCGGACAGCGGTCCTCCAGCGCCTGGACCTGGCCGTCTTTGTTGCGCCAGACCACAATCTGCTCCCCCAGGCGGGTAATGCCCACCGGTGCAGACTGCACTTCCCAGCTCGCCAGCACCGGATACCAGAGGCCGCGCAGACCTTTATCGAGATAGTTTTGTACGGTAGTCGTCATCGCGTTGTCCTCAGTAGCCGTTAACCTGTAAGAATGCCTGGAAGCTGGCGTCGCTCCACGGCTCGCCCTGCTGATCGTGCATCCGCACCGCGTTCAGCCCCTTCACCAGCTCCGGTAAGGTTTCAATGCCCTGCTCAAAGAGATCTTCCAGCGTGGCGATAAGGCTCATTTCCCAGTTTTCCGGCACCCGGCTGCGGGTCTGCCAGATCATGTTCTGGTACTCGCCCGGTTTATGAATGGCGCCGTTCCCGCCTTCTGCCGGGGGCGTAAACTGGCGGCTTTCGGGCAGCGCCGGGTTGAAGTTCAGGATGTCGCTCATGCCACGGTCTCCTCGACAAAAGTAATCTGGATTTGATTTTCAAAGACCCGAACCGGGTAGCGGTTAAGGTTTCGGCCGCCGGGGCCGTGCAGGCACTGGCCGGTTTTGACGTCGAACACCGCCTCGTGCAGCGGACATTCCACTTTGCCGTCCTCAACAAAGCCCTGACTCAGCAGCGCATAGGCGTGCGGGCATACGTCTTCCAGCGCGTAATATTCGCCGTCGATTAAATAAACGCCGATCTCTTTACCTTCTACGTTGCCGCTAAAAGGGAAATCTTCCTGTACTTGTTCTGCGTCACATACGCCTATCCAGCTCATCGCGATCCTCCAGGCTTTTGTTTCATATATGAAACTCTGTTTCTTATTTAATACGGTCAATATAAAAGCGATGAATGTTTCGTCAAGCGTCAATGTGACGAATTTGTTAATTGATCGGCAATTAATAAGCTAAGTGTGCAAGGGATCACGAAAAAATGCAGCGATATGAAATTTTCATTATTGAGGCGTGAAAGAATACGTTTTAGCGATGAGCTAAAAGAGTAAATGAAAAATATTGACTTCTTTTCTTTTTCTTCCTTAAAAATAAAGCAAAGAAAAATCGACAGGTTTCACCCGTGAAACACATTTTAAAACAACCTTTTAAAACAACGAGTTTCACAGGTGAACCATTTTAGCTCCGTGACAATCACATTGATAAAAATATAAATTCTCGAACGCATAAGGCGGGCAATATGACGGCAAGATGGCAAGGCACAATTGCACTGTTATTTCTCATTATTATTTCCTACGTTGACCGGGTAAATATTTCGGTGATGATTTTAAATCCGGAATTTGCCGAACATTTTCAGTTAAATGAAAACAGAATGTTACAAGGAATGTTAATGACCTGCTTTCTGCTGGGTTATGGATTCTCGGCTTTATTATTAACACCGGTTATCGAAAGCAAACTGCATTATCGGCAGGGGTTGTTAAGCAGCATTGCGATCTGGGCCCTGGTCTGCGCTGTTTCGCCATTGCTGGGCTCGCTAATGGGGATGCTTATCGCCCGCCTGGTATTGGGCATTGCCGAAGGTCCGCTCTTTTCCCTGAAAACGCGCTTTATAAGCGATAACTTCAGCG
Source organism: Leclercia sp. UBA5076 (assembly GCF_002416465.1). NCBI lineage: Bacteria > Pseudomonadati > Pseudomonadota > Gammaproteobacteria > Enterobacterales > Enterobacteriaceae > Leclercia > Leclercia sp. UBA5076. The sequence goes on from NZ_DIAO01000010.1 coordinate 39,576, forward strand.
CGGAAGAGATAGGCAAACCCAACGCCGTCACCGCGCTGGGCGTCTCGCTCTGGCTGGCGGTGGGCTTTCCGCTCGTCACCTGGCTGATGGCACATCTGGGCTGGGCGGGTTCGTTCTATGCGCTGGCGGCAATCAATCTGCTGCTGGGTGGCGGGTTAATCTGGCGCTTCCTGCCCGCACCGCGTGGTGCGGTGAAGATGAAAAAACCAGGATTTGTCGAAACCTTTACCCTCGCCTGGCAAACGCCGCTGCTGGGCTGGATTTTACTGGTTGAAATCGCCACCCTGAGCTATCTCTGGGGAAGCAGTGCCTGGCTGCCCGCGTGGCTGCGGGATGAACACCATTTCTCCCTTCACGCGACGGGCTGGCTTGCGGCGATCCCTTTCCTGCTGAGCCTGGGTTCAAAGTTCCTGGGTGGTGTACTGCTCGATAAAATGCGCCCGGACCAGGCTCCGGTACTCTTTGTTGTGGGCGGCGCGTTGACCGCGTTGTCAGTGGTCGCCCTGATGCTCAGCCATCAGCCGGTATGGCTGGCGCTGTTTATGCTTTCCGCCAATATCTTTTGGGGGCTTCAGGGGGCCGCCATTCCTGCCGTGATCCAGCATCACGCCGCACGAGAAGCGGTGGGCAGCGCCTACGGGATCATTAATGGGATTGGCAATATCTGCGCGGCGTTTATTCCGCTGCTGATGGGGATGGTGATGAAATCGGCCGGGTCGGTCAGTTCCGGTTTTTCGGTGCTGGTGGCGTCGCAGGTTATCACTCTGCTGGCCGGAGGAATGTTGCTGCTGCGCATGCGTCGCGCAGCAGCACTCAGCGCGTAAGGCTTACTCGCCTTTTTTCGCCGCCTGGATGTAGAGCATCTCCAGCGCCAGGGTCGCTGCGGCCAGCGCAGTGATCTCGGACTGGTCATAGGCAGGCGCCACTTCAACGACGTCCATACCGACGATGTTCAGATCCTTCAGGCCGCGCACCAGTTTGATGGCGCGGTCTGAGGTCAGGCCGCCAATTACCGGGGTGCCGGTGCCTGGGGCAAAGGCTGGATCCAGGCAGTCGATGTCGAAGGTCAGGTAGACCGGCATATCACCGACGATCTGCTTAACCTGGGCGATGATGTCATCCACGCCGCGATCGTTCACCTGGCAGGCGTCCAGCACGGTGAAGCCGTTGTCTTTGTCGAATTCGGTACGGATACCGATCTGCACGGAGTGGTTCGGATCGATCAGACCTTCCTTCGGCGCGGTGAAGAACATGGTGCCGTGGTCAAATTCACAGCCGTTCGCGTAGGTGTCGGTATGCGCATCGAAATGCACCAGCGCCATCTTACCGAAGTGTTTCGCGTGGGCGCGCAGCAGGGGCAGCGTCACGAAGTGGTCACCACCGAAGGAGAGCATGCGCTTGCCGGCAGCCAGCAGTTTTTCTGCGTGCGCCTGCAGTTTTTCACTCATTTCACGCGCGTCGCCGAAGGCATATACCAGGTCACCGCAGTCCACGACGTTCAGGCGCTCGCGCATGTCGAAGTTCCACGGGAAGCGGTTATGCTCCCAGGCGAGGTTGGTGGAAACCTGACGAATGGCCGCCGGGCCATGACGGCCACCGGCACGACCAGATGTCGCCATATCAAATGGTACGCCGGTGATCACCCAGTCCGCATCGCTGTCGTAAGGCTGGAAGTTCATCGGAAGGCGTAGAAAACCAAAGGCATTGGAAACTAACGAGTTGTCGTACTGGTGACCTAAGGTGCTCATGGCAAAAACCTCATATTCGTCGCTATAAAAAAACCCTCCCGCGTCGTTAGCCCGACGAGGAAGGGTTAGATTGGAAAAAGGCAATAAAAAGAATTATCGCCGTTAATCTGCGCAGGTTCAAGTCAGGAAAAACGATCCCCCACCTCACCCCTTATAAGCGACGCAACCGGTCGATCAGCGGACCGGCCTCCTTAATCAGCGTTGCCGTTGACGGCTGGCACAAACACTCCAGCGAAACCGCCCCCTGATAGTTGGCCGCTTTTAGCGCCAGATAGATGTCGTCAATCGGCAAATGGCCATACCCCGGAAACGCCCGGTTAGAGTCGGCAAAATGCACATGCCGCAGCCGGGAGCCCAGCAAGGCTATCGCGTCGGTGAAATCGCGATCCTCAATATTGGCATGGAAAATATCCCATAACACGCCGACATTTTCCGGTGCGTCGCAGAAGCTCATAAACGCCATCATATCCGCCGCGCTGTGCAGATGCGCGATTTCATAGCGATTGAGGGCTTCAAGGACCAGCGTCACGCCGCACCGCTTCGCCTGCTCCACGCACGGCGCCATCGCCTCCGCCAGCGCATGCATATACTCGGTTTTACTCAGCATCCTGTCCGTTGCGCGCAATGAGCCTATGGTGACATGGCTCGACAGCTGCGCGGCGGCGTCAATATGTTCCGCCAGGCGCTGTTGAGTACGCAAAACCACCGCCCTGTCGCTGGAAAGTAAAGAGAGGCCATCGCGCTTGCGGGCCTGGCCCGTGGCAATAGTCGTACACCCCAGCCGGTAATCATCCAGCCGCTTTTTCAGCCATGAGACCTCCATGCCTTCATAATCATTGATGCACAGTTCGGCGGCGTCGAAGCCGCTTTGCGCCAGCCACGCCAGCCCCTGCTCAAAGTCCTGCGGGGTAAAAGGCGAAAAAAGCGTTTCATAACGGCAGGTTAGCGTTGCGCTAAAGGTAATCATATCCTTCCCCATCATCTGTGAACCGGTATCGTCGGGTTAGCGCATTGCTCTGCCCAGGATGCGTTCGGCATTACGGGAGAAGCTTTTCGCCGCCTGCTCTACCGTAAGGGTGCCCTGGTCGATATTTTCAATGGTGTTGTGCCAAAGCTCGACAAACTGCGGGTTATCGAAATAGGGCGAGGTGGGGATGTTATGGGGCAGTGCCAGGGAGGCGTTGATCCCGGCTACGGTAATATTGTCCTTTTGAATCACTCCCTCTGCTTCCAGCTGCTGCGCGGCCTTTTTACTCAGCGGCGTGCCGCGCTCCAGCCCCATCGCTTTGACGCCCTGCGGATCGTTCATTAAAAAATCGATCAGCTTCGCCGCCTCCTGTGGGTGCTTCGTCGATTTCCCCACGCTGAACATCATTGTCGGCTTGAAGAATAATCCGGCATCTTTCGCCCCCGGCAGCATAAAGAATGGCCCCAGCTCCAGCTTGTTATAGGGCGCGGTCAGGTTGTTTTCATACATCACGGCATTCGTATTCCACATATAGATGCCGCCCCATTTTCCCTGGATCCAGGGCTTCATCTCCCAGGTATTACTTTTGCCGTAAGAGGAGAGTACCCGCATGGAAGGGAAGACGTGGCTGTCGACAAGATCTTTATACAGCTGGAAGAACTCCACCCACTGCTGCGGGGTATAGTTGAACTTGCCCGTTTTCTCATTAATCGCCGGAATCGCGTACTTCTGCACCATCCAGGACTGTACCAGCGTCAACGACTCCATATAGTCGAGAACCAGCGGATATTTCTCTTTGTCTTTTGCCTGAAACGCTTTCCCGGCCGCCATCAGCTCCGGCCAGCTCTGCGGATAGCTGACGCCCATCTCCTGCCATAATTTCTTGTTGTAGTAGAAGCTGCGCGCCGTCACCGCCACCGGAATGCCGTTCAGCTTGCCGTTGACCGTGGTGGTACTCAGAGACTGCGGGTCATATTGCCCGAGGTCGAGCACCGCTTTCTGGCTGTAGAGATCATAAAAGCCGTTGCCGTCCCGGGAAAAAATAGGCAGCCAGTTCCAGTTGGTCTGAATGACATCCGGCTCGTTGCCGCCCGCAATCTGTACGGTCAGGCGCGAGAGGTATCCCTCCCACCCGGCATATTCGGCCTTCACCTTGATATCAGGGTATTTCTGCTCAAACAGCTTGATGGCGTTCAAGGTCGCCTGGTGGCGGCTGTTTCCTCCCCACCAGGAGATACGGATTTCCGCCGCCTGCGCCGCCGCGAGGCAGGAGCAGGCAAGCAATAATGAGGCGCTCAGGCAAGCGTTACGTTTCTTCATCGTTTGCTCCTTATTAAGCCTTAATGTTTTGCAAAACCTCAGGCGGGATCTCGGCCAGATAGAGCGCCGGTTTACCGTCTTTATCCGTGCTGAACAGCACCGCTTTTTCGTCCGGCGTAAACGAGGGGTGCGGATGCGTCACCTGGCGATCGCCGTCCAGCACCTGCCAGGATGAGCTGTGACGGGCGATTTTGTAGGCTTGCTTTTTCCGCAAATCAAATAACCACAGGTAGGGATCGCTGGTATCGCCATAGCCGGCGTTATCGGCGATATCAATGGGCACGCCGGAACCGTCGCCTACGGCGAGGGAGCCATCTTCGTTACTCATGACGTGCGAACAGGGGGGCATCGCCATCAGACGTTCGTCCTGACCGCTCTGACCATCAATACGGCATAAATAGCGCACAGGGCTGTTTTTCACATAGGTGACGTACATCAGCGCCGAGCCATCCGGCACCCAGAATTCATGGGTATAGCTCTCCCCGGGAGCGGGCTGTCTGGCTTTACGAATATTGCTGCCATCTTCATCCATCAGCCACATACGGGCATCGACCCGGTCCAAAGGACCCTCGTGGCAGAAGGCCACGGTGTTGTCATCAAAGGGTCGATAAATCGGATGCCCCAGCCACTGATTCTCCTCCAGCAGCGTGGTTCTCTCCCCTGTATGTAGATCGATGCGGATAACCCGACAGCGCGGCTGCTCGGCCCAGAAGGTCTGGAAGACGGTCCAGTCGCTAATTGGCCGCCAGCTGTCGCGATGGATCTCCACGCCGACAAGCTTATTGCAGGCGCTGTTCGCCACCCAGGTGCCATATCCCACCCACTCTTCCGGCACCTGATAAACGATCTCTTCCTGCAGCGTCGACAGATTTACCCGCATTAAATTGCGTTCGCTTTTTACATAATAGAGCGAGGTTTCATCCGGTGATAAAAAGCCGCCAAAGGTATTATCGCCCGCGCCTTCCGTTAATTGCATTGCTATACCCGTCGCCAGATCCAGCAAATAATAGTTGCGGTTAACATCGAACTCACCGGCAAAAATTAATTTCCTGCCGCCATCAATAAAACATTTCTGGTAAAAGTAATTACGATGACAAATAACATCAACAGGCGTGAAGCGGGTAACTTTAGCGCCGGTATCCTCATCGATATAGTGTTCAAAATGTAATTGTACCTTCATACCTTTCGCCATGGGAACTCCTCCTGTCAGGGCATAACAATCTGGCCTGCAGATGTCACACGTTTTAGCGCATTCGAGCAGGCTCACACTTTTTTTCTTACGCCAGCAGCGGCGTTTGATCTTTGCGGGGATCGCATCTAGCATGCGTTTTTTATCGCTGCGGAATGCGTTTAATGAATACAACGACGCCTTACCTGTTAATGGAATTTAATTCACCTGAAATATGGCGCTGGGCTTTTATTGAAAAAGCGGTACGACTGGCCACAGGCTATGGTTTTCAGGGCATTATTATTCACCAGCAGTCATTATTAGCGCGTCTGGCTCCGCCTTCACCGCATTGTAAAGGCGCCGATTTAATTAATCTCACCATCGCCCAGGAAAATGCCATTATTTATTTACGCAAAGTGGGCGACTATGTTCAACGTCATAATTTGCAGCTTTGGTTACAGGGAGAAGCCACCCCTAATAGCCAGGAATTAAAAGCAAAATTCCCGGAGTTTTTTCTTTCTGAAAATAACGAATCCCACTTTATTCACGCTTTTTTTCAGAACGTCATTCCGCACATTCTCGCCGCGTTGCCCACCGTTCGCGGTCTGCGCCTGTCGTTATCCACGCCCGACGTCAGCACCGAAAACTGGATTAGCGCACTAAAGGCGTTATATAAGGGCATCCGGCAACTGGGACGCCAGCTTATTTTACGCGATTACCAGGACAAAACCTGGCCCCGGCATATGCTGCGGGAAGCGCTGGAGGCCCTGCCCGGCGACGTTCGCGCCTCGGTTAAAGCAACCGAACTCGATTACCGTCCCGGCTTTGCCGGTAATCCCAATCTGCTCAACATTCGCCATAACCAGAAATGGCTGGAGCTGGATCTCTGGGGGCTGGAATATGGCTGGACGCTGCTGCCCTGTTATCTGCTTGACGAAATCCAGCAGCGCCTTAGCTGGCTTAATCAGCTCGACAGTACGCCAGAGGCCATCACCGTCCGCGTCGACTGGGAGTGGCTGCCCGACCTGACGCTGGAAGATTCCGTTAACGAGCTTAATTTGTCCGGCCTCTCCCGGCTGATCCACGAGCCAGAGATCGCCCCCCGTCAACTGATCGCTCCCTGGCTACAGCAACGCGCCCGCGCCCCTCTCTCCTTGCCGAACCTTAACGCCATCAGCGAAATTCTCGTCGCCAGCCACGAATGGAGCTGTAAAACGCCTACCCTACTGGGGCGCGTGCTGCAATCCCACAGCCGCCCCCCGGAAGATTTAGACCAGACCCTGCATCTGCTTCATCTTGATACCCGCGGCGCCAGCTGGACCCAGTCTTTTCAACCGCTGATGCCGAGCGACGATCCGGAGCTGGGCCACCAGCAGCGTCAGCTTATCGAGCTTGAGGACCAGCGTAGCCGCTTCCTGGCCGACTATATGTACAGCCGGGCATCTAATCTCCTGCCTGATAGCATGCTCACCGACGAAGCCCGGCATATCCTCCTTTCCGGGGTAACCCGGGCGGTGAAATATAGCCATATCTACAGCGCGTTCACCCGGGCGCTGACGCTAAAACTGTGGCTGCGCAAATATGGCGAGCAAGCGGATGTCAGGGCGGAATTCACCGCGGCGCTGGCGCACTTTACTCATCAGAATCGCGAGCTTGAAACGTGGCTGCTTCAGCACGGCTCACAACATCCCTCCTCCTTCGCCACACTGCTCAATCCGCCACGCATCGCGGCGTTGATAGCAAGCCTGGCTCACGACTAAGCGATAGTGAAAGCATGGTGGCACAGGGGCGGGAAGTAAATCCGTCAGGCAAAAGGAAAAGAGCGGTTAGCGCAATGAGCGGTAGAAAAAGCGAGGCCGATCACGACCTGGGGAGATTTCAGGTGATCTAACTCACATTTGAGAGGCAGGATATTGTGATCGCCATCTACTGGCTGGGGCAGGAAAAGCCCGGCGACGCAAACGTCGCCGGGCACCGTCATTACTCGTCTTCCAGATACGTGTAACCGTACAGACCGGCTTCAAACTCTTCCAGGAACTGTTTCTGCAACGTATCGTCCAGGTCGGTCTTTTTCACCTGATCGCGGAACTGGGTCAGCAGTTTGTTCGGATCGAGCTGCACGTACTGCAACATGTCCGCCACGGTGTCGCCCTCGTCAGAGAGCTCCACTTCCACATTGCCGTCAGGGAAGACAAACACGTCAACCGCTTCGGTGTCCCCGAACAGGTTGTGCATGTTGCCCAGGATCTCCTGATAGGCCCCGACCATAAAGAAGCCCAGCATAGGTGGGTTCTCCGGATCGTACTCCGGCATTGGCATGGTGGTGGCGATACCGTCACCGTCAATGTAGTGATCGATCGCGCCGTCGGAGTCACAGGTGATATCCAGCAGCACCGCGCGGCGCTCAGGCACCTGGTTCAGCCCTTCCAGCGGCAGGACCGGGAACAGCTGATCGATACCCCACGCATCCGGCATCGACTGGAACAGCGAGAAGTTGACGTACATTTTGTCCGCCATACGCTCCTGCAACTCGTCGATGATCGGACGGTGCGCACGGTTGCTCGGGTCGAGCTGTTTCTGCACTTCGTGGCACATGTTCAGATAGAGCTGCTCTGCCCAGGCGCGCTCCTGCAGACTGAACGTACCGGATGAATAGCCGATATGAATATCGTGCAGGTCCATCTGGCTGTCGTGCAGCCACTCGCGCAGGGAACGGCGGGTGCCCGGCTCGTGCATCTCCTGCCAGGTTTCCCACATACTCTGCAGGGCGCGTGGCGCGTCGTCAGCAGGCGGTGTGGCTTCGGTGTATTCGTTGCGCTCAACGCCAATAATGTTGGAGACCAGCACCGTATGGTGCGCGGTCACCGCGCGCCCGGACTCGGTGATCACCGTCGGGTGCGGCAGGCAGTGCTCTTCGCAGGCATCGCCGATTGCCCAGATGATGTTGTTCGCATATTCGTTCAGGCCGTAGTTCACGGAGCAGTCAGACTTGGAGCGAGTACCCTCGTAGTCCACGCCCAGGCCGCCGCCCACGTCGAAGCACTGGATATTCACGCCCAGCTTGTGCAGCTCGACGTAGAAACGGGCCGACTCGCGCACGCCGGTGGCGATATCGCGGATGTTGGCCATCTGGGAACCGAGGTGGAAGTGCAGCAGTTGGATGCTGTCCAGACGACCACGCTCGCGCATGATCTCCACCAGCTGCAGAACCTGGTTCGCCGCGAGGCCGAATTTGGATTTTTCACCGCCGGAGGACTGCCACTTGCCGGAGCCCTGGGAGGCCAGACGTGCACGTACACCCAGGCGCGGCACCACGTTCAGACGCTCGGCCTCTTCCAGCACAATGTTAATCTCAGACATCTTCTCGATGACCAGATAGACCTTGTGGCCCATCTTCTCACCGATCAGCGCCAGACGAATGTATTCACGGTCTTTATAACCGTTACAGACGATCACCGAGCGGGTCATGCCGGCATGGGCCAGCACCGCCATCAGTTCCGCTTTGGAACCGGCTTCCAGACCCAGCGGTTCGCCGGAGTGGATCAGGGATTCAATAACGCGACGATGCTGGTTTACCTTGATCGGATAAACCAGGAAGTAGTCGCCGTTATAGCCGTAGGATTCACGCGCGCGCTTAAAGGCGGCGTTAATGGAGCGCAGACGGTGTTGCAGGATCTGCGGGAAGCAGAACAGAGCGGGCAGACGCTGGCCCTGCGCTTCGCGTGCTTTTACCAGTTTGGCGAGATCGACGCGCGCTTCCGGTACGTCAGGATCCGGGCAAACGCTGATGTGGCCCAGCTCGTTGACGTCGTAGTAGTTGTTACCCCACCACGCAATATTGTATGTGCGCAGCATCTTGCTGGCTTCCTGGGAGCTCATCGCAACCTCCTGCATAGAACGTAGTACACCCTGTTCGCCCGCTGACGAAGGCGAAAACGAAGACATGTCGTCAGACATAGCGAACCTCAACTCTTACTATTAAGTGTAAAACAGTTGACTACTATCGCAGCGTCAATCTGCGATAACAACCCATTATCCGACCGGTTTTCCAGCACAGAATGCTGAAAGCCGGGCCGTGCGACCGGTTTCTTATTCATATCATTGTAAAACACGTATCCGAACTCTGTATGACAAGGTCCGGCGAAACCACGAGAAAACTCTTGTATTAACAAGAGCGCCCTTGTTCAGTCTTCACAAAGCGTAGTGCCTGCCCGGGAATCCTGAGAAGCGCCGAGATGGGTATAACATCGGCAGGTTTGCAGATTAGAAATGCGAATGGCGGGGTACATGTTCCGGCCTGAAAGGCAGAACTGAATTAGCGGAAAACGACGGTTCATTATCTCGTATCACCTCCACGCAAGCCCGATGAAGCTCGCGACAAGTTAAAGCTAAAAGTTCACTGCTTTACCCGGCTGGAAGTGGCGACACGAAGAAACGTCGTGTGCTTTTTTGTATGAGCCGCGCGCCGCGTTTTATACCGACAAGACGCGGAAAATGCAAAATATAAATGCGGGCATTGACGCACCGTCAGCAAAAATTTCCAGCAGGGTTTTCAGGGGCGTGTGGATACATTTAAAAAAAGCTGGAAATCGGGCGAAGAAGTGACCTAAAATAGCCATCCAGATGTTAATCCATCCATACCGATTAACACTCAGACTGCCAGTGTCACCATCTGCAAGTCCTGGTGGAAAAACCTGCCACGGCTATCCCACACGACAGTTTGAGCTAAACAAATTCTCCTTAGGTAAATTAAAACATGGCAAAACACCTGTTTACGTCCGAGTCTGTATCAGAAGGACATCCTGATAAAATTGCTGACCAAATTTCCGATGCCGTGCTGGATGCGATCCTCGAGCAGGATCCAAAGGCGCGCGTAGCGTGTGAAACCTATGTCAAAACCGGCATGGTGATGGTAGGCGGTGAAATCACGACCAGTGCATGGGTTGATATCGAAGAGATCACCCGTAACACCGTACGTGAAATCGGCTATGTGCATTCTGATATGGGCTTTGATGCCAACTCTTGCGCCGTCCTGAGCGCCATTGGCAAACAGTCCCCTGACATCAACCAGGGCGTTGACCGTGCCGATCCGCTGGAACAGGGTGCAGGCGACCAGGGCCTGATGTTTGGCTACGCTACCAACGAAACCGACGTGCTGATGCCAGCGCCAATCACCTATGCGCACCGTCTGGTGCAGCGTCAGGCTGAAGTGCGTAAAAACGGCACCCTGCCGTGGCTGCGTCCGGATGCGAAAAGCCAGGTCACCTTCCAGTACGACGACGGCAAAATTGTCGGCATTGACGCGGTGGTTCTCTCTACTCAGCACGCTGAAGATATCGAGCAGAAATCCCTGCAGGAAGCGGTGATGGAAGAGATCATCAAGCCGGTTCTGCCAACCGAATGGCTGAATAGTTCCACCAAATACTTCATTAACCCAACGGGCCGCTTTGTTATCGGTGGACCAATGGGCGATTGCGGCCTGACCGGACGTAAGATCATCGTTGATACTTACGGTGGCATGGCGCGTCACGGTGGCGGCGCATTCTCCGGTAAGGATCCGTCTAAAGTTGACCGTTCCGCAGCCTACGCAGCACGTTATGTTGCCAAGAACATCGTGGCTGCTGGCCTGGCAGACCGCTGTGAGATCCAGGTCTCCTACGCTATCGGCGTGGCGGAACCGACCTCCATCATGGTTGAAACCTTCGGTACTGAAAAAGTGCCTTCAGAACAGCTGACCCTGCTGGTACGCGAGTTCTTCGACCTGCGTCCGTACGGTCTGATTCAGATGCTGGATCTGCTGCACCCAATCTACAAAGAAACCGCTGCATACGGTCACTTTGGTCGCGAACATTTCCCATGGGAAAAAACCGACAAAGCCGCTCTGCTGCGTGAAGCTGCCGGTCTGAAATAATCGACTGACCGCTTACTGAAAAAGCCAGCCTCGTGCTGGCTTTTTGTTTTTTATCCCCCTGAATGCCCCGCCTGAAATCGCTTACATCGCGATAAAAACGCAGCCCTTTCGGAATACTCTCTTTGTCTGTCCCGCCCCTCTCACATACTTTTACAGCATCCCATTCAAAACTTTACATTCATAAAACAAAAAACCAACTGGAGGGCTTCATGCCTGATAATAAAAAACAGGGGCGGACGTCCAACAAGACGATGACATTCTTCGTCTGCTTCCTCGCAGCACTGGCAGGATTACTTTTCGGCCTCGATATCGGCGTGATTGCCGGCGCCCTGCCGTTCATTACTGACGAATTCCAGATCGATTCCCATACCCAGGAGTGGGTGGTCAGCTCGATGATGTTCGGGGCTGCGGTTGGGGCAGTTGGCAGCGGCTGGCTCTCCTTCAAACTCGGGCGTAAAAAGAGCCTGATGATTGGCGCGATTCTGTTTGTCGCCGGTTCGCTCTTCTCTGCCGCGGCGCCTAACGTGGAAGTGCTGATTGCTTCGCGTGTGCTGCTGGGTCTGGCGGTGGGTGTGGCCTCTTATACCGCGCCGCTGTATCTGTCTGAGATTGCACCGGAGAAAATCCGCGGCAGCATGATCTCCATGTATCAGCTGATGATCACTATCGGTATTCTTGGCGCCTATCTTTCTGACACCGCCTTCAGCTACAGCGGCGCATGGCGCTGGATGCTGGGCGTGATCATTATCCCGGCGGTACTGCTGCTGATTGGCGTCTTCTTCCTGCCTGACAGCCCGCGCTGGTTTGCGGCTAAACGGCGCTTTAACGATGCGGAGCGCGTCCTGCTGCGCCTGCGCGATACCAGCGCGGAAGCGAAGCGTGAGCTGGAAGAGATCCGCGAAAGCCTGCAGGTCAAACAGAGCGGCTGGGCGCTGTTTAAAGAGAACAGCAATTTCCGTCGGGCGGTGTTCCTTGGCGTGCTGCTGCAGATCATGCAGCAGTTCACCGGGATGAACGTCATTATGTATTACGCGCCGAAAATCTTTGAGCTGGCGGGTTACAGCAACACCACTCAGCAGATGTGGGGCACCGTGATTGTCGGCCTGACCAACGTGCTGGCGACCTTTATCGCCATCGGTCTGGTGGATCGCTGGGGTCGTAAACCGACGCTGACGCTGGGCTTCCTGGTGATGGCCGCCGGTATGGGTGTGCTGGGTACAATGCTGCATGTGGGTATTGATTCCACCGCGATGCAGTATGTAGCCGTCGGGATGCTGCTGATGTTTATTGTTGGTTTTGCGATGAGCGCGGGCCCGCTGATCTGGGTACTCTGTTCTGAGATCCAGCCGCTGAAAGGCCGCGACTTCGGTATTACCTGCTCCACCGCCACCAACTGGATCGCCAACATGATTGTCGGCGCAACCTTCCTGACCATGCTCGATACGCTGGGTAATGCCAACACCTTCTGGGTGTACGGCGGTCTGAACCTGCTGTTTATCGTGCTGACGCTGTGGCTGGTTCCTGAAACGAAACATGTTTCGCTGGAACATATTGAACGCAACCTGATGAAAGGTCGCCCACTGCGCGAAATTGGCTCCCACGACTAATCCGTCCGGCTTCCTCCCCTGCGGAGGAAGCCGCTTGCACCGCCTCGCCGCAGGCTCTATGCTCTGCTCCTATGAAAACACCCCGTCTCCCTATTGCGCTTCAGCAAGCCGCTATGCGCAGCCTGCGCGATAAACTGGCCCAGGCCAATCTGAAACTCGACCGGAACTACCCTGAACCTAAACTGGTGTGGCAGCAGCGCGGCACCGCAGCAGGCACCGCCTGGCTGGATGCGTACGAGATCCGCCTTAACCCTGTTTTAATGCTGGAAAACCAGCAGGCGTTTATTGACGAGGTGGTGCCGCATGAACTGGCGCATCTGCTGGTTTGGAAGCACTTTGGCCGCGTGGCACCGCACGGCAAAGAGTGGAAATGGATGATGGAAGCGGTGCTGGGCATACCGGCTCGCCGAACCCACCAGTTCGAGCTTGATTCCGTTCGGCGCAATACGTTCCCCTATCGCTGCCCCTGTCAGCAGCACCAGCTTACGGTGCGTCGTCATAATCGGGTGGTGCGCGGTGAAGCCACCTACCGCTGCGTCAAGTGCGGTGAACCCCTTATCGCTGAGTAACCGGCAGAACAATCAGGAACATTCATGATCTGCCTGATTGCATACAGGAACAACTTTCGTTACGTTGCGGGCTCGTTTTGACACGGAGTTCACGATGTCCCGTAATTTCTCTCTCGCGGTCGCGTTTCTGACGACGGCGTTCTCAGGCCATGCGCTGGCCGAAGGTATCCACAGTTTTTCCCAGGCAAAAGCCGCAGGCGTAAAGGTTAATGCCGACGTGCCGGGCGATTTTTACTGCGGCTGTAAAATTAACTGGCAGGGCAAAAAAGGGGTCGTGGATCTGCAGTCCTGCGGCTACAAAGTGCGTAAAAATGAGAACCGTGCCAGCCGTATCGAATGGGAACATGTGGTCCCGGCCTGGCAGTTCGGCCACCAGCGTCAGTGCTGGCAGGATGGCGGACGTAAAAACTGCGCCAAAGACCCGATCTATCGCCAGATAGAGAGCGATATGCATAACCTGCAACCCGCCGTGGGCGAGGTAAATGGCGATCGCGGCAACTTTATGTACAGCCAGTGGAACGGCGGCGAAGGCCAGTATGGCCAGTGCGCCATGAAGGTCGATTTCAAGGAGAAACTTGCCGAGCCGCCTGCCCGCGCCCGCGGCAGCATCGCCCGCATCTATTTCTACATGCGCGACAGGTATCACCTCAACCTCTCCCGCCAGCAGACCCAGCTCTTCAACGCCTGGGATAAACTCTATCCGGTCACGGCCTGGGAGTGCATACGAGACGAGCGCATCGCCAAAGTGCAGGGGAATCACAACCCTTACGTCCAGCGCGCTTGCCAGGCGCAAAAGAGCTAACCTACACTAGCGGCAACTGTTTCTTAGCGTCCCCCTCCCCCTCTCCCCTGTGGGGTGAGGGGGACTCAGCTCTTGATGGATTTCTTAACTATGCGTGTTCCTCGTATTTATCACCCTGAACCGATCGCCGCTGGCAGTGAAATCGCCCTCTCGGAAGAGGCCGCCAACCATGTTGGCCGCGTGCTGCGCATGGGTGCAGGCCAGGCGATTCAACTGTTTGATGGATCAAATCAGGTTTTTGACGCCGAAATCATCCGCGCCGATAAAAAAAGCGTGCAGGTCAGCGTCCTGCATAGCGACATCGACGATCGTGAATCACCGCTGCATATCCATTTAGGCCAGGTGATGTCGCGCGGCGAAAAAATGGAATTCACCATCCAGAAATCGATCGAACTGGGTGTAAGCCTCATTACGCCACTTTTTTCTGAGCGCTGCGGGGTTAAACTGGATGCTGAACGTCTGAATAAGAAGCTCCAGCAGTGGCAAAAAATCGCCATTGCCGCCTGTGAGCAGTGTGGCCGCAACCGCGTCCCGGAGATCCGTCCGGCCATGGATCTTGAAGCCTGGTGCGCGGAAGAGGAGCAGGGTCTGAAGCTCAACCTTCATCCCCGCGCCAGCGCCAGCATCAACACCCTGCCGCTGCCGGTTGAGCGCGTGCGTTTGTTGATCGGCCCGGAAGGCGGCCTGTCGGCGGATGAGATCGCCATGACCGCACGCTACCAGTTTACTGATATTCTGTTGGGACCCCGCGTTCTGCGTACTGAGACCACCGCGCTAACCGCCATCACTGCCCTGCAGGTGCGTTTTGGTGATTTAGGTTGAAGCATTAACGGAGAAGACAATGATCAAGCTCGGCATCGTGATGGACCCCATCGCAAGCATTAATATCAAGAAAGATTCCAGCTTCGCTATGCTGCTGGAAGCGCAACGTCGCGGCTATCAGCTCCACTATATGGAGATGAGCGACCTCTACCTGATTAACGGCGAGGCGCGTGCGCGCACCCGCATCGTCAACGTCGAGCAGAATTACGATAAATGGTACGAGTTTGGTTCCGAGCAGGATCTGCCGCTTGCCGAACTTGACGTGATCCTGATGCGTAAAGACCCGCCGTTCGACACGGAATACATCTACTGCACCTATATCCTGGAGCGCGCAGAAGAGAAAGGCACCCTGATCGTCAACAAACCGCAGAGCCTGCGCGACTGTAACGAGAAGCTCTACACCGCCTGGTTCTCCGACCTGACGCCAGAGACGCTGGTAACGCGCAATAAAGCGCAGCTGAAAGCCTTCTGGCAGAAACATGGCGATATCATCCTGAAACCGCTGGACGGCATGGGCGGTGCCTCAATCTTCCGCGTTAAAGAGGGTGACCCAAACCTGGGGGTGATCGCCGAAACGCTGACCGAGCACGGTACCCGCTACTGCATGGCGCAGAACTATATTCCGGCGATTGTCGACGGCGACAAGCGCGTGCTGGTGGTGGACGGCGAGCCGGTGCCTTACTGCCTGGCGCGTATTCCGCAGGGTGGCGAAACCCGTGGTAACCTGGCGGCCGGTGGCCGTGGCGAGCCGCGTCCGCTGACCGAAAGCGACTGGGAAATTGCCCGCCGCGTGGGCCCGCTGTTAAAAGCCAAAGGGCTGATCTTCGTTGGCCTCGACATCATTGGCGATCGCCTGACAGAAGTGAACGTGACCAGCCCGACCTGTATTCGTGAAATCGAAGCTGAGTTCCCGGTGTCTATCACCGGCATGCTGATGGATGCGATCGAAAAACGGCTGAAGCAGTAACAGTCCCAATATTTATACACACAACCCTTCATGCTGCATCAAGGCGCAGCCGTTACCCCGGCAGCGTGAAGGGTGAAGTGTATAGTGACAGTGTCGGGTTTTGTCCGCATACTGGGTACTGTCGCTTTTTAAACCAGGAAACTGAACCTCTGACAATGAATTTACAGCATCACTTTCTGATTGCCATGCCTGCTCTCCAGGATCCGATTTTCCGCCGTTCCGTCGTGTATATCTGCGAGTACAGCGAAGAGGGTGCGATGGGGATTATCATCAATAAACCGCTGGAAAATCTGACTGTTGAAGGCATTCTGGAAAAATTGAAAATTTCCCAGGACGAACGTGTTCCTGAAATTCGTCTCGACAAACCGGTGATGCTGGGTGGCCCGCTGGCAGAAGATCGCGGCTTTATTTTGCATACGCCGCCCGGTTTCTCCTCCAGCATCCGCATCTCTGACAATACCGTTGTGACCACCTCCCGTGACGTGCTGGAGACGCTGGGCACCACCAGCCAGCCGGCGGATGTGCTTGTGGCGCTCGGTTACGCCTCATGGGAAAAAGGCCAACTTGAGCAGGAGATCCTGGATAATGCCTGGCTCACTGCCCCGGCAGATCTGAACATTCTGTTTAAAACCCCCATCGCCGATCGCTGGCGGGATGCGGCAAAACTGATTGGCATTGATATCCAGACCATGCCTGGCGTCGCGGGGCATGCCTGATGAGCGGCACGCTTCTCGCCTTTGATTTCGGCACTAAAAGTATCGGCGTGGCGATCGGCCAGCGCATCACCGGCACCGCCCGCCCGCTGACGGCGCTGAAAGCGCAAAATGGCATCCCGGACTGGAACCTGATCGAACGACTGTTGAAAGAGTGGCAGCCGGACGAGGTCATCGTCGGTTTACCGTTGAATATGGATGGCACAGAACAGCCACTAACTGCCCGGGCGCGCAATTTTGCCAATAAAATTCATGGCCGTTTTGGCGTGGCGATTAAGCTGCATGACGAACGGTTAAGCACGGTTGAAGCCCGCGCCGGTCTGTTCGAGCATGGCGGTTTTCGCGCGCTAAACAAAGGCAGCGTCGATTCCGCTTCTGCGGTGATTATTCTCGAAAGTTTCTTCGAGCAGGGTTACTGATCCCCTTCCCTTTGCCCGGCAATCCGGGCAATTCATTCCCGGTCCGCCAGCAGCGTAGCGTTGAGCGCGGTCAGCTCATCAAGACGGGAGCGGACGCTCTCATCGTCAATATTCCACATGCCGGCAAAGGCCAGCGCGGCATGGTGCGCCCCTACGGGCACCGCCATCGACACTTCACCGTCGTCATGATGCCAGATCACACGTCCCTGCTCGCGCTGCTGGGCCACATGCGGGGCGAGGTTTTGCCACTGCTCTGGCGTAAAGCGTGGGATTAGCGCGTCATCCGGTTCGCTCGCCAGTAGCGACATGCCAATCACCGATTGCCAGGCAGGGAGCATATGGAATCCGGCCAGCGCCTGGCTGGCCTGGCTGCCGGGAACGGCGTGCCAGATATAGATGACCTGATCCTCCCACAGCACGCCCAGGGCCACCACGATATCGCGTGGCGCATGGCGCTCCAGCCGGGGCAAGGCGCGGGAGAAAAGCTCCGAGCCACGGATGGACTGCGCCGCCAGGGCATGAATGCCGGGACCAGGCAGGTAGCGACGATGCTCGTCCTGCATGGTCAGGCCAATAGAGGCCATGGTCATCAGCAAACGGTTCACCCGAGTGGTGTTGATCCCCATCAGTCGTGCGAGTTCACGGCAACCGATAGCACGGTCGCTGGAAACCAGATATTGCAGACAGCGAATGCCGTCGATAAGACTTTGGTTCGGTTGTGATGACATAGCCGCTTTCAATCAGTGCAATCAGAACTCGATTTTAGCGCCCGTACCGCAGGAAACAAGGCCATGAGAGGCATTCTCTGCTGGCACAGGCTCATGACAATCGCCCCTGCGCCCTGCGCTCAGCCAGGCTCTGCTCGAAGTTTTGCATGCCAGCCTGCTGCCCGGTCTGGATCACGCCGGGCAGTTGCCAGGTTTTTCCTTCGCGGATTAAATTGGCTGCCGCAGGGGTATTAACCAGTAATTCGAACAGCGCGACGCGCCCCTGCTGATTATCCCTTTCGAGTTTTTGCGCCAGCACGGCGCGCAGGCTGCCTGCCAGCTGTTTCCGTACCGGCTCTTTTTCCTGCGCGGGGAAGGCATCCACCAGCCTCTCCACTGCCTGGGCGGCGCCCCGGGTGTGGAGCGTCGCCAGCACCAGATGCCCGGTCTCTGCGGCGGTAAGCGCAAGACGTATCGTCTCGCTGTCACGCAGTTCGCCCAGCAGGATCACATCAGGATCTTCACGTAAGGCTGCCCGCAGCGCGTCGGCAAAGGAGAGGCAATGCAGGCCAATCTCCCGCTGCTGAACCAGGCAACGCTTGCTTTGATGGATAAATTCCACCGGATCTTCGAGCGTCAGGATATGCCCGTCGCTATGGTGATTGAGAAAATCGACCATTGCCGCAAGGGTGGTGGATTTACCGCTGCCTGTCGCCCCGGTCACCAGTATCAAACCGTTATCATTTGCCAGCAGTTCGGGTATCGCCCGCGGCGCTCCCAGGGTGCGCAACTGCGGGCACGCGTCTGGAAGCAGGCGGAGCACCAGAGAACACCCCTGCATATGCGCAAAGGCGCTGGCCCGCAGCCGCTGCCTGCTCGCAAGCGTAACGGCAAAATCCACCTGCCCTTGGGCGCACCATGCCCCCTGCTGCTCGTCGCTAAGCCAGCTTTTCAGCAGCATCGCGACCTCCGGCCCCGGAAAGGGAGCAAATTCCATTTTCCCTCGCCGCCGCCAGCGAGGTGGTGCGTTACTGCACAGGTGTAGATCCGACACATTATGCTTTACACTAAGGGCCACAATTTCTTCCATATCCATTTAATGATCCCCGGAAAATGAACGACATTGCGCATAACCTGGCACAGGTCAGGGACAAAATCTCAGCCGCGGCAACAGGTTGCGGCCGTGCTTCAGAAGAAGTTACGTTGCTTGCAGTCAGTAAAACCAAGCCTGCGAACGCTATCGCAGAAGCCATTGATGCAGGCCAGCGCATGTTCGGTGAAAACTACGTGCAGGAAGGGGTGGAAAAAATCCGCCATTTCCGGGAAAAGGGCACCGCGGATCTGCAGTGGCACTTTATCGGACCACTACAGTCGAACAAAAGCCGGCTGGTGGCGGAGCATTTCGACTGGTGTCATACCGTTGATCGTCTGCGCATCGCCACCCGTCTGAGCGAGCAGCGCCCGGCAGAGATGCCGCCGCTTAACGTGCTGATCCAAATCAACATTAGCGATGAGAACAGTAAATCCGGCATTGCGCTGGATGCCCTGGATCTGCTGGCGAAACAGGTTGCCGCTCTGCCCGGCCTTCGCCTGCGCGGGTTAATGGCGATCCCGGCCCCTGAAACAGATTACGACAGGCAGTTTGCCGTAGCCCGGCAAATGGCTGTAGCATTTGAGGCGCTTAAAACGCGCTACCCAACGGTCGACACGCTTTCACTGGGCATGACGGACGATATGGCCGCCGCGATTGCGGCTGGCAGCACCATGGTGCGCATCGGGACAGCAATTTTCGGCGCGCGCGATTACACCCAATAATAAGGAAACCTGAGGAACGCCATGAAGACGTTGACCTTCCTGCTCTCAACGGTCATTGAACTGTATACGATGGTGCTTTTGTTACGCGTCTGGATGCAGTGGGCCCGTTGTGATTTTTACAACCCCTTCTCACAGTTTGTCGTGAAAGTGACCCAACCGATTGTCGGACCGCTGCGCCGGGTGATCCCGCCAATGGGCCCGATTGACAGCGCCTCCCTGCTGGTTGCGCTGATCCTGTGCGTGGTGAAAGCGATCGTGCTGTTTATGGTCATCACCTTCCAGCCGATCATCTGGATCGCGGCGGTCTTGATCCTGATAAAAACGATCGGCCTGCTGATTTTCTGGGTTCTGCTGCTGATGGCGATCATGAGCTGGGTAAGCCAGGGCCGTAGCCCGGTGGAGTATGTCCTGATTCAGCTTGCAGACCCGCTGCTGCGCCCGATTCGTAATCTGCTGCCGGCCATGGGCGGGATCGACTTCTCTCCAATGATCCTCGTACTGCTGCTGTACGTGATCAATATGGGTATCGCTGAACTGCTGCAGTCCACAGGCAATATGCTACTGCCGGGGCTGTGGATGGCGTTATGAGTGCTGTCAGCACCTGCGCCGATGGGCTGGTTTTATGGCTGTATATTCAGCCGAAAGCCAGTCGCGATACGATTATCGGGCTGCATGGCGACGAAGTAAAAGTCGCCATCACTGCCCCTCCTGTGGACGGCCAGGCCAATGCCCATCTGGTGAAGTATCTGGCGAAGCAGTTTCGCGTTGCGAAAAGCCAGGTGCTGATCGAGAAAGGTGAACTGGGCCGTCACAAGCAGGTCAAAATTCTTCATCCGCAACAAATCCCGACGGAAGTCGCGGCACTGATACAACAGGATTAACAGATGCAAAAAGTTGTTCTCGCTACCGGTAACGCCGGTAAAGTGCGCGAGCTGGCCTCGCTGTTAAATGATTTTGGTCTGGATGTGGTTGCCCAGACCGAACTGGGGGTGGACTCTGCAGAAGAGACCGGCCTGACCTTTATTGAAAACGCCATTCTGAAGGCGCGCCATGCTGCACAGGTCACCGGCTTACCGGCCATTGCCGATGACTCTGGCCTGGCGGTAGATGCCCTTGGCGGCGCGCCAGGAATTTACTCCGCCCGCTATTCTGGCGTCGATGCCAGCGATCAGCAGAATCTCGAAAAGCTGCTGGAAACGCTCAAGGATGTGCCGGATGAGCAGCGCAAGGCGCAGTTCCACTGCGTGCTGGTCTACATGCGTCACGCTGAAGACCCAACGCCGCTGGTCTGCCACGGCAGCTGGCCGGGCGTGATAGCCCGCGAGGCGGCAGGCAATGGCGGCTTTGGCTACGATCCGATCTTCTTTGTCCCGAGCGAGGGCAAAACCGCTGCGGAACTGACCCGCGAAGAAAAAAGCGCGATTTCCCATCGTGGACGCGCCCTGAAACTGTTACTGGAAGCATTACGTAATGGCTAATTTGCCACCATTGAGTCTTTATATTCACATCCCGTGGTGCGTGCAGAAATGCCCGTACTGCGATTTCAACTCGCATGCGCTAAAAGGCGAAGTGCCCCATGACGATTACGTTCAGCATCTGCTTGCCGATCTGGACGCCGACGGACCTTACGCGCAGGGACGTGAAGTAAAGACCATTTTTATCGGTGGCGGTACGCCGAGCCTGCTCTCAGGGCCGGCGATGCAAACGCTGCTGGATGGCGTGCGAGCGCGCCTTAATCTGGCAGCGGATGCAGAGATTACCATGGAGGCCAACCCAGGTACCGTTGAGGCCGACCGTTTTGTGGAGTATCAGCGCGCCGGGGTGAACCGTATCTCTATTGGCGTGCAGAGCTTTAGCGCGCCGAAGTTAACGCGTCTGGGGCGCATTCATGGCCCGGATGAGGCGAAACGTGCCGCTCACCTGGCGACCGGGCTGGGATTGCGCAGCTTTAACCTCGACCTGATGCACGGCCTGCCGGATCAATCCCTGGAGGAAGCGCTGGACGATCTGCGTCAGGCCATTGAGCTGAACCCGCCGCACCTCTCCTGGTATCAGCTGACCATTGAGCCAAACACGCTGTTTGGTTCACGCCCGCCGGTACTGCCTGATGATGACGCGCTGTGGGATATTTTCGAGCAGGGCCACAAGCTTTTGACCGCCGCCGGGTATCAGCAGTACGAAACCTCGGCCTACGCGAAGCCTGGCTACCAGTGTCAGCACAACCTGAATTACTGGCGTTTTGGCGACTACCTGGGCATTGGCTGTGGCGCCCACGGCAAAGTGACCTTCCCGGACGGACGGATTCTGCGCACGGCTAAAACGCGCCATCCGCGTGGCTATATGGAAGGACGCTATCTTGAGCGCAGCCATGATGTTGAAGCCGACGATAAGCCGTTTGAGTTCTTTATGAACCGCTTCCGCCTGCTTGAACCCGCACCGCGCAAGGAGTTTACGTTGTATACCGGGTTGCCGGAGTCGGTCATTCGTCCGCAGATTGACGAAGCGCTGGCGCAGGGGTATCTGATCGAATGCGCTGATTACTGGCAGATAACCGAGCATGGCAAACTGTTCTTAAACTCCCTTCTTGAGCTATTCCTCGCCGAAGCGTCCTGAAGCAGGCTTCAGGGTTTTGCCTCCCCCTCTGCTGGTTAAGGGAAAAGCGGGCAGAGTGCGGGGAGGGAACTTACTGGTTCTTATGCGAAACAGCTTCGCCGTGAGCGGACCATAGAGACGTCTCCCCTCGCCCCGACCCTCATCCTGAAAGGGAGAGGGTTAAGGTGAGGGGCCCAGAACGCACTAAACTACTTCAACGTCCCCACCAGCGCCTTTCGGCTCTCTTCCAGCGAGACAACACGCTTACACACATCTTTGCCAAAGCTCTGGAAATCCGCTTCCTGGTTTTTCCACTCGTTCTGAATGGCGGTTTGCAGGCCGCCCAGGCTACCCAGTACGCCCTGCAGCGGGTTGCCGCCGCCTTTCAGTACCGCTTTGGCGCCCATTTCGTTAATGCTGTCCTGCAGAATGCCGCCCATCGCCTGGTTCACCAGCTGCTGACCGTCGGCACGTACCTGATCGATCGCTTTATAGTGGAACGTCAGGCCATCGGTGCGATGCTCAATAATGCGGTTCATCTGCTCTTTTAACTGCGCGTCCAGTTTGGTGAGCCGCGAGCGCATGTTGCTGCTCTCACCTACCTCTTTCGCGATGATCTTATCCAGCGCGACACGGCCTTTTTCCACGCGGGTCTGTGCGCCTTCGTCGATCCACGGCAGCGCGCTGCGCAGATCGGCCTGGTAATCTTTTGCCTGTTCACGTTGGGCTGCGCTCAGCGTGTACTGCTTGCCGTTAAACATGACGTTGCCATCCGGGGTGATCACCAGATTGCCGTTCTCACCTTTTACCTGCACGGTTTGGGGACTCAGGATCACATCGTCACGCGGCGTGACTTCACATTTGTACTCTGCGTGAGCGGTGAGTGCCGTGGTCATTAAGGCCGCGGCGAGCAGCGTTTTGCGCATCATATATTCTCCCTCATACAAAATGGGCCAGCAATTGCTGGCCCCTGATGCTCTATTAGTCCCACCAAATGTCGAAAAGTTCGCTGATGCGCACCTCTTCGAATTTGTGGTCTTCCAGCCACTTACGCACAATGGCCTGATCTTCTTCGCTACACTTGCCGATCTCTTGTTTGCAGATCAAACCTTCCCACGCCAGGTAGCCGCTGCCGTCAAACGCCAGCTTGTTCGGCTCGATGACTTCATTGATGAAAGCGTCGACATCTTCATCAATTTTTTCTACGCTGGTGCCTTCCGGGAAACGCCATGCAACCGAAAAACCCACCTCCTGGAACTCCTCGATGTGCATTTTCTTACGCAGACGACGGCTACGGTTCTTTGCCATTATTTTACCCTCTCGAACATTAAGTCCCATACGCCGTGACCAAGACGATGGCCACGCTGTTCAAATTTGGTTACCGGACGCGATTCAGGACGCGGTACATAGTCATTGCTCGCAGACTGGTTTTTATACCCGTCCAGCGCCGACATCACCTCCAGCATATGTTCCGCATACTGTTCCCAGTCGGTTGCCATATGGAAAACACCACCCAGCTTCAGTTTGCTTCTGAGAAGCTCAGCAAACGGCGCCTGAACGATACGGCGTTTATTATGACGTGCTTTGTGCCACGGGTCAGGGAAAAAGAGCTGAACCATGCTCAGAGAATTGTCAGGGATCATCTTGTGCAGCACTTCTACCGCGTCGTGACACATCACGCGCAGGTTCTCGACGCCCTCTTCGTGGGCGGTCGCCAGACACGCACCGACGCCCGGGGAGTGCACTTCAATGCCGAGGAAGTTCTGCTCCGGGCGCGCTTTTGCCATGGTCACCAGCGAAGCGCCCATGCCAAAACCGATCTCAAGTGTAATTGGCGCGTCGCGGCCAAACAGCGCCACAAAGTCGAGCGGCTGTTCGGTGAACTCAACGCCCATCACCGGCCAGTAGTTATCCAGCGCGTGCTGCTGCCCTTTGGTCAGGCGCCCCTGACGGCGGACAAAGCTGCGAATACGGCGCAGCGGGCGACCGTTTTCATCAAATTCCGGTGATATGACGTCGTTTTTCATAAAAGAGTAGTCTGCTTGTGAGAATGTTCGGGAAACGGGCATTATCCAAAGTTAATGACCGGATGCAAGCATGGGAAAGATCCGGTTTACAGTCGCATGCCTCTGTGCTGCAATCTGCCTCCCTGATACCGCAAAGCGAAGACCATGCAAGCCTCTCAATTTTCAGCCCAGGTGCTGGACTGGTATGACAAATACGGGCGTAAAACCCTGCCCTGGCAAATTGAAAAAACACCGTACAAAGTATGGCTCTCAGAGGTGATGTTGCAACAAACGCAGGTCGCGACGGTTATCCCTTACTTTGAGCGCTTTATGGCGCGTTTTCCAACGGTGACCGATCTGGCTAACGCACCGCTGGATGAAGTGCTGCATCTGTGGACCGGGCTCGGCTATTACGCCCGCGCCCGCAACCTGCATAAAGCCGCCCAGCAGGTGGTTTCGCTGCACGGTGGCACCTTCCCGGAAACCTTCGATGAAGTGGCCGCCCTGCCGGGCGTGGGGCGCTCCACCGCCGGGGCCATCCTTTCCCTCTCGCTGGGCAAACATTTCCCGATTCTCGACGGCAACGTTAAACGCGTGCTGGCGCGCTGCTACGCCGTCGGTGGCTGGCCGGGCAAGAAAGAGGTGGAGAAACGCCTCTGGGAGATCAGTGAAGCGGTCACTCCCGCTCAGGGTGTTGAACGCTTTAACCAGGCGATGATGGATTTAGGGGCAATGGTCTGCACCCGCTCGAAACCGAAATGCGAACTGTGCCCGCTGAATAATCTCTGCGTGGCCTATGCTAACCAGTCGTGGGCGCACTATCCCGGTAAAAAGCCGAAGCAGACCTTACCAGAGCGTACCGGCTATTTTCTGCTGATGCAGCACGAGGAGACCGTCTGGCTCGCCCAGCGTCCGCCAAGCGGTTTATGGGGCGGTCTCTTCTGCTTCCCGCAGTTTGAGGATGAAGAGCATCTTCGCGACTGGCTGGCGCAACGCGGCATCCCTGCCGATACTCTTGTGCAGCTCACCGCGTTTCGCCATACCTTCAGCCACTTCCATCTGGATATTGTTCCAATGTGGCTTCCCGTGTCCTCATTCACGGCGTGCATGGATGAAGGCACCGCTCTCTGGTATAACTTAGCGCAACCGCCGTCAGTGGGGCTCGCGGCTCCCGTAGAGCGCCTGTTACAGCAATTACGTGTCGGAGCAACGGTTTAGCTCCGGGCGACAAAGAGGAATCAGTATGGCCAGAACAATTTTTTGCACCTTCCTGCAGCGTGAAGCAGAAGGCCAGGACTTCCAGCTCTATCCGGGCGATCTGGGTAAGCGCATCTATAACGAAATTTCGAAAGAGGCGTGGGCGCAGTGGCAACACAAGCAAACCATGCTGATTAACGAGCGCAAGCTCAACATGATGAACGTTGAACACCGCAAACAGCTTGAAGAGGAGATGGTCAATTTCCTGTTTGAAGGCAAAGACGTTCACATCGAAGGCTATACGCCACCAGAAAAATAATATCGTGCCGCCTTGCCTGGTCTACGGTTTGTAGGCCGGGTAAGCGTAGCGCCCCCGGCGAAAAGAGCCCCAGAACCAACACAACACGCACTCCTGGAATGATGAAAAAATTTTTAGCGCTTGCTCTTGTTGCACCGTTACTTGTTTCGTGTTCCTCCAGTAAGAAAGGCGATAGCTATAACGAAGCCTGGGTAAAGGACACCAACGGTTTTGACATTCTGATGGGGCAATTCGCCCATAACATCGAAAATATCTGGGGATTTAACGAGGTTCTGATCGCAGGACCAAAGGACTACGTTAAGTATACCGACGCTTACCAGACCCGCAGCCACATCAACTTTGACGAAGGTACTATTACCGTCGAGACCATCGCCGGAACCGATCCTGCGGCGCGTTTGCGCGAGGCGATCGTGAAAACCTTGCTGATGGGTGACGATCCGGGCTCTATCGACCTCTACTCCGATGCTGACGACATCACCATCTCCAAAGAGCCGTTCCTCTATGGCCAGGTGGTGGATCAAACCGGCCAGTCCATTCGCTGGGAAGGCCGTGCTAATAATTTTGCTAACTACCTGTTGCAGACGCGCCTGAAAAGCCGCAGCAATGGCCTGCGCGTTATCTACAGCGTGACCATTAACCTGGTGCCAAACCACCTCGATAAACGTGCACATAAATATGTCGGGATGGTACGCCAGGCGTCGCGTAAATATGGTGTCGATGAGTCGCTGATCCTGGCGATTATGCAGACCGAATCCTCGTTCAACCCCTACGCGGTGAGCCGTTCCGACGCGCTGGGCCTGATGCAGGTTGTGCAGCACAGCGCCGGGAAAGATGTGTTCCGCTCGCAGGGAAGATCGGGTATGCCAAGCCGCAGTTACCTGTTTGATCCTGCCAGCAATATCGACACCGGTACCGCCTACCTGGCGATGCTGAACAACGTCTACCTGAGCGGCATCGATAACCCGACCTCTCGCCGCTACGCGGTGATCACCGCCTACAACGGCGGCGCAGGCAGCGTGCTGCGCGTCTTCTCCAGCGATAAAATCCAGGCGGCAAACATTATCAACAGTATGTCACCGGGGGATGTATACCAGACCCTCACCAGCCGTCACCCTTCCGCAGAATCCCGCCGCTACCTCTACAAGGTCAATACGGCTCAGAAGAGCTATCGTAGAAAGTAGTGTGACTTTTTTACCCTCTCCTGCGCGGGGAGGGTAAAGAGTCCATCGATCCCCGCCCGCCTTACCCATAGGAAATTGTTATTTGCATCACAATCCAAACTGCAAATTAATGTTGATTGCATTTTTTTGCGGGAGGTAACAAAACATCACGCCACTCGCTGATAGAATTGCATCAAATCCAAAACCCAAATGTTTCTACACCAACATACAGCCCGCTCTCTTTGTGAGGAAAGTAACATGAACCTTAAGCTGCAGCTTAAAATCTTGTCGTTTCTGCAGTTCTGTCTGTGGGGGAGCTGGCTAACCACGCTCGGCTCCTACATGTTTGTCACCCTGAAATTCGATGGTGCTTCCATCGGCGCGGTCTATAGCTCGCTGGGCATTGCCGCGGTATTTATGCCGACCCTGCTCGGGATCGTGGCGGACAAATGGATCAGCGCGAAATGGCTTTACGCCTTCTGCCACCTGGTGGGGGCGGCCACGCTGTTTATGGCCGCGGGGGTAACCACGCCGGGGGCGATGTTTGTGGTGATCCTGCTTAACTCGCTGGCCTATATGCCAACGCTTGGGCTTGTGAACACCATCTCCTACTATCGCCTGAAAACGGCGGGTCTGGACATCGTGACCGACTTCCCGCCGATCCGTATCTGGGGCACCATCGGCTTTATTATGGCGATGTGGGCGGTGAGCTTCTCCGGCTTTGAGCTGAGCCATATGCAGCTCTATATCGGCGCGGCGCTCTCTATCGTGCTGGTGCTGTTCACCCTGACCCTGCCGCACATTCCGGTCTCTAACCAGCAGACAAACCAGAGCTGGAGCTCCATGCTTGGCCTGGACGCGTTCGCGCTGTTTAAAAACAAACGCATGGCGATCTTCTTCATCTTCTCCATGCTGCTGGGCGCAGAGCTGCAGATCACTAACATGTTCGGCAACACCTTCCTGCACAGCTTTGATAACGACCCGCTGTTCTCCGGGAGCTTTATCGTTGAACATGCGTCGGTGATGATGTCCATTTCGCAGATCTCCGAAACGCTGTTCATTCTGACCATCCCGTTCTTCCTGAGCCGCTACGGTATCAAGAACGTCATGATGATCAGTATTTTCGCGTGGATGCTGCGCTTCGGCCTGTTCGCCTACGGCGACCCGTCAGCCTTCGGTACCGTGCTGCTGGTGCTGTCGATGATTGTCTACGGCTGCGCCTTCGACTTCTTCAACATCTCCGGTTCCGTCTTTGTGGAGAAAGAGGTACGTCCGGAAATTCGCGCCAGCGCCCAGGGCATGTTCCTGATGATGACCAACGGCTTCGGCTGTATTCTCGGCGGCGTGGTGAGCGGTAAGGTTGTGGAGATGTATACCACCAACGGTATTACCGACTGGCAGCCGGTATGGCTGATCTTTGCAGGCTACTCGCTGGTACTGGCCTTCGCGTTCATGGTGCTGTTCAAGTACAAACATGTTCGTACCCCAACAGGTGTGCAGACCGTCGCACATTAATCTGTGAAATCCCCCTCCCTGCGGAGGGGGATTTTTTTTACTTCAGAACATACCCGTACAAACGCTTGATCCCGTCCGCATCCTTTTCGCTGTAAACGCCCTGCAGTTCCGGAGAAAAACCGGGTAACAGGTTGACGCCCTCTTCCAGCGCCAGGAAGTAACGCTGCACCGCTCCACCCCACAGTTCGCCCGGCACCACACACAGCACCCCTGGCGGGTATGGCAACGCCCCTTCCGCCGCGATACGCCCTTCGGCTTCGCTGATGCGCACCAGCTCGACGTCACCGCGAATAAAGGCCTGGTTAGCATCCTGCGGGTTCATCGCCACGGTGGGCAGGCTCTCTTTGCGGAACATCGCCTTTTGCAGATCCTTCACGTCAAAGCTGACATACAGATCGTGCATCTCCTGGCAAAGCTGACGCAGCGTGTAGTCGCGGTAGCGGACCGGATATTTGTTCCAGATGGTCGGCAGGACATCCGCCAGCGGGGTGTCATCTTCAATGTGCTGCTCAAACTGGCCCAGCATCGCCACCAGTTGCGCCATCTTCTCGGCGCTCTCCGCCGGGGTCAGCAGGAAGAGAATGGAGTTGAGATCGCACTTCTCCGGGACAATGCCTTTCTCGCGCAAGTAGTGCGCCAGAATGGTCGCCGGGATGCCAAAGCCGGTGTACTCCCCGCTTTCAGCATCGATGCCCGGCGTGGTCAGCAGCAGCTTGCACGGGTCGACAAAGTACTGCTCTTCGGCATACCCCTCAAAGCCGTGCCATTTCGCCCCCGGTTCAAAGCTGAAGAAACGCAGCTCGCTGGCAATCGCATGGGTAGGATGATCCTGCCACGGACGCCCGGCCACCACCGGCGGGATAAACGGCTTAATCATTTTACAGTTGGCGATAATCGCCTTGCGCGCTTCGATGCCCATCTCAACGCATTCGGCCCACAGCCGACGCCCGCTCTCCCCTTCGTGGATTTTGGCGTTCACGTCAAGGGCCGCAAACAGCGGATAGAACGGGCTGGTGGACGCATGCAGCATAAAGGCATTATTCAGGCGCTTATGCGGGCAGAAACGCGCCTGACCGCGGATATGGTTATCCTTTTTGTGGATCTGCGAGGTCTGGGAGAACCCGGCCTGCTGTTTGTGCACCGACTGAGTGACAAAGATCCCCGGATCGTTCTCGTTTAGCTCCAGCAGCAGCGGCGAGCTGTCGGCCATCATCGGGATAAACTGCTCGTAGCCTACCCACGCCGAGTCGAAGAGGATGTAGTCGCACAGCTGGCCGATTTTATCGATCACCTGACGGGCGTTATAGATGGTGCCGTCATAGGTGCCGAGCTGGATCACCGCCAGGCGGAACGGACGGGCTTCCAGAGCTTTCTCCGGAGCAACATCACGGATCAACTCCCGCAGGTACGCCTCGTCAAAACAGCGATCGTCGATGCCGCCAATAAAGCCAAAGGGGTTGCGCGCCGCTTCGAGGTAAACCGGCGTGGCACCCGCCTGGATCAGCGCCCCATGATGGTTGGACTTATGGTTATTGCGGTCAAACAGCACCAGATCGCCACGGGTCAGCAGCGCGTTAGTCACCACCTTGTTGGCGGCTGAGGTGCCATTAAGAACGAAATAGGTTTTGTCGGCATTGAATACTTTTGCCGCAAACTTTTGCGCATGTTTGGCAGACCCTTCATGGATCAGCAGATCGCCGAGCTTGACGTCGGCGTTGCACATATCGGCACGAAAGAGATTCTCGCCAAAGAAATCGAAAAACTGGCGGCCGGCGGGATGCTTCTTAAAGAATGCGCCGTGCTGGTGCCCCGGACAGGCAAAGGTGCTGTTATCCATTGCTACATACTGACTAAGGGTGTCGAAAAACGGCGGCAACAGATTCTCTTCATAGCGACAGGCCGCCGCTTCCAGCTCAAGCCACTCCTGTGCCTTACCGTCGATTACCGCATCGACACCCGCAGGCGCGTCTACCGGCTCTGGTGAGAACAGATAAACAGGTAAATGAAAACCGGTGCGTTTCAGTAATGCGAGGATGCCGCTGTGGCTTTCAGCGACGGTAATGACGACTGCCGCCACATCCGTAAAATCGGTGTTATCCAGCGTCACCACTTCCCGGTGCGTGGATAAGGCGGAGGCCAGCTCACGGCTGACGGCAATTTTCATTGATTTCATAAGCGCAAATACCCGTGCAAGGCGAGAAAAAGCCCCGGACAGGGAGTCCCCCTGCCCAACGAATGTGTCTGACCGGAGTTCAGCTCCGACCGCCAGACATCAGTAAAAACAGAGCGCGTCTGGTTTTACTGCTGTCCTGCAGTGAGCCTGCGTTACCCTCACCGCATGGTGAGCTTAGAATAAGCGGTGTGGATGCGGCCAGCCATTCGTACAGCGAGAGAAAGTCTGTTCATGGGCGGCCCCGTATCTGAGAGGAGAAAATTCGCGCAATAATGTCACCTTTCGCCAGGAGGCGCAAGGAGGAATCATTATGCAAAAAATAGCATTACTTTTGGCGGTTACTCACTGAAAAGAGTAATAATAATGCAATATCAATGAGTAAATAACAGGAGTTCATAGTGGTTATTGGACCATTTATTAATGCCGGAGCCGTGCTGCTCGGTGGTGTACTGGGTGCCATGCTCAGCCAGCGATTACCGGAGCGTATCCGCTCCTCCATGCCCTCAATCTTCGGTCTGGCGTCGTTAGGCATTGGCATTTTGCTGGTCATCAAATGCGCCAACCTGCCGGTAATGGTGCTGGCGACCCTGCTTGGGGCGCTGATTGGCGAGTTTTGTTATCTGGAAAAGGGTATTAATAGCGCCGTCGGCAAAGCGAAAAATTTACTCTCACGGGGTAAACAGAAAGGCGGTGGCCACGACGCATTTATCCAGAACTACGTCGCCATCATTATTCTCTTCTGCGCCAGCGGCACGGGGATATTTGGCTCAATGCAGGAAGGGATGACCGGCGATCCCAGTATCCTCATCGCCAAAGCCTTTCTCGATTTCTTTACCGCCACAATCTTTGCAACCACGCTGGGGATTGCCGTCGCCGCGATCTCTGTGCCCATGCTGCTTATCCAGCTCGTGCTTGCAACCTGCGCCACGCTGCTGCTACCGCTAACCACTCCGGCGATGATGGCTGACTTTACCGCCGTGGGCGGCCTGCTGCTGCTGGCGACGGGGCTGCGGATCTGCGGTATCAAGATGTTTGCAGTGGTGAATATGCTGCCTGCGCTGGCAATCGCCATGCCGCTCTCTGCCCTGTGGACAGCGTTTTTTGCCTGATAATGCAGCAAAGTGGCGACAGAGTGTGCGGTCAGTAGCGAAACCAACAAATTTCGTTGACGACAGAGGGCAGATCGGGTTTAATGCGCCCCGTTGCCCGGATAGCTCAGTCGGTAGAGCAGGGGATTGAAAATCCCCGTGTCCTTGGTTCGATTCCGAGTCCGGGCACCACTATTTAAAGAACCCGCCCAAAAGGCGGGTTTTTGCTTTCTGAGAGCCGGACTCTTCATCGAACGATGTTCGATTATTCGCCGCAAGCGGCTCACCCCTTCGGGGCCAGCGCGGCAAGCACGCTGTTCAACGCCTCCGGCGTTAGTCCGGGTCCGGGCACCACTATTTAAAGAACCCGCCCAAAAGGCGGGTTTTTGCTTTTGGCAAAACAGAATTTAACAACGGCCCTTTCTCTTCCAGCTTTACTGTCAACGCTTCCGGGCATCTATCAGTACGTCAGCAGCGTTGAACCATTCTGACGTCTTATTTGTGGCACACAGGCGTTGTGGAAGGCTTAACCTCTTCAAAGCAGTTCCCCCTCCCCTGGCCTTTCTCGCGTCTTACCGTCGTTAAAACCGCACTCTGCGTAACGATCGATATAGACCACACGATCGCTAGATGGCTGTTAAGTCATCGGGAAATGCACATGGCAGTGCACGATATTGCTGAACAATCGACAGGGTGACCCGTAGGCCGGGTAAGGC
>NZ_DIAO01000007.1:0-83104 GCF_002416465.1 Leclercia sp. UBA5076
TTAAAGAGCAGTGCCGCTTCGCTTTTTCGCTGCGGCGCGGGGTGTGCATATTACGCTTCCCCGCCTCAAAGTCAAGCGATTATTTTCGCTTTTCTCCGTGAGGTTCTTACCGAACCCCGCTGACCCGGCGGCGTGTTTGCCGTTGTTCCGTGTCAGTGGTGGCGCATTATAGGGAGTTATCTGACGGTGACAAGCAGAAATCTTAAAAAGTTTTCCGTTCGCTTACTTTTCGACCTTTGCGACTATTAATGCCGCGAATTGCGGGTTAATTGCGCAATTTCCCGGGCGAAACTGGAGACCTGGGACCAGTCGGTATAGACCACCTCTTTACGGGTATCCGTTTCGCCGCCTGTCATCTTCATAATAAGGCGAATCATAAAGCGATCGTACCAGCGGTAGCGCGGATAACGCAGCGCCCCCGCAAAGACAGCACAGGCAGTTGGCTTCCAGGGTGAGTTCAGTAAAAACTTGCGCGTGTAGCTGTTGGTTTGCGGCGTGCGCTTTTCCGCTTTACGCGCCACCAGATTCACAGAGTAGAAAGCGCCAGGCAGGCTATTCAGCATTGCCGTATGCTTTTTCACGAAGCGATCCACCGCAGGATGGAAATGACCGTAACGAATCGAGGCGCCAATCACCACGCGGTCATACTCCTGCCACGCAATCTCTTCTGTGCGGTTCAGATTGACGACATCCGCATAGATACCCTGCTCTTTTAACTCAGAAGCCAGAAAAGCGGCAATCTCCCGCGTCTGCCCGTCGCGCGTTGAAAATAGAATTAATGTTTTCACAAACGGCTCCCTTATTCGCGCCAGAATGTTGGTGTCAGGAGAACCAACAGCGTAAAGACCTCAAGACGCCCGAACAGCATATTGGCAATCAGGATCCACTTCGCGGTTGGGTTCATACTGGCAAAGTTGTCTGCGACCACGCCAAGGCCCGGCCCCAGGTTGTTCAGTGTGGCGACCACGGAGGCAAACGCCGAAAAGTCATCCACGCCCGTCGCGATGATCGCCAGCATGCTGACGATAAAGACCAGCGCGTAGGCAGAGAAGAAGCCCCACACCGCCTCCAGAATACGCTCCGGCAGTGCGCGGTTGCCCAGTTTGATGCTGTAAACCGCATTCGGGTGTACCAGACGCTTAAGCTCGCGGTTCCCCTGTTTAAAGAGCAGCAGAATGCGGATCACCTTCAGGCCACCGCCCGTCGAACCGGCACAGCCGCCGATAAAGGCCGAACAGAGCAGCAGCACAGGCAGGAAGAGCGGCCAGCGCGCGATACTGTCGGTGGTGAACCCTGCGGTGGTCGCCATCGATACCACCTGGAAGAAAGCCTGATTAAGGGTGGTGACCGCCGAGTCATAGACATCGTGTAGCCACAGCACCAGGGTACAGATAGCCACCAGCGTCAGCTGCACGCCAATGAACATGCGGAACTCCGGGTCGCGCCAGTACACCTTCAGGTTACGGCCGCTTAACAGCGAGAAGTGCAGGCCGTAGTTACAGCCGGAGATAAGCAGGAAGATAGCAATGATGGTATTGATTGTAGGGCTGTCAAAATAGCCGACGCTGGCATCATGGGTTGAGAACCCACCAATGGCGATGGTCGCAAAACTATGGCCAATGGCATCAAAGGCTGGCATCCCGGCGAACCACAGCGCCAGCGCACAGGCGACCGTCAGCAGAACATAGATCAGCCATAACGTTTTGGCCGTCTCGGCAATACGCGGGCGCATTTTATTATCTTTCAGCGGCCCCGGCATTTCGGCACGGTAGAGCTGCATCCCCCCGACGCCCAATATTGGCAGGATAGCTACGGCTAATACGATGATCCCCATACCGCCGAACCATTGCAGCATCTGCCGGTAAAAAAGGATGGCATGAGGTAATGAGTCCAGCCCCACCAACGTGGTGGCTCCGGTGGTGGTCAGCCCGGAAAAGGATTCGAAGAAGGCATCGGTGATCGTCAGGTTGGGTTGTTCCGAGAAGATGAAGGGTAATGCCCCCACGCTGCCCAGCACGGTCCAGAACAGCACCACGATCAGGAAGCCTTCCCGGGATTTCAGCTCCCCTTTCTGACGGCGGTTAGGCCACCACAGCAGGGAGCCAATCATCAGCGCGACGAAAAAGGTCTGCGTAAAGGCGCGGCCCGCACCATCCCGATAAATAAGCGCTACCAGTCCCGGGAGGATCATCGTCCCGGAGAAAAGTATGACCAGCAATCCAACAATTCGGGTTATGGCACGAAAATGCATCTCTGCCGCTTCCTTTGGTATTCAATAAGTAGGGTGGGGATTATTCTTCAATCGGCCGCAATTGCAACGAACCACGACTAAAATCAGCCAGTTTTGCTGAGAATGCCGGAAGCGCCGCCTGGGGTAATGCCACCCGCAAGTGCACCATCGCCTGGTAGTCACTGAGTACGATCAGGCCCTGATACTGCTTCAGCAAGGCCTCGATGCCGGATAACTGGGCGTAATCGCACAATAAAGTATATTCGGTAAGTGGCGTTTTGCGGATAGTCGTCAGCTGATTAAGCGCCTGCTGGACGCCGCCGCCATAGGCCTTGACCAGCCCGCCCGTTCCCAGTAATACGCCGCCGTAGTATCGCACCACGACGGCGGTGATTTCGCCAACGCCGCTGCCCATGAGCTGCGAGAGCATGGGTTTGCCCGCCGTGCCCGCCGGTTCACCATCATCCGAGAACCCGAGCTTTTGCGAGTCGTCAGGCGGCCCGGCCACCCACGCCACGCAGTGGTGGCGGGCGTCGGGATGCTCCGCTCTTACTGACTCTACAAACGCCTTCGCCGCCTCCACGCCGTCGGTATGCGCCAACAGCGTGATGAAACGGCTTTTCTTGATCTCTTCCGTAAAGGTGACCGGCGCTGCCGGTATGAGCCAGCTTTCCATTACGCCAGCTTCAGATCTCGCGTCATGTTTTCAGTACCGTTCTCGTGGATCACCACGTTATCTTCGATACGGATCCCACCAAACGGCTTCAGCGCTTCGATTTTCTGCCAGTTGAAGTGTTTGCTGAACTGCCCTTCACGCCACGGCGCCAGCAGCGACTCTATAAAGTAGATGCCCGGCTCGATGGTCAGCACCATGCGCGGTTGCAGAATACGGGTGCAGCGCAGGTAGGGATATTTAGACGGCGCCGCCAGGTGCGTACCGGTATCATCCTGCATAAAGCCCGCCGTATCGTGGACCTGCAGACCCAGCGGATGGCCGATACCGTGCGGCATAAAGGGCCCGGTCAGGTCGTTTTCCACCATCGCCTCTTCGCTCATATCGCTGACGATCTGGTACTTACGCAGCAGTTTCGCAATGCGCTGATGGAACTGGATGTGGTACTCCACGTAGCTCACGCCCGCCTTCATGGTGGCGATCAGGGCAAGCTGTTCATCATTCACGTCTTTGATAAGCGCAGCGAACTCGGTGTCGCTGTTTCCGGCCCAGGTACGGGTCAGGTCAGCGGCATAACCGTTATATTCCGCCCCGGCATCCAGCAGGAAGCTGCGCATTTCGGACGGCGCGCGGTGATCGAGTTTGGTGTAATGCAGCACCGCCGCATGTTCGTTCAGCGCCACGATGTTGCTGTAAGGCACATCGGTATCACGATGGCCGGTCGCCGTCAGGTAAGCCTGGTTAATATCGAACTCGCTCATGCCGGACAGGAACGCTTCATGTGCCGCACGATGGCCGTTAACCGCGGTTTTTTGCGCTTCACGCATACACGCCAGTTCATAGTCGGTCTTATATGAGCGGTAATAGTGCAGATAGTCGATCACCCCTTTCGGGTTGACGTTTTCCGCTGTGATCTCCATGGCAAGTGCCCGTTCAGGCACCGGGCCAATATAGGCAATGTTACCGCGAGCCGCGGGTAACTGGCTGCTAATACCGTCCGCTTTCGGCAGGGCAATCACCTCTATCTCGTCCGTCCAGAATGAGGTCGGCAGCGGCTCCACGTTGTGCCAGTAATCCACTGGCAGATAGAACCAGAGTTTCGGCTTGTTCACACCATCCACCAGCAACCAGCAATTGGGAACCTGCGTTACCGGCACCCAGGCTTTAAATTGCGGATTCACTTTGAAGGGATAAGCATGATCGTCAAGGAAGACATTAAACAGTTCGCCGGAGTGGATGAGCAACGCATCCAGCTTAAAGCGAGCCAGTACGTCGCGTGTACGTTCCTGTAACGTAACAATATGATTTTTGTAGAGCGCGGCCAGTGAGTCCATCATTATTCCTTTCGTTTTGACCTCAAGTCCCCGCATCTTAGCACACCTCAGAAAAGCTGCGTGATCTTCGCCGAGCGTGATCAGACCTACAATTATTTAATGACTAATTTGCATTTCATTAACACAAAACCCACACTCCGTTTCATCTGGTATGACCAGATCCAATTGCTGGATTCAGGAGACTGACATGCTCTACAAAGGCGACACCCTGTACGTAGACTGGCTGGAAGGTGGCATTGCCGAACTGGTGTTCGACGCCCCCGGCTCAGTGAACAAGCTTGATACCGCAACCGTGGCCAGCCTTGGCCAGGCGCTGGACGTTCTTGAAAAACAAACCGATTTAAAAGGTCTGCTGCTGCGTTCCGAAAAAGCGGCATTTATTGTCGGCGCAGACATCACCGAATTCCTCTCGCTGTTCCTGGTACCACAGGAGCAGCTGAGCCAGTGGCTCCATTTCGCCAACAGCGTCTTTAACCGTCTGGAAGATCTGCCGGTCCCGACCCTTTCTGCGGTTAATGGCTATGCGCTGGGTGGCGGCTGTGAATGCGTGCTGGCGACCGATTATCGTCTGGCGACGCCGGATCTGCGCATTGGTCTGCCTGAAACGAAGCTGGGCATCATGCCGGGCTTTGGCGGCTCGGTACGTCTGCCGCGCCTGCTGGGTGCCGATAGCGCCCTGGAAATTATTGCCGCGGGTAAAGATGTCAGTGCCGATCAGGCATTAAAACTCGGTCTGGTGGATGGCGTCGTTAAGCCGGAAAAACTTCATGAAGGGGCACTGGCGATACTGCGCCAGGCGATTAACGGCGATCTCGACTGGAAAGCAAAACGCCAGCCGAAACTGGAGCCGCTGCACTTAAGTAAAATTGAAGCCACCATGAGCTTCACCATCGCTAAAGGCATGGTGATGCAGACGGCGGGTAAACACTATCCGGCGCCCATCACCGCGGTGAAAACCATCGAAGCCGCCGCACGTCTGGGCCGTGACGAAGCACTGAAATTAGAAAACCAAAGTTTCGTTCCGCTGGCTCACACCAACGAAGCGCGTGCCCTGGTGGGTATTTTCCTCAACGATCAGTTCGTGAAGGGCAAAGCGAAGCAGCTGACCAAACATGTCGAGACGCCAAAACAGGCTGCGGTGCTGGGTGCGGGCATTATGGGCGGCGGTATTGCGTATCAGTCGGCATGGAAAGGCGTGCCGGTTGTCATGAAAGATATCAACGACAAATCCCTGACGCTGGGCATGACGGAAGCGGCCAAGCTGCTGAACAAACAGCTGGAGCGCGGCAAGATCGACGGTCTGAAGCTCTCCGGGGTGATCTCTACTATTCATCCGACGCTGGAATACAGCGGTTTCGATCGCGTGGATGTGGTCGTCGAAGCGGTAGTTGAAAACCCGAAAGTGAAAAAAGCGGTGCTGGCGGAAACAGAAGAGAAGGTTCGCCCGGAGACTGTGCTGGCATCCAACACCTCTACCATACCAATCAGCGAACTGGCCAGCGTGCTGAAGCGCCCGGAAAACTTCTGCGGTATGCACTTCTTTAACCCGGTGCACCGTATGCCGCTGGTTGAAGTGATTCGCGGAGAAAAGACCTCCGATGAAACGATCGCCAAAGTGGTGGCGTGGGCCAGCAAGATGGGCAAAACCCCGATTGTGGTGAATGACTGCCCGGGCTTCTTCGTCAACCGCGTGCTGTTCCCCTACTTTGCCGGTTTCAGCCAGCTGCTGCGCGACGGGGCGGATTTCCGCAAGATCGACAAAGTGATGGAAAAACAGTTTGGCTGGCCAATGGGCCCGGCCTATCTGCTGGATGTTGTCGGCATTGATACCGCCCATCACGCCCAGGCAGTAATGGCGGCTGGTTTCCCGGCGCGGATGCAGAAAGATTACCGCGATGCCATCGACGCACTCTTTGAATCGAATCGCTACGGTCAGAAAAACGGCCTCGGCTTCTGGCGTTATAAAGAAGACAGCAAGGGCAAACCGAAGAAAGAGGAAGATGCCACCGTGGACAGCCTGCTGGCAGAGGTCAGCCAGGCGAAGCGTGATTTCAGCGACGAAGAGATCATTGCCCGCATGATGATCCCGATGGTCAATGAAGTGGTGCGCTGTCTCGAAGAGGGCATTATCGCCAGCCCGGCGGAAGCCGATATGGCGCTGGTGTACGGCCTGGGCTTCCCTCCGTTCCACGGCGGCGCGTTCCGCTGGCTGGATACGCTCGGCAGCGCCCGCTATCTGGATATGACGCAACAGTACGAGCATCTCGGCCCGCTGTATCACGCCCCGGAAGGTCTGCGTGCCAAAGCGCGTCACAACGAAGCGTACTATCCTCCGGTTGAGCCTGCCCGTCCGGTTGGCGCAATCAAAACGGCTTAAGGAGTCACAATGGAACAGGTTGTCATTGTCGATGCAATTCGCACCCCGATGGGCCGTTCGAAGGGCGGCGCATTTCGTAACGTGCGCGCGGAAGATCTCTCCGCACATTTAATGCGTAGCCTGCTGGCGCGCAACCCGGCGCTGGAAGCCACCGCGCTGGACGATATCTACTGGGGCTGCGTACAGCAGACCCTGGAGCAGGGTTTTAACATTGCCCGTAACGCCGCGCTGCTGGCGGAAATCCCGCACTCAGTACCGGCTGTCACCGTCAACCGCCTGTGCGGTTCGTCGATGCAGGCCCTGCACGATGCGGCACGCATGATCATGACCGGCGACGCGCAGGTGTGCATGATTGGCGGTGTGGAACACATGGGCCACGTGCCGATGAGCCACGGCGTCGATTTTCATCCCGGCATGAGCCGTACCGTGGCGAAAGCCGCGGGCATGATGGGGCTAACGGCAGAGATGCTCTCCCGTCTGCACGGCATCAGCCGTGAAATGCAGGACAGCTTTGCCGCCCGCTCGCACGCCCGTGCCTGGGCCGCGACGCAGTCCGGCGCCTTCAAAAATGAGATCCTGCCGACGGGCGGCCACGATGCCGATGGCGTGCTGAAACAGTTCTACTTCGACGAAGTGATCCGTCCGGAAACCACCGTTGAAGCGCTCTCCGCGCTGAAACCGGCCTTTGATCCGGTGACCGGCACCGTGACGGCGGGCAGCTCTTCCGCCCTCTCCGATGGTGCTGCCGCCATGCTGGTCATGAGCGAAAGCCGCGCCCGCGAGCTGGGTCTGACGCCGCGCGCCCGTATCCGCTCGATGGCGGTCGTGGGCTGCGATCCATCGATTATGGGTTACGGCCCGGTACCGGCCTCAAAGCTGGCGCTGAAAAAAGCCGGGCTTTCCACCAGCGATATCGACGTGTTCGAGATGAACGAAGCCTTCGCCGCGCAGATCCTGCCGTGCATTAAGGATCTGGGCCTGATGGATCAGATCGACGAGAAGATTAACCTCAACGGCGGCGCCATTGCGCTGGGTCACCCGCTGGGCTGTTCCGGGGCGCGTATCAGCACCACGCTGATTAACCTGATGGAACGTAAAGATGCTCAGTTTGGTCTGGCGACTATGTGTATCGGCCTGGGTCAGGGGATCGCGACGGTGTTTGAGAGGGTGTAATCGAAGAATATTCCCCTAAATCATTCGCGTTGCATCGCGGCGGCAACTGCGCGAATCCCCGGGAGCATAGTTAACTATGTGACCGGGGTGAGCAAAGGCAGCCAACAAAGAGGCAGCGTGAATGATGACGGGGAAAGTTTTAGTTGCCGTTTTCCCGCCTGTCAGGGGCGGGTTTTTTTCGTCTCAAATAAAGGCAAATGCGTCGCCAAACAGACGATCTTCACGCGCGCCACGCTCGTTGCAGAACAGGTCACGGGCAATTTTCGCCATTTCGAAACGACCGGCAATATAGATATCGTGATTTACCAGGGTGCCATGATCCTGCAATACCGCCGTTAACACGGTGCCGCTGCGGCCGCGCCATCCCTCTTCCGGCTGCTCCACCACCGGCTCAACGCGCAGGTTTGGATGGGTCACGCTCAGCGCTTCCAGCTCGGACAGATCGTAAAGGTGCTTCGACTCGCGGCCACCCCAGTAGATGGTGATATCCCGGTCCGGATTACGCGCCAGCGCCGTCAGCAGAATAGAGCGCGCGTAGGAGAAACCGGTGCCGCCGGCAATCAGGATCAGTGGACGCTCTTCGTCATCGCGCAGCCAGGCTTCCCCGTGAGGCATATCAACTTCAATCACGTTCTCTTTCAGAATGCGATCCATCACCGCCATCGCATACAGGTTGAGCTCCGACGCCCCAATGTGCAGCTCGATAAACTCTTGCTCATCCGGCGTGGAGGCCATTGAGAAAGGGCGCTTATCCCGTTCATCCATCACCACCATCAAATACTGGCCAGCGCGGAAGGAGAACGCCGATTCAGGTACTAAACGGACGCGATATACAGTGTCGGTGATAGCGTCTACCGAGGTCACTTTACAGCTTAAGGTTGTCATTCGCTCTCTCTGTCGGGAAGTCTATAGGGCATAACGGGCGCATTCAGGCGTCTTTACCGTTATTCATTATGGCCAGTTCATCCCAGATCGCGTCAATTCGCGCAGTCACCTCAGGATCCTTTTTGATCGGTCGACCCCATTCACGTTGGGTTTCGCCGGGCCATTTATTGGTGGCATCCAGTCCCATTTTTGAGCCAAGACCGGAAACCGGCGAGGCAAAATCCAGGTAATCAATTGGCGTGTTTTCGACTAACACGGTATCGCGTGCCGGATCCATACGGGTGGTAATGGCCCAGATTACGTCATTCCAGTCTCGGGCGTTGACGTCATCATCGCAAACGATCACAAACTTGGTATACATAAACTGGCGCAGGAAAGACCATACGCCCATCATCACCCGTTTAGCGTGACCCGCATACTGCTTCTTAATGGTTACTACCGCCAGGCGATAAGAGCACCCTTCCGGCGGCAGATAGAAATCAACGATCTCCGGGAACTGT
Organism: Leclercia sp. UBA5076; assembly: GCF_002416465.1. Taxonomy (NCBI): domain Bacteria; kingdom Pseudomonadati; phylum Pseudomonadota; class Gammaproteobacteria; order Enterobacterales; family Enterobacteriaceae; genus Leclercia; species Leclercia sp. UBA5076. The sequence goes on from NZ_DIAO01000007.1 coordinate 9,173, forward strand.
TTTTGCAGAATAGGCACAAACACTTCGTTGAGCGCCACGCCCAGTACGGCAGGTTCATCTGGTGGACGGCCGGTATAGGTGGAGTGGTAAATCGCATCTTTCCGCTGGGTAATGTGCGTCACGGTAAATACCGGGAAGTTGTCTATTTCATTGTAATAGCCGGTGTGGTCGCCATACGGCCCTTCCGGGGCCATCTCTCCAGCTTCGATGTAGCCTTCGAGGACGATTTCAGCGCTGGCGGGCACTTCCAGATCGTTAGAAACGCACTTCACCACTTCGGTTTTGGTGCCACGCAGTAACCCGGCAAAGGCATATTCCGACAGCGTGTCGGGCACCGGCGTCACTGCGCCGAGTATAGTGGCCGGATCGGCACCCAGCGCCACGGAGACCGGGAAGCGTTCGCCCGGATGCGCAGCACACCACTCCTGGAAATCAAGCGCGCCGCCGCGGTGCGACAGCCAGCGCATAATGAGTTTGTTTTTACCGATCAGCTGCTGACGGTAGATCCCAAGATTCTGGCGCTCTTTGTGCGGCCCGCGCGTTACGGTCAGGCCCCAGGTGATCAGCGGGGCGGCGTCTTCTGGCCAGCACTGCATGATGGGAATTCGGGTCAGATCGACCGCATCGCCTTCCACGATTTTCTGCTGGCAGGGGGCACCACGCAGCCGTTTGGTCGGCATGTTCAACACCTGCTTAAACTGCGGCAGCTTATCAAAGAGATCGCGAAAACCTTTTGGTGGCTCAGGCTCTTTCAGAAAAGCCAGCAGCTTACCTACTTCACGCAACGCGCTGACATCCTCCTGCCCCATCCCCATCGCCACACGCCTGGGTGTGCCAAACAGGTTACAGAGCACCGGCATGGTGTAGCCTTTCGGATTTTCAAACAGCAGCGCTGGCCCACCGGCACGCAGGGTGCGGTCGGCAATCTCTGTCATCTCCAGATAAGGATCGACAGGCAGGGTAATACGTTTGAGTTCGCCCTGCTTTTCCAGCAGTTCCAGGAAGTCGCGTAGATCGTTGTATTTCATGCAGTTAGTCAAGCTCTCTCTGTATGCGGTTCATTATACGGCGTAAGACTGCGTGATGCTGTATTTTTGTTAAATTAGCGTGAAGATTCACGGCTTCTTCTGCGTACTGCCATTATAATCAGCTTAGCGATCCCGCCAGGGTTTTGATATGCTTGCCGGCATAACAAGCGGAAAAGAGTCATTATGCGGGCCTGGTATTTACTGTATTGCAAGCGTGGGCAACTTCAGCGTGCTCAGGAACATCTGGAACGCCAGGCAGTGAACTGTCTGACGCCTGTGATCACGCTGGAAAAAATGGTTCGCGGTAAACGTACAACCGTCAGCGAGCCGCTGTTTCCTAACTATCTGTTTGTTGAATTCGACCCTGAAGTGATCCACACCACCACCATCAATGCGACACGCGGCGTCAGCCACTTCGTGCGCTTTGGCGTTCATCCGGCCACGGTGCCCTCTTCCGTCATCCACCAGCTCTCGGTTTATAAACAGCCAGAAGGCATGACCGATCCTGATACGCCCTTCTCCGGCGATGATGTGGTGATCACCGAAGGGGCGTTCGAAGGGCTGGTAGCGATTTTCGCTGAGCCGGATGGGGAAGCCCGCTCCATGCTGCTGCTGAACTTGCTGAATAAAGAAGTGAAGCAGAGCGTGAAAAACACCAGTTTCCGCAAAGTTTAAAAGTCGACGCCAAACAGACGACGCACGTTGTCATCCGTCTGCGCAGCCAGCCACTGCGTCTCTTCGCCGCGCCAGTGGGCCACCCGCTCAAGTATATGGCCCAGCCAGGCTGGCTCATTACGCCTTGAGGCCGGTTTAGGGCTGAGATCGCGCGGCAGCAGGTACGGCGCATCGGTCTCAATCAGCAGGCGTTCGGCAGGAATAACCGGTAACAGTTCACGCAGCGCCAGCCCGCGCCGTTCATCGCAGACCCAGCCGGTGATCCCCAGATATAAGCCACGATCCAGACAAGCTATCGCCTCCTCACGCGTGCCGGTAAAACAGTGCAGCACCGCGCCGGGCAGTTTATCCAGCCAGGGTTCCAGCAACGCCAGAAAGCGTTCGTGAGCGTCACGGCAGTGCATAAATACTGGCATACCCAGCTCCGCGGCCAGTGCAAGCTGGGCGCTAAAGGCATGCTCCTGCTCGGTGGGGGTGGAGAAGTTGCGATTAAAGTCGAGGCCACACTCTCCGATTGCCACGACCTCAGGCGAGGCGGCTAACGCCCGCAGCGTATCTGCGCTCTCTGTCGTCCACTGGCTGCTGTCGTGAGGATGAACGCCTGCCGTTGACCAGCAGCGATCGTAACGTTGCGCCAGCTGCTGCGTCTGCTCACTTTCATGCAGGTTGGTGCCCGTCAGCAGTAAGCCCTTTACCCCGGCAGCGAAGGCCCTGGCAACGACCTCATCGCGATCCTGGGCAAACTGGGGACTGGTCAGGTTCAGACCGATATCAAACATACTCGCTCCCATATGACAACCGCCCTGGCGGGCGGTTGGTTTTATTCTTCTGACTCTTCCTCGTGATCTTCACGTCGCTTTCCAATATAGAAGCGCGAGAAGAAGACGCCGACCTCAAACAGGCAATACATCGGGATTGCCAGCAGGGTTTGCGAGAAGACATCCGGCGGCGTTAGCATCATGCCAATGACGAAGGCACCCACCAGAATGTACGGACGCTTTTTACGCAAGTCTTCCGGCGTGGTGATCCCCACCCAGCAGAGCAGCACGATGGCAACCGGCACCTCAAACGCCACGCCGAAGGCCATAAACAGCGCCATCACAAAGCTCAGATAACTGGCAATGTCCGTCGAGACCTGGACCCCTACCGGCGCGGTGTTTGCCAGGAAGCCAAAGGCCAGGGGGAAAACCACGAAGTAGGCGAAGGCCATGCCGATATAAAACAGCAGCGAGCTGGAGACCAGCAGCGGGATCACCAGACGGCGTTCATGCTTATACAGCGCAGGGGCAATAAAGGCCCAGACCTGGTAAAGGATCACCGGGGCAGAAGCAATCAGCGACACCCAGAAGGTCAGCTTAATCGGCGTGAAGAAGGGCGACGCGACATCGGTCGCAATCATGGTTGCACCCAGCGGCATCTGTTTAATCAGCGGCGCAGAGACCACCTGATAGATGTCGTTGGCGAAATAGACCAGGCCTATAAAAATGAGGAAGACCGCAATAATGCAGTTCAGCAGGCGCTTACGCAGCTCGATCAGGTGCGTAATCAGCGGTTGAGTTTCATCTACTGCCATATTTACGCTTTATCACTCGACGAGGGGGACGCATCAGCGACGGGGGCAGGCTTCTTCTCTGCGGACGCTGGCGTCGGTTCTGAATTTTTGATCACCGGCTCTGAAGGCGTCTGTTCGGGCGCACTGGCCTGGTGTTCTGCGGTAGCAGGCGTCACGCCTTCGTGCTGCGCTTCGTTATCTTTGACCAGCGGATTGCGAATGGTGTTGGCTTCATCACTCGCTTTTTCCGGGTCGTTAACGCTGTAGGAGCGCTTCATGGATTCCGCCGCTTCGCGCAGTTCATCCATGGAGGCTTTGAGTTCCGGCGTCAGGTTATCCATGCTCGCCTTCTCCACTTTTTTCAGGCTGTCCTGAAACTCCTGCAGCTTAAGCTCCTGCGCCAGCTCGTTTTGAACCGTTGTCGCAAGCGAACGTAGCGCCCGCACCCAGCCTGCAATTGTTTTTACTGCCACCGGCAAACGCTGTGGCCCCAGTACAATGAGGCCAATCACGAATACCAGCAGCAGTTCGCTAAAACCAATATCAAACACGGATTACACCTGCTCGTTATCGTGGCGTTTAGCATTTTCCTTTTTGACGTCGTCTGGTTTATCGGCGATAGATTTAGCAGTGAAATCCGCGTCCTGGCTGGATTTGTCCTGCTTCTCGTCATCGTCTTTGATCGCTTTCTTGAAGCCTTTGATGGAGGCGCCAAGATCGGAACCGATAGAACCCAGTTTTTTGGTACCGAAAAGCAGCACGACGATGACGGCAATAATCACCAATTGCCAGATACTGATACCACCCATACTTCTTCCTCAGTTGTAGATGATAAATTAATCAGGCCGCATTATACGTTATGCGGCCCTGCGATAGCGATGCAATTCAGCGTGTTTTACGCCATCCTGCCAGCCAGACCACCACTCCACCGGCCATCAGCCAGGCGGGCATCAACTCCCAGTCAGGACGGTTGATTAGCAATAGCGTGCCGCTTAACAACAGCGTGGCGCCTATGCCAAACAGATACCGTGACTGGCCCTGACGCACATGATTGGTTTGCAGCTCACGAGCGATTTTATCTACGCTATGTTGCAAGTTTTTGCTCTGACGCAAACTGTCGTACACCAGTTCCGGCAGTTCGGGCATTTTTTCGATCCAGAAAGGTGCTTTCTCTTTCAGGGAGCGGACCAGGGCAGGCAGCCCAACCTGGTCTTTGATCCAGGACTCAAGGAACGGTTTTGCCGTTTTCCATAAGTCTAACTGAGGATAGAGTTGCCGCCCCACCCCTTCAACGTAAAGTAATGTTTTCTGAAGTAAAACTAATTGCGGCTGCACTTCCATATTGAAGCGTCGGGCGGTATTGAACAGGTTCAGCAGCACATGGCCAAACGAGATCTCCGCCAGCGGTTTCTCGAAAATAGGCTCACAAACCGTCCGAATAGCGAACTCAAACTCTTCGACGTTGGTGTCCGGAGGAACCCAACCGGAGTCGACGTGCAGTTCAGCCACTTTACGGTAATCGCGATTGAAGAAGGCGATAAAGTTCTCGGCCAGATAGCGCTTATCTTCTTTGTTCAGCGAGCCGACGATACCGCAGTCAATGCCGATGTATTGCGGATCTTCCGGGTGCTCGTAACTCACGAAGATATTGCCGGGGTGCATGTCGGCATGGAAGAAGCTGTCGCGGAACACCTGGGTAAAGAAGACCTGTACGCCACGCTCGGCCAGCAGCTTCATGTTGGTGCCCTGCTTTTCGAGGGTCGCGACGTCCGATACCGGGATGCCGTAGATGCGCTCCATCACCATCATGTCCTGGCTGCAATAGTCGGAGTAGACCTCCGGCACATACAGCATCGGGCTGTTTTCAAAATTGCGGCGCAGCTGAATCGCGTTCGCCGATTCACGCAGCAGATTCAGCTCATCAATCAGCGTCTTTTCATATTCACGCACCACTTCCATCGGACGCAGGCGACGGCCATCAGGCAACAGACGCGGCACCCAGCGAGCCAGACGGTAGATGAGTCTCATGTCGGCTCTGATGATCGGCAGAATATCCGGGCGGATCACCTTGATGACCACCTCTTTGCCGTTCTCTTTCAGCCGCGCGGTGTGAACCTGGGCGATAGAGGCCGAAGCCAGCGGTTGGATGTCGAAGTCATCGAACCAGCTTTCTACCGGGATATCACCCATCGCCTTTTCGATCTGCCGCTTTGCCAGCCGGCCATCGAACGGGGCGACTTTATCCTGCAGCAGAGCCAGCTGATCGGCAATCTGGGGAGGGAAGAGATCGCGGCGGGTCGAGAGCATCTGGCCGAACTTGATCCATACCGGACCCAGCTCCTGCAACGCCAGCCGCAGCCGCTCACCGAGCAGCTTGTCTTTATGGCGATTTGGCATCCAGAATAGCGTTTGCCGCCAGAGGCGCAGCGGCAAGGTAATACGCATTCGAGGGATCAACTCATCGAGCCCGTAGCTCAAAAAGGTGCGGATGATAAAATAGAGGCGCCGAATTTCACCTGGCGTCATTTGCCCTCCAGCTTTTCAAGCCTTTTAGTCAGTGCATCAACCGAACGTTCAACCGCGGCGGTTTCTTCTGCAAACCATGCTGCTTCCAGCGGCCCGGGAGCCATGCGCCACTCTTCGGTAAGCACCTCCGCAGCATAGCGCTGCTGACGCTGAAAACCTTTTTTCAGCAATGAGGCACCGCCGCGCAGCACTTTACTGATCCCCTCTGCGGCAATATCGCCCGTCCAGGGAGCCAGCAGTTCAGCCGGATCAAATTCCGCCAGGTCAGCCAGCGAAACGAAGTTTTGTACCACCTGGATATCGCCGTCGACTTCCAGCTCACCGCTACGGATGAGGGCGGTGAGCTGCTGGCGATCGCGCAGTTTAGGCAGCGTACTCATATGGGTGATAACAGAGCAGTCAGCCTCGCCCTCCCACTCGCCCAGCACGTCGAGCTGACGCTCGCTAAATACCAGCACCAGCGGGGTCGAAAACTCTTTTACCACCACGCGCAGCACTTTACCGTTCAGTCGCTGGCGTGCCGTTTTGAGCGCGGGCGAGCGATACAGAAAGGTATTGAGTACGTTTTCAACACCGGCTGTGATCAAGGGTTTAAACGGCATCTGCCACCTCCACTCAGAACTTGTACCCGCGATGCAGGGCGACAACGCCCGCGGTCATGTTGAAGTAATCAACATTGTCAAAGCCCGCATCCTGCATCATAGCCTTTAACGTGTCCTGGTTAGGGTGCATACGGATGGACTCGGCCAGGTAGCGATAGCTGTCGGCATCGTTAGCAACCACTTCACCAATGCGCGGCAGAATGTGGAAAGAGTAAGCGTCGTACGCTTTGCTCAGGGGCTCAATAATCGGTTTAGAGAACTCCAGCACCAGCAGGCGTCCACCCGGTTTCAGCACGCGGTACATGGAACGCAGCGCTTTCTCTTTATCGGTGACGTTACGCAGACCGAACGAGATGGTGATGCAGTCAAAAGTGTTATCCGGGAAAGGCAGCGCCTCGGCGTTCGCCTGGACGTACTCAACGTTGCCGACCACACCGAGATTGCGCAGTTTCTCACGCCCCATTTTCAGCATGGAGTCGTTGATATCAGCCAGCACAACGCGGCCTGTTTCCCCTACCAGACGCGAGAATTTCGCGGTAAGGTCGCCGGTCCCGCCCGCCAGATCAAGCACGGTTTGCCCACGACGCACGCCGCTACAATCAATAGTGAAGCGCTTCCACAAGCGATGAATGCCGAATGACATCAGGTCATTCATTACATCGTACTTCGCCGCCACGGAATGGAATACGTGGGCCACCATGTCAGCTTTCTGCGCTTTAGCGACAGTCTGAAAGCCAAAGTGCGTTGTGTCTTGTGAATCTTCAACCATCTCAGAGCCTGCTTATCAATCAAATGTACGAGAAGTGTAACAGATTGGGCGAATTTGCCCTACGATTCAACCACCCCAGGAATAACGCCCTACAGGTCTGCCGACGCGTGTGCCTCTGCTAACGTATTGTTTGTCTTTTGAACATCGCCCTCGCCACGCAACCGGTACTCTTCATCCTGCGCGGTGGCCTGCTCGACTAAATCCGGATTAATCTCGCGTTTAACCTCCACGCCAAGGCTGCGGAACGATTCGGCCTGAGCCAGCAGATTGCCGCGACCGGAGGCCAGCTTTTTCATCGCCTGACGATAGTTATCCTGGGCGCGATCCAGACTCTGCCCAACGGACGACATGTCATCGACGAACAGGCGCATTTTGTCGTACAACCGGCTGGCGCGATCGGCAATCTGCTGGGCATTGCGGCTCTGATGCTCGTAGCGCCAAAGATTAGCAATGGTACGCAGCGCCACCAGCAGCGTGGTCGGGCTGACCAGCATAATGTTGTTTTTTAACGCTTCGGAGATCAGCTCCGGCTGGCGGTCCAGCGCCAGTAAGAAGGCGGGTTCAACCGGGATAAACATAAGCACATAGTCAAGCGAACGCAGGCCGGGTAACTGCTGATAATCTTTACGCCCCAGCAGGCGAATGTGGTTCCGCACCGAGGCGATATGCTCCTGCAACGCCGTCTCGCGGGTGTAGTCGTCCTCGGCATTAAAGTAACGCTCATAGGCCACCAACGTCATTTTGGCATCGATGACCACATCCTTCTCCTGCGGCAGGCGGACAATGACATCCGGCTGCATCCGCGCGCGAGATTCTGTTTCGATACTGACCTGGGTCTGATATTCATGCCCTTCACGCAGGCCGGAAGCTTCCAGTACGCGGGTCAACACCACTTCGCCCCAGTTGCCCTGGGTTTTATTGTCGCCTTTCAGCGCCCGGGTCAGGTTGATCGCTTCCTGGGCCATCTGGGCATTTAGCTGCTGGAGATTGCGAATTTCATGGGCCAGCGTGTGTCGCTCCCGCGCCTCCTGGCCAAAGCTGTCCTGCACCTGGCGACGAAAACCGTCCAGCTGTTCGCGCAGGGGAGTCAGCAGACCGTTCAGGCTCTGACGGTTTTGCTCGTCAACACGGCGGTTGCTCTGCTCAAAGATGCGGTTCGCCAGGTTTTCGAACTGCTCGCTCAGGCGCTGTTCGCTGTTGATCATCTGGCGGATTTTATCTTCCGCATGCAGTTGGGTGGATTCCAGGCGGGTGGTGACTTCGCGCAGGTCGGCTTCCAGCGAGGTATTGATATCCCGCAGATTACGCAGTTCGTTATTGAGTAGCTCGCACTCGTCGCGCCAGTGTCCGCTTTGCGCCGCCTGTTGTTTCAGCGCGCTTAAGGCAGCCACCATCTCCTCACGTTCGGCCAGTTGATCGGCTTTTTCCTGCGCATGCTGATAGCTGGCGAACAACCAGCCCACGCCGACGCTGACCAGCGCGATAACGACATAAAAAAGGATGGAAATATCCACGACGCCCCCTGCATCAAGGTATGACCCGCACAAAATAGAATTGTGCTGTATAAACGTCCAGTTTGAAAAGAGTTTTCTGCGAGGGGCTACGCAAAGAAAAAGGCCGAACGGGTCGGCCTTTGGCAAAGAAAAGGAGTAATTAAAGCAGGCGGCGGGCCGCTTCCACCACGATTTTCACCGCGTGGCTTTCGGTCTGCTTCATGGTCTCGGCGTTCGGGATCTCTTGCTGGGTACGGTTCACAATGACACCCGCAACCATACCGGCACGCAGACCCTGGCTTGCACACATGGTCAGCAGCGTAGCGGATTCCATTTCATAGTTCATAACGCCCATAGACTGCCACTCTTCCATCGAGCCTTTGAAACGGCTGACCACGCGACCGGAGAAGGTATCGTAGCGCTCCTGGCCCGGGTAGAAGGTGTCTGAGGAGGCGGTCACGCCAACGTGAGTGGTTGCGCCGACGGATTTCGCGGCTTCCACCAGCGCGGTGGTGCACTCGAAATCGGCCACTGCCGGGAACTCCATCGGGGCAAAGTGCAGGCTCGCGCCGTCCAGACGCACGGACGCGGTGGTGACCAGTACGTCGCCAACGTTGATGTGCGGCTGGATCGCACCGGTCGTACCGATACGCAGGAAAGTACGGATGCCCAGCTGTGCCAGCTCTTCAACGGCAATAGAGGTAGACGGGCCACCGATACCGGTTGAGCAGACGATCACCGCTTTGCCATCCAGCTCTGCCCGCCAGGTCGTGAATTCGCGATGGGCTGCCAGCTTAACCGGCTTATCCATCAGCGCGGCGATCTTTTCCACACGCTCAGGATCGCCAGGGACGATAGCGAGCGTAGCCCCTTGTAAATCATTTTTAGTGAGGCCGAGATGAAAAACATCAGACTTAGACATAGAAAACTCCTCTGTGGGTCAGTTTGTCAGCAGAAGCAAAGCGGTACTTTACCGGAGCATATAGCTTAATTTCGTGACAGATATCACCGCGAATGAAATTGATTGCATTTAATTACCATGAAATAGTGATTAACATCACATTAACGACTTATATCGTTATCTGTTGCACAAAAGATAGCCTGTTTCGGGCACTGTGGATTGTTAACCTGCGGACTATATTTACTTTTGCGCTAATTGGTACGGAGAATGCCATGACTGGAACATCTGGATTTGCCCCTGCTGCTGATCTGCAAGCCTCAACCGTTGTCACTACCCCCGACGAGGCGATTACCGCCGGGGAGACCTCGATTCCGACCCAGGGCGATAATATGCCTGCTTACCATGCCCGGCCCAAAAATGCGCAAGGGGCATTGCCGATCGTCATCGTGATTCAGGAAATTTTCGGCGTACATGAGCATATTCGCGATATCTGTCGCCGCCTGGCGCTGGAAGGCTATCTGGCGGTCGCGCCGGAGCTCTACTTCCGTCAGGGCGATCCGAACGAGTACAGCGACATCCCTACCCTGTTCAGCAATCTGGTCAGTAAAGTGCCGGACGCGCAGGTGCTGGCGGATCTCGATCATGTCGCCAACTGGGCAGCGCGCAACGGTGGCGATCCTCATCGTCTGCTGGCGACCGGTTTCTGCTGGGGCGGACGGATCAGCTGGCTCTATGCCGCCCATAACCCGCAGCTGAAAGCAGCCGTGGCGTGGTATGGCAAACTGGTCGGCGAGAAAACCCTGAACTCACCAAAGCATCCGGTGGATGTGGCTACCGATTTAAACGCCCCCGTGCTGGGGCTCTATGGCGCCGAAGACACCGGCATTCCACTGGATACCGTCGAGACGATGCGTCATGCCCTGCGGGCGGCGAACGCAACGGCGGAGATTGTGGTCTATCCGGGAGCGGGTCACGCGTTTAATGCCGATTACCGTCCGAGCTATCACGAAGAGTCAGCGAAGGATGGCTGGCAGCGGATGCTGGCGTGGTTTGCGCAGTATGGCATTAAAAAATAATACCCTTACGCCCGGCACGTCTGCCGGGCATACAATCCATGGTTATTAATTCCAGCAATATAAACATCTATTTATATATTCTACAGAGAGGATCACTATTTAAATAACAATCGCCTCCCTGATTTTGTGAGCCATCATAAATTACAAACGCTTTAGGAAATTAACCATACAGTTATGCTTTTCTCTCCTGTATGTGGGGCGTACGCTGGCATTCATATTACTTGCCAAACAGGAGGTTACAGGATGGCTATACCGGTATATCTTTGGTTAACAGACCATACAGGAAATCAGGTTAAAGGTTCAGTTGATATACAAGGAAGAGAAGGAAGCATTGAGATTATAGAGTTTATGCATTCTGTCGATCTTCCCACGGACAACCTTACAGGTAAAATTACTGGCAAACGTATCCATGGTGACTTTGCTTTAATCAAAGAAATTGATAGCTCATCGCCTTACCTTTATAAAGGCGTATCTACTGGTCAAAAATTTAAGCAAGCAGAGCTTAAGTTTTTCCGTATCAATTATAATGGTCAGGAAGAGGAATATTTCCGTATAATGATGGAAAATGTCAGGGTTAATGGAATAGAACCGTTAATGTTCGACATTAAAAATACCACCTTTGAAAGGCGCAATCACCTTGAAGCCTTTTATTTAGCTTATGAAATAATCACATGGCACTATCTGGATGGAAATATTATTCATACAGACAGATGGGATGCTGAGGAGGAGGCTACGGTATGACGTGGGTTTATAAAGTAAGTTCGCACTCATTTTATCTGGATGGCACTTATCAGTTTGATGGTCAGTATGCAGGTAGGCCTGGGTTTAAAAACGACTCAGCAAATGAATGTGTAAAAAACAAAGGCCCGCTACCAAGAGGAACGTATACAATAGGACCCGCTTTTTATCATTCTAAAACCAAAGCATGGACAATGAGATTAACTCCCTACGCCGGGAACGATATGTGCGGTCGGGATGGCTTCATGATACATGGGGAAAGTTCATTGCATCCGGGAGAGGCATCCTACGGATGTATCATCCTAACTTTATCCAGTCGTAAAATCATTGCTGCAAGCAGTGATAAAATACTCGTTGTGGAGGATTAATGCTTAATAAAAAATCTCTCTACCTATTGATTATTTATCCTTTTCTTACGCACGCAAATAATAATGGATGTGCTATTGTCGGTGCGTCAATGGAGACCGCTTTATTCAATGCCATTTCGCGAGACTTACAAATTGATACGTCGACTATTCAGCGAAACAAAACAACCATTAAAATTATTGACCTTTCTCCTGTATCAAAACTGTACGCGCAATCATTAGCAAAAATCGATTATAAAATGGCTGTGGCACAGGGAAAAGCGACAATACCCGAGGGTGCTTACCTGGACAGTTATTATGAAAACAACACTCAATCCCTCACTGTAAAATACACTTATATCAACAAGAAACAAAAGGAAGATATATTCATTGCTTCTGGCCTTATAAATGACGATGAATGCTCAGTCAGGTTTAATGGTTATATGGTAATAGCAAGAGAGTTTTAATTATTCAGGAGGGTCATACTTAGGCCGGGCAGGCCTCGCGCCGCCCGGCAATTATTCTCCGGAATTAACCCTGCCGCAAATTCTGCGCCGCTTTCACCATATTCGCCAGTGCGGCGCGCGTTTCAGGCCAGCCGCGGGTTTTCAGGCCGCAGTCCGGGTTCACCCACAGGCGCTCTGCCGGAATGCGCTGAGCCGCTTTTTGCAGCAGGGCTTCAATCCACTCTACGCTCGGGACGTTCGGGGAGTGAATGTCATAGACGCCCGGGCCGATCTCGTTCGGGTAGTCGAACTCTTCAAACGACTCCAGCAGCTCCATATCCGAGCGTGAGGTTTCGATGGTGATCACGTCGGCATCCAGCGCGGCGATGGAGTCCATGATGTCGTTGAACTCGCAGTAACACATGTGGGTGTGGATCTGGGTCTCATCCTTCGCCACCGCAGCGTTGATGCGGAAGGCTTCCACCCCCCACTTCAGATAAGCATCCCAGTCGCTGCGACGCAGCGGCAGTCCTTCGCGCAGTGCCGGTTCGTCAATCTGAATGATGCCGATACCGGCGGCTTCCAGATCCGCCACTTCGTCACGCAGCGCCAGCGCGATCTGCTTCGCGATGGTCTCACGCGTCACATCCTCACGCGGGAAGGACCAGCAGAGAATAGTCACCGGCCCGGTCAACATGCCTTTTACCGGTTTGTCGGTCAGGGACTGGGCATACTTCGCCCACTCGACGGTGATCGCTTCCGGGCGGCTGACGTCCCCGATCACTACCGGCGGCTTCACGCAGCGGGAGCCGTAGCTCTGCACCCAGCCATTCTGGGTAAAGACGAAACCGTCCAGATGCTCACCGAAGTACTCCACCATGTCGTTACGCTCGGCTTCGCCGTGGACCAGCACATCCAGCCCCAGGCGCTCCTGCTCCACAATCGCCTGCTTGATATGTTCGGCGATGCCGGTGCGGTAGTTGCCTGCATCCAGATTGCCCTTTTTGAAGTCCAGACGCAGGCCGCGGATCTCGGTGGTCTGCGGGAAGGAGCCGATAGTGGTGGTCGGCCAGGCCGGGAGTTTAAAGCGGGCACGCTGGGCTTCAGCACGCACCTCATAAGGACTCTGACGCTGGCTCTCCTTCGCGGTGATGGCGGCCAGACGTTTCTCAACCGCCGGGTTGTGCACGCGGGTAGAGTGGCGGCGGGCCTGAATTGGCGCGCTCCATGCGGTAATCGCCGCCGTATCGCCGCTGTTCAGCGCATCGCGCAGCAGGGCCAGCTCTTCGCATTTTTGTAGGGCAAAGGCAAACCAGCTCTTCACTTCGGCATCCAGACGGGTTTCGACGCTGAGGTCGATCGGGCTGTGCAGCAGGGAGCAGGATGAGGCGATCCACAGATCGCGTTTACCAACGATCTCTTTAATCTGACCATATTTTTCTGTCAGATCGGCGCGCCAGACGTTGCGACCGTTCACCAGCCCGGCAGAGAGCAGCCAGTCGGACGGCAGACGGGAATGGAGTTCTGCCACGTCATCTTTACCGTGCACCAGATCAACATGCAGCCCCTGCACCGGCAGCGCAGTGATGGTATCGAGATTTGGCGTCACGCCTTCGAAATAGGTGGTGAGCAGCAGCTTCACCTGGCCCGCGAGGGCGTCGTATGCCGGTTTGAAGGCATCCAGCCATGCCTGCGGCAGCTCCAGCACCAGCGCCGGTTCGTCGATCTGTACCCACTCAACGCCGCGTTTCGCCAGTTCGCCCAGCACCTGCTGGTACACCGGCAGGATCTCATGCAGCAGGCTCAGGCGATCAAACTGTTCGCCCTTCACTTTACCGAGCCACAGGTACGTTACCGGCCCCAGCAGAACAGGTTTCACCTGATGGCCGAGGGCCAGGGCTTCGTCCACCTCATCCAGCAACTGGGTCCAGGTCAGTCTGAACTGCTGGCCCTTCACGAACTCCGGCACCATGTAGTGGTAGTTGGTGTTGAACCATTTGGTCATCTCTGCCGCCGCCGCGGGTTCACCCGTTGGCGCACGGCCACGGCCAATGCGGAACAGGGTGTCGATATCTACCGAGCCATCGTTGTTCTGATGACGAGCCGGCACGTTGCCCAGCAGCAGGCTGGTCGTCAGAACATGGTCGTACCAGGCGAAATCGCCCACCGGCAGCAGGTCGATGCCCGCCTGCTTCTGCTGATCCCAGTGGCGGGCACGGAGTTCGCGTCCCACCGCCAGCAGTTCATCACGGGTGGCGTTACCCGCCCAGTAGCTTTCGAGCGCTTTTTTCAGCTCGCGGCGCAGGCCGACGCGCGGGAAACCGAGGGTATGGTTGCGAATTGTCATGATGTGCTCCTTATGGAATTTTCAGTATTTAGCCGTCCAGATGTTTACACTTCCATAATGTGTAGGTACTGTATATTCCTCAAGCGCAAATTGTTCATGGCGAAGTGAAGGACATTCATGATCGAGATAAAACACCTGAAAACGCTCCAGGCGTTGCGGAACTGCGGCTCTCTTGCGGCGGCGGCGGCGGCGCTGCACCAGACGCAATCCGCCCTTTCCCACCAGTTCAGCGATCTGGAACAGCGCCTTGGCTTTCGTCTGTTTGTGCGTAAGAGTCAGCCGCTACGCTTCACGCCGCAGGGTGAGATCCTGCTGCAGCTGGCGAATCAGGTGTTGCCGCAGATCGCCAGCGCGTTGCAGGCCTGCCATGAGCCCCAGCAAACCCGGCTGCGCATCGCCATTGAGTGCCACAGCTGTATCCAGTGGCTGACACCCGCGCTTGAGAACTTCCGCCAGAGATGGCCGCAGGTGGAGATGGACTTTAAATCCGGCGTGACCTTTGACCCGCAACCGTCACTCCAGCAGGGCGAGCTGGATCTGGTCATGACCTCGGATATTCTGCCGCGCAGTGGCCTGCACTATTCGCCGATGTTTGATTTTGAAGTTCGCCTGGTGCTGGCCCCGGATCATCCACTGGCTGCCAGAACGCGCATTACGCCGGAAGATCTGGCGACCGAAACGCTGCTGATCTACCCGGTCCAGCGCAGTCGTCTGGATATCTGGCGTCACTTCCTGCAGCCGGCGGGTATCAGCCCGCAGCTGAAAAGCGTGGACAATACTCTGCTGTTAATTCAGATGGTGGCGGCCCGCATGGGTATTGCCGCGTTACCACACTGGGTGGTGGAGAGCTTTGAACGCCAGGGCCTGGTAGTGACCAGAACCCTGGGCGAGGGATTATGGAGCCGGTTGTACGCCGCCGTGCGCGATGGCGAGCAGCGTCAACCGGTTACCGAGGCCTTTATTCGCTCAGCGCGGAATCACGCTTGCGATCATCTGCCGTTTGTCCGGAGCGCGGAGCGACCCAACGGCGATGCACCCACAGTGAAGCCAGGATCACCGTCCCCCCAATAATGAAGCTCGGCCAGTGCGGTTGTTCCTGCCAGATGGCGAGGTTCACCAGCAGGCCTGCCGGGACGTGAACGTTGTTCATGATCCCAAGCGTTCCGGCGTCCACCTGCGTGGCGCCATAGTTCCACATGAAGTAACCCAGCCCGGATGCCACCACCCCCAGCCAGACCAGCACGCTCCACTGCACCGTCGTGGTCGGCAGTTTTTGTGGGTTCCCCAGCATAAACCACGCCGCGACCGCCACAATCGCCGCCCCCATATAAAACCAGGCAAAGGCGTTGTGCTGCGGCATCGGACGGGTTTCCATCAAACGCTTATACCCCACCATGCCGATGGCAAAGCTGATGTTGGCGAGCTGGACAAACATCAGCCCGGTCCAGAAGTGGTCGCTCACTTTGTCGTAGCGAATGATCGCCGCACCCACCACCGCCAGCGCCGCGCTCAGCAGGTAGCCCCAGCGCAAACGGCGTTTGCTCAGCAGATCGTAAATCAGCGTGATATAGAGCGGCGTGAGCACGGTAAACAGCAGGAATTCCGATACCGACAGGTAGACGTAAGCGCGGAAGCTGAACAGGTACATGATGCCGAGCTGCATCGCGCCTACCAGCATGTACAGCAGAAGGGTTTTCAGCGTTTGTCCGCGCGTACGCAGGAACGGCAGGAACACCAGCGCCGCCAGCCCTACGCGCATCAGCACCGAGAAATAGCTGTCGACATATCCGGCGAGATATTCACCGATAAGGCTAAAGGAGAAGGCCCACAGAATAGTGGTGATAATGAGTAGCGCCACAATGCTTGTCTCTTGAAAAGATGGACAGGCATTGTAGCGAACTCCGCGGTTGACAACTGAACGTTAAACAACCAAATGAAGATTATTCAAGAAACAGCTTACGCAGATATTTTGGCACCGCGTTATCGCCGTTAGTGCCGATCACTTCCAGCTCCGGGTGCAGATCTTTCAGGCGCTGGTGGGCGTTTTCCATGATGCAGCCCTTGCCCGCCATGGAGAGCATTTCGGCGTCGTTCATGCCGTCGCCAAAGGCGATGCAGTCCTTAAGATCAAAGCCCAGGCGTTTGGCTACCGCTTCAAGGGCATGCCCCTTGGAGACGCCGCCCGCCATCACTTCCAGGCAGGTCAGCGTGGAGAAGCTAACGTTAACCCGATCGCCCCAGCGGGCGTTAATCGCCTGCTCCAGCGGCAGCAGCGCTTCGTGGCTGTCGGTGGTGAAGAACACCTTGCTGATGCCTTCCGGCTCCAGCAGACCCGGCTCATACAGCGAATAGTTGAATACCGCCTCTTTAAAGAAACGCATCTCGTCCGGGCGGTGACGGTTCATAAACCACTCGTCGTCGCGATAGACGTTGGTGATGATGTCGGGGTTGTTGTGCATGATCCCGAACAGATCGGTGGCGATGTCGCGATCGAGGTTATGGGTGAAGATCAGATTACCGTCCAGATCGTGCACGCGGGCGCCGTTGGAGGTGATCATATAGGATTTGATCTCCAGATTATCGCGGATCTGCCCCACATCAACGTGGTGGCGACCGGTGGCGAAGACAAAATTCACGCCTCGGGCGGTCAGGAGTTTCAGGGTCTCTTTCGCGTAGGGCGATAAAGTGTGATCGGGGGAGAGCAGCGTGCCATCTAAATCAGACGCGACAACCTGGTACATAGAAAAATTTAACCTCTGGTGAATATCAGTTATGCCTGTCGAAAAAGTCGACGATGGCGTGGAGTGCGACCGATCGCATGGCGTCCTTTTCGAAAAGGATCTCATGGTACGCGCCGTTTATGACCAGCGGTTTACCCCCTTCGCAAGGGTGACCGGCTGCGGCCCGGCGTTCACAGAAGCGGTCGTGCATGCGGTTATCCACCACCCGCTCCTCTTCAGCCTGAAGGATGAGCGTGGGCGTATCGTCCTGACCGGCACCCGCCAACACCTCTTCACCCGCCAGAATACCTTCGCGTACCCAATGCCAGGTGGGGCCGCCAACGCGCAAGCGCGGCTCATCGGCATAGAAACGCAGGTTGCGGCGATAACGCTGCTGGCTGTGGGTTAAGACGTTGATGGCAAACGGCAAAGCCCGCCAGCGTCCTGTTCCGATGGCGTAGCCTTCACGAATGCGCTGATGGCCCTCAGCCCAGTCGAGAAGATGGCGCACCATCCAGTCCGGAAAACGTATCACAATGCCATACATCGGCGCGGTAAGCGCAATGGCATCGCACTGGTGATCGTAGCGCTGCAAAAAGAGCGTAGAGATGGCGCCGCCCATGGAGTGCGCAAGAATATAGCGCTTGCGCCACGGGCCGGGCTGCACTTCCTGCTGCCAGAATGCGGCCAGATCGTCGACGTAATCGCTGAAGTTTTCCACGTGACCACGATGGGTATCCGGCAACATCCGACCGGAAAGTCCCTGCCCGCGATGGTCGATAATTAACACATCAAAACCCAGATGGAACAGATCGTACGCCAGCTCGGCATATTTGATGTAGCTTTCGATACGTCCGGGGCAGACGACAATCACCCGGTCATTTTTTTCATCACGGAAACGAACGAAGCGTACCGGGATATCCCCAACGCCCGTAAACTCATCTTCCTCGCGCTGGCGCCAGAAATCGGTCAACGGTCCCATGGAGAAAGCAGCAAATGCCTTTTCTCGCGTTTCCCAGTCCTTATTCAGCTGAAACATCGGGTTTACGCCCCTGTAAGCCAAGGAATATCGTTTTTTTGTGACAGGCCGTAAAATGACGCAACATTAGCGTATTGTGGCATAAAAATAGACGATTCGGGAGTTTCAAATGACCTTTGAGTGGTGGTTCGCCTACCTGCTGACATCCATTATCCTCAGCCTTTCACCGGGCTCAGGGGCGATCAATACCATGACCACCGCCATGAACCACGGCTATCGCGGCGCAGCGGCGTCCATTGCCGGCTTGCAAACCGGGCTGGCTATTCACATTGTGCTGGTCGGCGTGGGGCTCGGCACGCTCTTCTCCCGTTCGGTGCTGGCCTTCGAAGTGCTGAAATGGGCCGGGGCAGCCTATCTGATCTGGCTGGGTATTCAGCAGTGGCGCGCCGCAGGATCCCTTGACCTCAACACGCTCGCCCAGACGCAAAGCAGGGGAAAACTGTTTAAGCGGGCGGTATTTGTGAACCTGACCAACCCGAAGAGCATCGTCTTTCTTGCCGCCCTGTTTCCGCAGTTCATCGTGCCGCATCAGCCCCAGATCATGCAGTACGTGGTGCTCGGCTTGACCACTGTTGTGGTCGATATCATTGTGATGATTGGCTATGCGACGCTGGCTACGCGGATTGCGGCATGGATTAAAGGGCCTCGTCAGATGAAGGCCCTGAATAAAGTGTTCGGTTCGCTGTTTATGCTGGTGGGTGCGCTGCTGGCATCAGCAAGGCACGCTTAACGCGACAGGATCAGGTGAATGCCGAAGCCGGCGAATAACGCGCCGGCAACGCCGTCAATCCACTTCGCCAGACGTTGGTAGCCGCGTCGCATGGAGGGTAACGCAAACAGGCTTGCCACCACGGTGAACCAGGCAAACGTCTCCAGGACGATCAGCAGGAAGATGCCCCAGCGCGCCCCGGCACCGACATCCTCACCCACGAACAGTGAAAATACCGAGCCGAAATAGATAATGGCTTTTGGATTAGCGAGGTTCGTCAGCAGCCCTTTCACAAAGCTGCGTCCGCTGGCCGCCAGCTCCATTTTAGGCTCAGACGCTTCGTTATCCTCTTTTTTGAACGCCCCGCGCAGCATCTGATAGCCCATCCAGCACAGATAGAGACCGCCGCCGACCATAATGATGTTATGCAGCCAGGCCATCTTAGCGAGGATCAGGTTCAGGCCCAGCAGGGCCAGGGCAGCCCAGACCATAACGCCAAGGGTAATGCCCAGCACGCCCATCATCGCCTCTTTGCGCGAACGGCTCACCGCCGTTTGGGACACGAAGAAAAAGTCGGGGCCAGGGCTCATCAGCGCCACAATATGCACCAGCGCCACGGTCAGAAACAGGGTTAACATAATTAACTCGCGGGGAAATAGTTCAGGGAGCAATCATCCTGGCACTTTTTTGCCGGGCTGACTACTCCTCATCATCACCATCGGTATGAGAACGAATAAGCGCCATAAACTCTTTGCCGAAGCGCTCCAGTTTGCGGGTGCCCACGCCGTTGACGCTGAGCATTTCGCTGGCGCTGAGCGGCATCTGCTCGGCCATCTCAATCAGCGTGGCATCGTTGAACACCACATAAGGTGGGATATTCTCTTCGTCGGCGATGGCTTTGCGCAGCTTACGCAGCTTGGCAAACAGCTTACGATCATAGTTGCCGCCGTAGGATTTCTGCATCACACGCGGTTTCAGCGCCACCACGCGCGGCACGGCGAGCTGCAATTCGACTTCGCCGCGCAGCACCGGACGGGCGGCTTCGGTGAGCTGCAGCGCGGAGTGCTGGGCAATGTTCTGGGTGGCAAAGCCCAGGTGGATAAGCTGGCGGATCACGCTGACCCAGTGCTCATGGCTCTGATCGCGGCCAATGCCATACACCGGCAGCTTGTCATGCCCCATCTCGCGGATGCGCTGATTGTTGGCGCCGCGCAGCACTTCCACCACGTAGCCCATCCCGAAGCGCTGATTGACGCGGCCAATGGTGGAGAGCGCCTTGCGGGCGTCCATCAGCCCGTCGTACTGCTTCGGCGGGTCGAGGCAGATATCGCAGTTGCCGCACGACTCCTGGCGCCCCTCGCCAAAATAGTTCAGCAGCACCAGACGGCGACAGGTTTGCGCTTCGGCAAAGGCGCCCATCGCGTTGAGCTTGTGACGCTCGATATCCTGCAACTGCCCCTGCGGTTTCTCTTCCAGACAGCGACGTAGCCAGGCCATATCCGCCGGATCGTAGAAGAGCATCGCCTCGGCGGGCAGGCCGTCACGCCCGGCACGGCCTGTCTCCTGGTAGTAGGATTCGATATTGCGCGGAATGTCGAAATGCACCACAAAGCGCACGTTCGGCTTGTTGATACCCATACCGAAGGCGACGGTCGCCACCACAATTTGCAGATCGTCGCGCTGGAATTTCTCCTGCACGTCGGCACGGATGTGGTTTTCCAGCCCCGCATGATAGGCCGCGGCGCTGAAGCCGCGGCTTTGCAGACGGGCGGCGGTGTCTTCAACCTTCGCCCGGCTGTTGCAATAGATAATGCCGGATTTGCCGCGCTGCTCCTGGACGTAGCGCAGGAGCTGATCGAGGGGCTTAAATTTCTCCATCAGCATATAGCGGATGTTCGGGCGGTCGAAGCTGCTGACCTGAATCAGCGGATCGTTGAGCCCCAGCAGACGGACAATATCCTGCCGGGTGGTGTCGTCGGCAGTGGCGGTAAGGGCCATAAACGGCACCGACGGGAAGCGCTGACGCAGCTGACCGAGGGCGGCATACTCCGGGCGGAAATCATGCCCCCACTGGGAGATACAGTGCGCTTCGTCTACCGCCAGCAGTACCGGGTTCCAGTGCGCCAGATGCTCAAGGAAGTTATCCAGCATCAGACGCTCCGGAGCGATATAGAGCAGACGAACCTGCCCGGTGCGGCACCCGGCCATCACCTCCTGCTGCTGCTCGCGGGTCTGGGTAGAGTTGAGGCAGGCCGCCGCCACGCCGTTCGCCAGCAGCTGGTCGACCTGGTCTTTCATCAGCGAGATCAGCGGTGAAACCACCACCGTCAGGCCATTCAGTACCAGCGCGGGAACCTGATAGCACAGCGATTTACCGCCGCCTGTCGGCATGACCACCAGACAGTCACGCCCCTCAAGGGCCGTGTTGATGATGGTTTCCTGGCCCGGGCGGAACTGGTGATAGCCAAAGGTTTCATGCAAAACCTGTTTAGCCAGCGACTCCTGATTAACGACTTCCGCCTGCACCACATCAACCCCATTTGCCCGAAATTAAAACAGGCGCTATTTTCAGCGCCTGCGAGAGAAACTTCAACGTTTAAGAGAAAAACATTCGAGGAGGCTAGAAAAGATCGTTCAGCATCACGCCCACACCCACGCGGGTCTGGTTGAAGTTGTAGTCGATGAGGGATTCGCCATAGCCGCTGTAGACCTGGGTATACAGACGAACATGTTTGGTCAGCGGGTAGCTGACGCCCATCTCTGCGCCGCCATAGCCGGTGTTCCAGTTGTACTGCCCTTTCACACTCAGCACCGCTTCGCCCAGCTGATAGCCCACCCGCAGCTGGTAGTAGCCCATGTATTTGGTGATATCCGGGTTATCGTCGATGTTACCCACTACATACCAGGGCTTCACCTCCACCAGCCAGTTGCCGTTCTGCGCCATCAGGCGGCTATAGATACGGTTCCAGCTGCGCGAGGTGGGATCGGAGCGACCGTTGGATTGATGGTTGTAGCCAAATTCCACGTCCCGCAGCGTCCAGCCCGCCAGCGAGTAGTCGGTGGCGAAGCCAAGGAAGAGCTGCGGCTCGTAGTTGGTCTCACGGAACGGCGACGATTCATCGCTGTTAGATAACTGCCACCATGACTTCTGCGTATAGGAGGCGCCCAGAATGGAATTCTGCCCCAGAATCCCGCGCCACAGCGGGAAGGCGAGACTCAGCTGGAATTTCACCTCATCTTTCTGCGAATCGTCGGCCCAGTCATAGGTTTTGATCGCCTCTTTATTGAGGTCGCTGGTCACGGTATAGATCAGGTAATTGCTGTCGTAAGGATAGAGCGTAAAAGGATTATCGTGCTCCTCCAACAGGTTAGCGATGATGCTGCCCCGCACGGCAGGCACCTCCTGAGTTGTCGCGTCCTGCGCAAATGCCGAAAGAGGCAGCGCAGCCGCCGCCATGAGTACGGCCTGATATGTCCGCATCGGTGTTGCTCTCCTGCAAAGCGTTTTAATGAGAAATATTTTGATCCCTTTTAGCATATTTAATGATGAGTGGCTTCACCTGTGCTCCGAATCTGGCAATTCAATTTGATGGGGCATAAAATCAACATTCTTTTAACAATAAGGATGTGACGTGTTATGTCTGCCACGCTTACTGCCGAAGAAGCGCTGAAGCTTGTCGGCGAGATTTTCGTCTACCACATGCCGTTCAACCGTGCTCTGGGGCTGGAGCTTGAGCGCTACGAAAAAGATTTCGCCCAACTGAGCTTTAACAATCAGCCAATGATGGTCGGTAACTGGGCTCAAAGCATTCTGCATGGCGGCGTTATTGCCTCCGCCCTCGACGTTGCAGCCGGTCTGGTCTGCGTTGGCAGCACCCTGACCCGCCACGACACCATTAACGAAGATGAGCTGCGCCAGCGCCTGTCGCGAATGGGAACCATCGACCTGCGCGTCGATTATCTGCGTCCGGGTCGCGGCAATCGCTTCACCGCCAGCAGCAGCCTGCTGCGTGCAGGCAATAAAGTCGCCGTCGCCCGCGTGGAACTGCATAACGAAGAGCAGCTCTATATCGCCAGCGCAACTGCCACTTATATGGTGGGTTGAGAGGGTAAAATCAGGTAAAATTGCGTGACATATTTGTAACGGATTTTCCTGATGGATGCTAAACAGACGCGGCAGGGCGTTTTACTCGCGCTTGCCGCTTATTTTATCTGGGGTATCGCGCCCGCCTACTTCAAGCTGATTCACTACGTTCCTGCCGATGAAATTCTCACTCACCGCGTGATCTGGTCGTTTTTCTTTATGGTGGCCCTGATGAGCGTAAGCCGTCAGTGGTCAGGGGTGAAAACGCTTCTGCAAACGCCTAAGAAAATTTTCCTGCTGGCGCTCTCCGCCGTATTGATTGGCGGCAACTGGTTGCTGTTCATCTGGGCGGTGAACAACCAGCATATGCTGGAGGCGAGCCTCGGCTATTTCATTAACCCGCTGGTGAATATCGTGCTGGGGATGTTGTTCCTCGGCGAGCGCTTCCGTCGGATGCAGTGGCTGGCGGTGCTTCTCGCCTTTTGTGGCGTGCTGGTTCAGCTGTGGACCTTTGGCTCGCTGCCGATCATCGCTCTGGGGCTGGCGTTCAGCTTCGCCTTTTATGGTCTGGTACGTAAAAAAATCGCCGTCGAAGCGCAAACCGGGATGCTGTTTGAAACCCTGTGGCTGCTGCCAGTGGCCGCCATTTATCTGTTTGCTATCGCCGACAGCAGCACCAGCCATATGGGCAGCAACCCGTGGACGCTGAACGTGATGCTGATGGCCGCCGGTGTGGTCACGACCATCCCGCTGCTCTGCTTTACCGGTGCGGCAACGCGCTTGCGCCTGTCAACGCTGGGCTTCTTCCAGTATATCGGCCCGACGCTGATGTTCCTGCTGGCGGTGCTGTTCTACGGCGAAGTGCCGGGTGCGGATAAGATGGTGACTTTCGCGTTTATCTGGGTGGCGCTGGCGGTGTTTGTGGCGGATGCGATTTATACCCAGCGCAGGACGCGCAGAGGGCTGTAGTGCTTTTTTGCCGGATGGCGCTTCGCTTATCCGGCCTACGGGTTCGTGCTTTTCCAGGCCCGGTAAGCGTAGCGCCACCGGGCGCAACACTCACAACCAGTTACGGCGCTTGAAGTAGAGATACGGCGCCAGCCCGGCAAGCACCATAAAGACAATCGCCCCCGGGTAGCCAAAGCTCCACTTCAGCTCCGGCATAAACTCGAAGTTCATCCCGTAGCTGGACGCCACTAAGGTAGGCGGCAGGAAGACCACCGAAACCACCGAGAAGATCTTGATGATGCGGTTCTGCTCGATGTTGATAAAGCCCATCGCCGCCTGCATCAGGAAGTTCACCTTCTGGAACAGGGATTCGTTGTGCGGCAGCAGGGATTCGATATCGCGGAGGATCTCACGCGCCTGCTCCAGCTGCCCACCCGGCAGACGTGCCTTGCGCACCAGGAAGTTCAGCGCGCGCTGGGTATCCATCAGACACAGACGGACTTTCCAGCCGATATCTTCCAGCTCTGCCAGCGTTGACAGCGCTTCATCGTACTCATCGCCCTGATGCCCTTCCATGATCACCCGGCTCAGCTCTTCCAGATCGCTGTAGATGTTCTCAATCTCATCCGCCAGCTGTTCGATTTTGGTTTCAAACAGGTCAAGCAGCAGCTCATAGGCGTTGCCGTCCACCATCGCCTGGTTACGGGCGCGCATACGGTAGAGGCGGAACGCAGGCAGTTCACGCTCGCGCAGGGTAAACAGGCGGCCATCGCGGATGGTAAATGCGACGGTGGAGTTACCGGCGTGATCTTCGGCATCTTCAAAGAAGAAAAAGGAGTGAATATGCAGGCCGTCTTCGTCTTCAAAGAAACGGGCCGATGCTTCGATGTCTTCCAGTTCCGGGCGGGTGGCCAGGCTTTGTCCGAGCTCAGATTGTACGCGCAGGCGTTCGTCGTCATCCGGTTCGACCAGATCCACCCAAACGGCATCAATGAGGGGTTGTGACTCTTCAGCTTCAAGCCGAATCAGTCGGTTTTTTTCCAGTTGAAATGCGCTCAGCATGACCGGGACTCCCAATGCAAAAAATATCGGACAGTTCGGTGGGCACACAGAAACAATTTGGGTTTCAGACCATTAAACAGCCTGACTCAGCGCGACGGGAAGAAGTGTCGCTGACAACCACTAAGGCCATCAGCGTGAGGAGATAGCCTTAGGAGTTGTTCCTGGATGACAGGGAATTGAGCCAGTATCTACTGGGTGTGTCCAAGGCGAATGTCCTCTTAGCGTAATCGTGCGCGCATGTTACGCCAGCAGTCACGGCGGCGTCAACTCGCAACGGAACGCTGAAGGGTAATAAATAGCCTTATACATATAAGGCTAGCAGATAGTTACAAAATAGTGATATTTTTCTGAAAGTTACACGGTTTCCAGCCTGGCGTAAGCGGCCACAAGCCATTTGATGCCCTGCCCCTGGAACGCCACCTGCAGACGGCTGTGCTCGCCACTGCCTTCCAGATTGACGATGGTGCCTTCGCCAAATTTGGCATGGCGAACGCGCTGGCCCAGCTTAAAGCCGCTGTCGCTTTCCGAGACCGGCGTCCCCAGACGCTGATGGCTCACCGGGCGGCTGATGCTTGCGCGCAGGCGTACCTCTTCCACACACTCCTCCGGCAGCTCGCCGACAAAGCGTGACGGGCGGTGATAGACCTCTTTGCCGTACAGACGGCGGGTTTCGGCATAGGTCAGGGTCAGCTTTTGCATCGCGCGGGTCACGCCCACATAGGCCAGACGACGCTCCTCCTCCAGACGTCCGCCCTCATCCAGCGACATCTGGCTCGGGAACATCCCCTCTTCCATGCCGACGATAAATACCTGCGGGAACTCCAGGCCTTTGGCCGAGTGGAGGGTCATCAGCTGCACCGCGTCCTGCCAGGTGTCGGCCTGCCCTTCGCCCGCCTCCAGCGCGGCATGGGACAGGAACGCCTGTAGCGGCATCAGGTCTTCGTCTTCTTCGTTGTAGCTGAACTGACGCGTGGCGGTCACCAGCTCCTCTAAGTTCTCGATACGGGTCTGGCCCTTCTCGCCTTTCTCCTGCTCATACATCATGCGCAGGCCGGAGTCTTTGATCACCCGGTCGGTCTGAACGTGCAACGGCATGTCGGCGGTTTCCTGGGCCAGAGCTTCGATAAGCTCCAGGAAGCGCTGCAGCGCACTGGCTGCGCGTCCGGCAAGCGCTCGCTCCTGCAGCAGCTCGCGACACGCCTGCCACAGCGTCAGCTGGCGATCCCGGGAGGTCTGACGCACCACGTCGAGGGTGCGATCGCCGATGCCGCGGGTTGGCGTGTTGACCACGCGCTCGAAGGCTGCGTCGTCGTTGCGATTGGCGATCAGACGCAGATAGGAGAGCGCGTCTTTGATCTCCTGACGTTCGAAGAAGCGCATGCCGCCGTAGATGCGGTAGGGCATGCTGGCCTGTAGCAGCGCCTCTTCCAGCACACGCGACTGGGCGTTACTGCGATAGAGGATGGCGCATTGCTCCAGCGCCCCGCCGTTGTCCTGCCAGGTTTTGATCCGGTTGACCACAAAGCGGGCTTCATCCAGCTCGTTAAAGGCGCAGTAGAGGGAGATCGGCTCGCCGTCGATGCCCTCGGTCCAGAGCTTTTTGCCCAGGCGCCCGTTGTTATTTTCAATCAGGGCGTTGGCGGCGCTCAGAATGTTGTTGGTGGAGCGGTAGTTCTGTTCCAGGCGAATGGTCTCTGCGCCCGGGAAATCCTTCAGGAAGCGCTGGATGTTCTCGACCTGCGCGCCGCGCCAGCCGTAGATCGACTGGTCGTCGTCGCCGACGATCATCACTTTGCTGGAGTCGCCCGCCAGCAGGCGGATCCAGGCATACTGAATGTTGTTGGTATCCTGGAATTCATCGACCAGGATGTTGGTAAAGCGTTCGCGATAGTGCTGCAGAATATGCGGTTTGTTGAGCCACAGTTCATGAGCGCGCAACAGCAGCTCGGCAAAATCTACCAGTCCTGCGCGATCGCAGGCTTCCTGGTAGGCCTGGTAGACCTTCTGCCAGGTCTGCTCTATCGGGTTACCAAAGCTCTGGATATGGTGCGGACGCAGCCCTTCGTCTTTCTGGCTGTTGATGTACCACATCGCCTGACGCGGCGGCCACTGCTTCTCGTCGAGGTTCATCGCCTTGATCAGGCGCTTCAGGAGACGCAGCTGGTCTTCGCTGTCGAGGATCTGAAAGTCCTGCGGCAGGTTAGCGTCCAGGTGGTGCGCACGCAGCAGGCGGTGCGCCAGCCCGTGGAAGGTACCCACCCACATGCCGCCCTGGCTGGTGCCCATCAGCTGGGCGATACGGTGGCGCATCTCCGCCGCCGCTTTGTTGGTGAAGGTCACCGCCATAATGGAGTATGGCGAACAGTTCTCCACGCTCTGCAGCCAGGCAATACGGTGCACCAGCACGCGTGTCTTACCACTGCCCGCCCCAGCCAGTACCAGCATGTTGGTGCGCGTCGCGGCAACCGCGTCACGCTGTTTGTCATTGAGGCTGTCGAGCAGGTAAGAAACGTCCATTGGCACCGTCACGTAGTAATCAGGAACACTGCAAAACGCCCGCTGGCGCTTCGCTTACCGGGCCTTCGACCGCAAAACCCTGGTAATTTATACAATATTACTGGTGATTATATCAGCGTGGTGAGGGATGCCAACCGTGAAATTTCCAGGTGCGGCAGCAGACGGCTGTCCAGCGTAGTCATCAGATCGGCATTTTCAGGCTTGATCCAGCAGGCCTGCATGCCGCAGCGGATCGCCCCAGCAACATCGGTGGTCAGGTCATCGCCCACGTGAAGAATATTCCCCAGCGGCAGGTCGAGCTTCTCCGCCGCCAGATGGTACATATCGTTAAAGGGCTTCGAGCGCCCATGCGGGCCTGCGCGCAGCACAAACTGGAAGTAGTCGCCAAGGCCGAACAGTTCCGGCTGGGCATTGCCGTTGGTGATAGCCACCAGCGGCCACTTTTCGGCAAGCGCAGCCAGCGTGTCGTGCGTCTCCTGCGGGACGTCGATACGGCTGCGCCATGTCGCGAAGTGCGCCATCGAGGCTTCTGCGCCAAGCGCGGCCTCGGCAGCGGTCAGACCCGCGTTGAGCATAGCCAGCTCAACGGCCCGACGGCGCCATTCCGTCACATCGTGATAGATTTCCGGCTCGGTCTGCCGTAACGCCTGGCGAAGACGGTGAAACTCTTTGTTTTCCAGCGCTTTTAACGCCGGATGATAGTTTTGTACAAAGGCCAGTGCTTCCTGCTCGGTTCGCAGGATCACCTGACGGTTGTCGTAAAGGGTGTCATCAAGGTCAAACGTCAGGGCAGAGATTTGGCCTAATGGACGATAAAAACGCATTATTTCCCCCGTTTGGCGCGTGGATGCGCCGCGTCGTACACCGAGGCAAGGTGTTGAAAATCGAGATGGGTATAGATTTGGGTGGTGGACAAGTTGGCGTGGCCCAGCAGCTCCTGGACGCCACGCAGGTCACCGCTGGACTCCAGCATGTGGGTGGCGAACGAATGGCGCAGTTTATGGGGATGGACATGGCTGTTCAGCCCCTGCTTAATCCCCCACTCGGCAAACCGTTTTTGCACGTTACGCGCCGAGATGCGCTTGCCGAGCTTCGAGAGGAAGAGCGCCTCCTCTTCGGTACCAAACAAGCCGCGCAGATCGAGCCAGTGCTCAATCCACACCACGGCATTGCGGCCAATGGGCAAGCGCCGCTCTTTGCTGCCTTTGCCCATCACCCACACTTCCCCGGTATCCAGATCGAGATGTTTGATATCCAGGTTAACCAGCTCGGAAAGACGCAGGCCGGCGCCGTACATCACTTCCAGCATGGCGCGGTCACGCACCGCCAGCGGATCGTTGAGATCGATATCCAGCAGGCGGTTAACGTCATCCACGTCGATATTTTTGGGCAGATGGCGCGGCGCTTTCGGGGCGGCGATCCCTTTGGCCGGATTGGCGCTGAGTTCGCCCTGGCTGACCAGCCAGTCAAAGAAGCTGCGCAGTGCCGAGAGCCGAAGCGCAAGGCTGGCCGGGCCTAGCCCTTTACGGCGGCTGCGCACGGCAAACGTGCGCACCGTGGCGGCATCACATTGTTGCCAGCTCGTCAGGCCGATTTCATCGGCTAACTGCATGATGGCATCAAGCTGACGCTGATAGTTCAACAGGGTGATCGGGCTGAGCTGGCGCTCAACGCCCAGATAGCGCAGAAAACGGGTAACGGCAGGTGCCAGCTGAGCGTCCGTCATACGCGTTCAATCCAGCGCTCCAGCAGCTCGGGCAGCATCTGCGCAATTTCCTGCAGCAGCTGTGTGCCTTGTCCCTGCTGGTAATGATGCGGATCGCGGCTGGTAAACAGCATTACACCAAGCTCGCCGTCGCGTCCCATCAGCGACATGGCTACCGACCCGATGGCTTTGGCCTCTGGCAGCACCACCAGGAGTTCAGGACCATTCAGCTGTCCAAGATAGTGGTCCGCTTGTCCCATACGCTGAATGCGCAGCGGCTCAAACGCCTGACGCGACAGGGCCAGATGGGTAAAACGTGAGGGTGCGCCAATGCGCCAGCGGTCCGGGAAGAGGCGTATCGTGGCACCCGCCAGCCCCAGATCCCGCGCCCAGCGATGCAAACGGAGAAGAAATTCGTCCAGGCTGCTGGCCGACGCCAGCCGGGATTGCAGGTGCAGGAGGCGATAGAACAGCCCTTCATTACTGCTCGCCTGCTCCATCAGCAGGGAGATGTTCTCTTCAAGATGGTTTATATGGTTGCGCGCGCGCGCCATATGCCACTCAACCAGCGAGACCGTGCCGCGGATCGGGTGCGGGACGCGCATCTCTTCAACGACACGCGCATTGCGAATAAAGAAATCAGGATGGCGCAACAGGTAATCAACAACCGCCCGGTCGTCCATTGCCGTCAGCGTCTCCTGCAGTTCTTCTCCTGGTTGTTTCATAGATGGATAAACCCGTCATAAACTTGTGTCGCCGGGCCGGTCATATAGAGCGGCTGGCCCGGGCCTTTCCAGGCGATATCGAGACGCCCGCCTGGTAAATCCACGCGAACCTCTGGTGCCAGTAAACCCTGCGTAATCCCCACCGCAACGGCCGCACAGGCACCGCTGCCGCACGCCTGCGTCTCGCCTGCGCCACGTTCAAAAACGCGCAGACGGATGTGTTCGCGGGTGAGAACCTGCATAAATCCAATGTTGGCGCGTTCCGGAAAACGCTCATGGCTCTCCAGCACCGGGCCGAGGGTTTCGACGGGCGCCGTCGCCACGTCATCAACCTGAATCACGCAGTGCGGGTTCCCCATGGAGACCACGCCGCACAAGACTGTCTGTTCCGCCGCGCGCATGATATAGGTCTTTTCCGCTTTGTTGGCGCGGAACGGCACCTGCGAGGGTTCGAAGTTCGGCTCGCCCATATTCACCCGCACCAGCTCGTCGTCGGTCACGCTCAGTACCATCCGTCCGTTGGCGGTGCTGACGCGAATATCGCGCTTGTTGGTGAGCCCCTTCAGACGGACAAAACGGGCAAAACAGCGCGCGCCGTTGCCGCACTGGGAGACTTCGCTGCCGTCGGCATTAAAGATACGATAGTGAAAATCGAGATCCGGATCGTAGGGCGGCTCAACCACCAGCAGCTGATCAAACCCCACCCCCAGGTGCCGATCGGCCAGACGGCGGATCAGCTCCGGGGAAAAGAAGACATTCTGCGTTACCGCGTCGACGACCATAAAGTCATTGCCAAGGCCATGCATCTTAGAAAACTGCATTATTTACTCCATTGCGCGGACAGGAGCGCTTGTCAGTAATTGACCTGGCTTGGACCGTTGTTATCGCCACGATCGTTACGATCCGGCATCGTGGTTTGCACTGGGCTTTCCACTTTTTTGGTCGGCGGTGGTGCGGTTTCATCTGCTGGCGGGAAATAGAGCGGCCCTTTCAGACCACATCCGGTCAGGCTAAACAGCGTAAGGAGAACGGCAAGCGTTCGAAAAACGTTTTTCATTATCATGTTGCCTGTAAGTTCAAATCTGTTTTCTATCATCGCAGGAGAAGGCACAAAAGCAAGAGTTTGCCGCTAACCTGCAACCGGAATTATTTAGCGTTATACTGCCGCCATCACGAAAAACAGGAACAGAACCATGAATGACAGTGAATTCCATCGCCTCGCCGATAACCTGTGGCAAACCATCGAAGAACGCCTGGATGACTGGGATGGCGACAGCGACATCGATTGTGAAATCAACGGCGGCGTGCTGACCATCAGCTTCGAAAACGGCAGCAAAATCATTATTAATCGCCAGGAGCCGCTTCACCAGGTCTGGCTCGCCACCAAACAGGGCGGCTACCACTTCGACCTGAAAGGCGACGAGTGGATTTGCGATCGCAGCGGTGAGACCTTCTGGGATCTGCTTGAGCAGGCTGCGACGCAGCAGTCGGGTGAAGAGGTGAGCTTCCGCTAAGGCTGTTTTGCCGGATGGCGCTTCGCTTATCCGGCCTACGGGTTCGTGCCTTTGTAGGCCCGGTAAGCGTAGCGCCACCGGGCAATGGCCGTCAGGAGAAATACTGCTGCAACAGCGGGGTACTGACGTCCTGTCTGTCAGGGACGACCGGGGTAATCGCCTGGGTGCGGAACGGGATCACCTGCGCACGGCCATCCACCTTCACAATCTGATAGAACTGCGGCAGGTTGAAGTTGATAAAACTTGAGCCGTAGGTGAAGCGGTCATGGGAAGAGGAGTAGAAGCGGCTGACGTCGCGCACCAGCTCCTCTTTGCTGCCTTCACAGTGGTGATACACTTCGGCGCGGTTGGTTTCGTCGAGGATGTAGATATTGAACCCGGCATCCTCCCCCGTCTCCTCGAAGAAGAACTGAATAATCCCTTCACTGGCGAAGCCGTCCACCACCTGCGGCAGTTTAACGTGGTTGGTCTCAACCTGTACCGACAGACCGTGCAGTTTGTTGTGCGAAATGGCGCCGTAAAACTCAATGGCGTTTTCCAGCTTCTGCACCGAGACGTTCAGACGTTCAAAGAAGAGGCCCCAGGTCTGGCCGGAGACGCGCAGCGCTTTAAAGCGCCCGGTTTCCTGACGGGTACTGGAGAGGCGCAGATCGATACATTCAGAGACCAGCTGCTGTACGCGGGTACGGATCAGGCCGCGCAGATGCTGGCTGTAACAGAAGACCTCGACGCTGTCCGGCGGCGCGGCATCCTGGTGCATTTTACCGAGAATCGTTTTCAGCGCTTCGATCATCGCCTGCTCGCCGTTGAAGTGCAGGGTACGCACTTCGTTCCACGAGTTGCGGTAGAGCAGATCGACGCTGCCCACCAGGCAGTTTTGCTGCTCGCCAAAGCTGAAGACGTCCAGCTTGCGGAAATCAAAATGGACCACCTGATTGCGGAAGGCCGCCGTCGGGTCATATTCCAGGTTGACGATAATCGCCAGATGGCGAATTTCGCACGGACTGTATAGCGCTTTCGGCGTAGGCGCAGGCAGACGCAGCGGGAAGTGGTGCGACACATCGGCGACCATTTCCTGCAGCTTGGCTAAATCGACAATCTCGTTACCTTTAATAAACAGACGCGTGCGGGAGGTCAACAGGCCGTTGAACCAGGCCCACGCCACCAGCTTGTTCAGGTAACGGTTATATTCCAGCGGCTGATGGCTGATGATCGAATCCATGCTCGGCGCGCGGTTATACAGATACCAGCCGGTACGGTTCGCACGACCCGGTGGAACATAGATAAAGGTCAGGTTCGGTTCAGACAGGTCCGGCGAAATCTGTGGGTTCACCAGCGTCACTTTACCCGGCAGCGCTTCAAACGCCGCGTACAGCTTACGGGTCAGCACCCCGATGTCCTGCGGGCTGGCGGAAACGCTGAGGTTGTTACGACGGGCAAAGCGGATCAGGTTACGGTAGCTCTGCATCATCGCATCGAGCAGTTCGTTGTGCGCTTCACGCACCTGATCGATCTTCCAGTTGGCGCGGTTATCGAGCATCGACAGGCGCTCTTCGTCCCATCCCCACTCTTTAACTAACTGACTGACCACTTCACGACGCCAGCCGACGCAGGCGCGTTCGCGGCTGAGCTTCTCACAAACTTTAAGATAGAAACATCGACGGACCAGATCGAGACGGGTCGGATCGTCGATGGCTTTCAGGTATTCGGTGACGCGCTCAAGCATCATGCAGTAGGCATCAAGACCGAAAGAGACGATCTCGCCATCATGCAGACGCTGTTTAATGTCTTTCGCCAGCAGGCGCGGGGTTGGGTATTCCCAGGAATAGGCTTCGAGCAGCAGCGTTTTCAGCACCGCTTTGTACGGGGAATCGATACTTTTATAGAGCTGCCACAGGCTGGCGCCAAAGTACTCTTCCGCAGAGAGCGAGCTTAAGCCCCCCAGGTCCAGCCACTCGTTTGGCGTCAGGACACCCTGGGCATAGAGCTTCATGACGTAATCGTCGTAATGCTCCTCTTCGTCGCACGGCACCATACTCCACAGGATACGCTTCCCGGCCAGGCGCACGGCGGTACGGTAAAATTCATCCAGCAACAGGATGTGCTGGGTCGAGCCGCAGTCTTCGCCCCCCAGACTGCCGCTTTCATTATGGCGGAAACGGTTTTCATCAATCAGGAAGAAGCTGACTTCCACGCCGAGCGATGCCGCCCAGCTCTCCAGCAGGCTGCATTTACGCTGCAGCAGTTGACGTTCTTCATTATCAAGCCAGGATTGATGGCAGACCCAGATATCGAGATCCGACGAGCAGCTTTGCCCCACCGAAGAGGTGCTGCCCATGGTGTAGACGCCGGTGATAGGCAGTTCGCCTTTTGGCGACTCCTGCGCCGGCATACCGCGATAGAGTTCCAGCTCTTTCAGATAGTGCTGTTGGGTATCATCAGGCGTGAAAAGGCAGATGCCTTTGGGAACGTTACCATCGAGGTAACCTGGCATCAGCGGATGGTGATAATGCAACAATGTCGGCAGCAGACTGTAAACCTGCTGGAAAGCAGGTCCCATTGCAGCAAGCGCGCGATCGACGCGCAGTTGATTGATGGCATCCAGTCGCTGTTTCAGAGTCTCAATATAGAGGTACAAGACGTATCGCCTGATGTTCAGAAAGCGCTCACCTTCAGCAAGACCGAGGATTACGCGTTCACAGTATTTCGAAAGTAGCCGTCACCCTTTTTCGCCCTTATCTTTATGGTCATGGAGACGAAAAAATGGTCTAAAACGTGATCAATTTAACACCTTGCCGTTTGACCGTAAAGAAAGATGCGCTACATACAAGTGTAGCACCGTTCTGAACGTGTAAATTCCTGAATACGGCAGCAGGCAACCTGAATCGCTGCCCTGTCCTGAACCCCTTCTACGTCCGTAAACCTGACAGTCCTGAGACAACAATGTTAGGATGGTCAGCAGACGATTAAGACGGTAACAAGCATGTTAGACAATGTTTTAAGAATTGCCACACGCCAAAGCCCCCTTGCGCTCTGGCAGGCACATTATGTTAAGCAGCGCCTTGAGGCCTGCCATGCAGGTTTGCGTGTAGAGCTGGTGCCGATGGTGACGCGCGGCGATGTCATCCTTGATACACCGCTGGCGAAAGTGGGCGGGAAAGGTCTGTTCGTAAAAGAGCTTGAACTGGCACTGCTTGAAGGTCGCGCCGATATCGCGGTTCACTCCATGAAGGACGTCCCGGTTGATTTCCCTGAGGGGCTGGGTCTGGTCACCATTTGCGAGCGGGAAGATCCACGCGATGCCTTTGTCTCGAATCACTACGACTCCCTGGATGCTCTGCCACAAGGGAGCATCGTTGGCACGTCAAGTTTACGCCGCCAGTGCCAGCTGGCCGAGTATCGCCCGGATCTCATCATCCGCTCCCTGCGCGGTAACGTCGGCACCCGCCTGAGCAAGCTGGATAATGGTGAATATGACGCCATTATTCTGGCGGTAGCTGGCCTGAAACGCCTGGGCCTGGAGTCGCGTATCAAGGCGGCGCTCTCCCCGGAACAGTCGCTGCCGGCCGTGGGCCAGGGCGCGGTGGGCATTGAGTGCCGGCTCGACGATACCCGTACCCATGCGCTGCTGGCACCGCTCAATCACGACGAGACCGCAATCCGCGTGCAGGCGGAGCGCGCCATGAATACCCGCCTGGAAGGGGGATGTCAGGTGCCGATTGGCAGCTATGCTGAATTAACAGATGGCGAACTGTGGCTGCGCGCGCTGGTTGGCGCGCCGGACGGTTCGCAGATGGTACGCGGCGAACGTCGCGGCAAACCGCAGGACGCCGAACAGCTGGGTATTTCGCTGGCGGAAGAGCTACTGGATAACGGCGCCCGTGAAATTCTCGCGGATGTCTATAATGGAGAACCCCCGGCATGAGTATTCTCGTCACCCGCCCTTCTCCCGCAGGAGATCAGTTAGTGAGCCGTCTGCGCGCACTGGGGCAGGTGGCGTGGAGCTTTCCGCTGATTGAGTTTTCCCCGGGCCGGGAACTTCCCCTGCTCGCGGGCCATCTTGCCGCGCTGCGGGCCGATGACATGCTGTTTGCCCTGTCGCAACATGCCGTGGCATTTGCCCACGCCCGGCTGCAGCAGGAAGGCCAGCGCTGGCCGGATGCGCCACGCTATTTCGCTATCGGCAGAACCACCGCCCTGGCGCTGCATACCGAAAGTGGCAAAGAGATTCGCTATCCGCTGGATCGGGAAACCAGTGAAGTGTTGCTACAATTACCTGAATTACAAACCGTTGTGGGAAAGCGCATTCTGATTTTGCGCGGCAACGGTGGGCGGGAACTGCTGGGCGACACGCTGCGCGAGCGCGGAGCAGAAGTGACATTTTGCGAATGTTATCAACGTTGTAATAAATACTATGACGGTGCAGAAGAGGCGATGCGCTGGCAGTTGCGCGGCGTCACTACCCTTGTGGTGACCAGCGGCGAAATGTTGCAACACCTCTGGTCGCTGATCCCACAATGGTATCGTGAAAACTGGTTACTCCGCTGTCGGCTTCTGGTCGTCAGTGAGCGTCTGGCGAACCTCGCCCGGGAACTGGGCTGGCAAGATATTCGGATCGCTGATAACGCCGACAACGATGCGCTGCTGCGCGCATTACAATAACCTCTCATAATGGGAAGCCATAATGACGGAACAAGAAAAATCCTCCGCCGTGGTTGAAGAGACCAGGGAGACTGTGGACACCACGCCACAGCCAGAAACGACAGAGAAAAAGCATGGCAGCAATAAAACCAGTCTGGCGTTAAGCGCGATTGCCATCGCCATTGCGCTGGCCGCTGGCGTCGGTCTGTATGGACTGGTGAAAAAACAAGCGACCAATCAGGTTGCCACGAACGACGAACTGGTGACGCAAATCACCGCCCTGCAACAGGCGCAGCAGTCGCAAAAAGCCGAGCTGGATGGGGTGCTCAAACAGCAGGCCGATCAGCTGGCCGCCGCCACCCGTAAGCAGGACGAGCTGACCAAACAGCTGGATGAAATGCAGCAAAAAGTGGCGGCTATTTCCGGTACCGATGCCAAAACCTGGCTGCTGGCGCAGGCTGATTTCCTGGTCAAACTGGCCGGGCGCAAGCTGTGGAGCGATCAGGATGTCACCACCGCTGCCGCGCTGCTGAAAAGCGCCGATGCCAGCCTGGGCGACATGAACGACCCAAGCCTGATCACTGCCCGCCGGGCAATCACTGCGGATATCGCCAGCCTGTCGACCGTATCGCAGGTGGATTATGACGGCATCATCCTGAAAGTGAATCAGCTGTCGAACCAGATCGATAACCTGCGTCTGGCAGATAATAACGACGACGACTCCCCGATGGATTCCGACAGCAGCGAACTCTCCAGCTCATTGAGCGAGTGGCGCATCAACCTGCAAAAAAGCTGGCAGAACTTTATGGACAGCTTTATCACCGTTCGCCGCCGCGATGAGACCGCCGTGCCGCTGCTCGCGCCGAATCAGGACGTCTACCTGCGCGAGAACCTGCGTTCACGTCTGCTGGTGGCCGCGCAGGCTGTGCCTCGCCATCAGGAAGAGACCTACAAGCAGGCGCTGGATAATGTCTCCACCTGGGTACGCGCTTACTACGATACCGACGATGCCACCACTACCGCTTTCCTCGAAGAGGTGGACAAGCTGAGCCAACAGAACATCACCATGAACGTTCCGGATAAGCTGGAGAGCCAGCCGATTCTGGAGAAGCTGATGCAGACGCGCGTGCGTAACCTGCTGGCACAGCCGGGCGAAGCGGCGGAGCAGTCTCCTGCCCCAGCTCCAGCTCCCGCCCCTGACAGCGCACCGCAAGGAGAGTAATTATGTTAAAAGTTTTATTACTCTTCGCACTGCTGCTCGCCGGGATCGTGCTGGGTCCTATGCTGGCGGGTCATCAGGGCTACGTGCTGATCCAGACCGATAACTACAATATCGAAACCAGCGTCACCGGGCTGGTGATCATTTTGATCCTGGTGATGGTGGCGTTTCTGGCGATCGAGTGGATCCTGCGCCGCATCTTCCGTACCGGGGCCCATACCCGCAGCTGGTTTGTCGGCCGCAAGCGCCGCCGTGCCCGTAAGCAGACCGAACAGGCCCTGCTGAAACTGGCTGAAGGGGACTATCAGCAGGTTGAGAAGCTGATGTCGAAGAATGCCGATCATGCTGAACAGCCGGTGGTCAACTATCTGCTGGCGGCGGAAGCCGCACAGCAGCGCGGCGACGAAGCACGCGCCAATCAGCATCTGGAGCGTGCCGCCGAGCTGGCTGAAAACGATCCGATCCCGGTTGAGATCACCCGTGTGCGCCTGCAGCTGGCGCGTAACGAAAACCATGCCGCCCGTCACGGCGTCGATCGCCTGCTGGAGATCGCGCCGCGTCATCCGGAGGTGCTGCGTCTGGCTGAGCAGGCCTATATCCGCACCGGCGCGTGGGGCTCGCTGCTGGACATCATCCCGTCGATGGCGAAAGCCGACGTCGGCGATGAAGAGCAGCGCGACAGCCTGCAACGTCAGGCATGGATCGGGCTGATGGACCAGGCGCGAGCCGATCAGGGTAGCGATGGCCTGAAGGCCTGGTGGAAAAATCAGAGCCGCAAAACGCGCCAGCAGGTGACCCTGCAGGTGGCGATGGCGGAACACCTGATTGAGTGTGACGATCACGATACCGCCCAGAGCATCATCCTTGATGGCCTGAAACGCCAGTACGACGATCGTCTGGTGATGGTGATCCCACGCCTGAAAACCAATAATCCGGAGCAGATCGAGAAAATGCTGCGCCAGCAGATCAAAACCGTGGGCGATCGCCCTCTGCTGTGGAGCACTCTGGGTCAGTCACTGGCCAGACATGGCGAATGGAAAGAGGCCAGCCTCGCCTTCCGCGCCGCGTTAAAACAGCGCCCGGATGCGTTCGATTATGCCTGGCTGGCGGATACGCTGGATAAACTGCATCTGCCGGAAGAGGCTGCCGAAATGCGCCGCGACGGTCTGCTGCTGACATTACAGAACAATCCCCCGCAGCAATAATTGCACAGGAGGCCTGACGGCCTCCTTTTTTATTTGCTACATTCTTAGCATCTTCTTCAGAGACCCACTCCGCCAATGTAACGATCTCCTTTCATTGAACATTTTTTCTGTACACGCCTTTTACGGCGTGGATTAAATTGTTTTTGAAAGGATCGTTTCATGAACACGCTTTTGTATGCGCTTTTTCACGCGCTGCGCTGTCATCGCTGGCTGCGCCTGCTGGCCTGCGCTTTTCTGTTTACCTCTGTGGGAAATGGCTTAACCCAGGTGATGGTCTTTGGTCTGCTGCTGGAGTGGCAGGCTCCCGCCTCTTTACTGACCCTGGCATATCTGTTTGCCCTGCTACCGGGATTTCTGGGCAGCCTCGTCGGGGAGAAGTTCTGTATGCGTTTTTCACCCATCGGCCTGCTGCTCCTGACAGAGTGGCTGGGTCTGCTCGCCCTGCTGTTTCCCCTGCTGGGCATTCAGTTTCACAGCATGGTAGCGCTGCTGGCGGTGCAGTCCACCGAGGCCTTTCTGACGGGCATGAGCTGGCCCGCGCTGGCCCTGCTGTTTCGGCGAGGATTGTCCGAAGCCGAGCTGCCTGCGGCGACCTGCCTGGAGACGATGATTTTTGCTTCGCAGGTGCTACTGGGCACCGGGCTGGGTATGGTGCTGTTTCATCATCTGCCCGCGCTGGCACTGCTGGGGATCGACGCGCTCACCTTTGCGGGCTCGTTGCTGATGCTGCGCCTCACTGGCAGCGCGTTGCCTTCTCTGGCGCCTGAGCAGGCAGCAGAAACCGAAAGACCGGTGGCGATGCGCTGGCAGGCACTGGGAGCGCAGCAAAAACGCAGCCTGTTGCTGCTTCCTGCCCTCGCCGCCGTGGGTTCACCCGCTATGGCGCTGCTGCCTGCACTGGCGCAGCAGATCGAGCCGAATGATGCTGCCGGGCTGGCCCTGCCTCTGCTTTTTGCCCGCAGCATGGGACAGCTGTGCGGCCCGCTGCTGCTGAAAAGAGAGAGCCTGCCCCGCTACGCCGGGCAAAACCGCCTCCTGCTGACCTGCCTCGGCCTCTTTTTACTTGCCTACGGGACGATCCCGCTGCTATCGGGGATGCAAGCGCTGGGGGTCGTTTTTGTCGCCCATCTCGCTTCGAACGTCGTTTTTGCGGTGGGCACTTTTAGCCTGTTAAGCAGCTTTCAGGCTGACCTGATCTCCTCGGCCAGCGGCAGGGCCTGGCGATGGCAAACCGCCAGCGCATCGCTCTTTACCGGCCTCACGGCACTGGTTGCTGACGTGCTGGGGCCGCTACAGGCGCTGTATGGCGTTTCGGGCTGTGCCCTGCTGATGGTGGTGGGGATCCTGACGCGCTACTGCAGATAAGGCATAAAAAAACGCCTGCTAAAAAGCAGGCGTTAAACAGGTCTGTTTGACAACTTGTGGTGCTTCACTCAACGTTGTGTCCAGGGTGTTTGATGAGGCCGAAGCGACATCTGTCAGTGGACGATAAGCACCGTAAATGGCTCTGCGTCATTCCGGAGTTTATGAGGCACTAAGGCGAACATAAGAGGTGGAATGAGCATCTACACGCATATTATTGCATGCAATGTGCCAATGTTGCATTACGAAGTTGTATGTATCTCAACTTTTTAAGATAAAAGGAAATTATCCCTGTCAATCAGGAAACGGGCGGCAGAATGGGCCAATAATCAGGCCAAAGAGTCTCCAGGAAGAGACAGGCTGACGGATAAAGCGATATATTGATTCATTTCAATAGGTTATATGTCACTTATTCACGACAGGCCAGGATATCGCTGTCGGCAATAAACAACAGGGGCAGGAAAAGCAGAAAACAAAAAACCCCGCCGAAGCGGGGTTCAAAATTGGTCGGCGAGAGAGGATTCGAACCTCCGACCCACTGGTCCCAAACCAGTTGCGCTACCAAGCTGCGCTACTCGCCGATATACTGCTTTTTTGAATTTTTAGTTCAATTCATTAAAAGTCGTGGTGCGAGGGGGGGGACTCGAACCCCCACATCCTAAGGACACTAACACCTGAAGCTAGCGCGTCTACCAATTCCGCCACCTTCGCAATTCACAACTCTTTAAATAATGGGGTGGCTAATGGGATTCGAACCCACGACAACTGGAATCACAATCCAGGGCTCTACCAACTGAGCTATAGCCACCACTACTTGATTCTTTACTCTTTCACGCGGTTCTGCCTACTTAACAGACCACCGCAGCTCCAGCACCGGGTGAATGGTGCGCCCGACAGGATTCGAACCTGAGACCTCTGCCTCCGGAGGGCAGCGCTCTATCCAGCTGAGCTACGGGCGCTTAGCGCCGTTGCGGGGCTGGATATTACGGAGGTCTCGGTCTGCTGTCTAGTGCTTTTTTAAAATAAATGCGCGTTTGCTTAGACTTTGCGCACTTTGCCGCATATTACTGCGTTTTGACCCTTTCCACGTGTCGCCCCAGGCCAAAAAGCCTGTATCCCGCGCTAACGGCCGCCAGGAATATCGCCCCGACATACAGCGACATGCGGGTGTCTTCGTTGAAGTACATGCCGATAAGCACGCAGATCAGGAACGCCATCGTTAAATAGTTAGCCCATGGGAAGAGAATGGAGCGGAACGGATGGCTGGCAATCGCGTTTTTATGCGCCTGACGAAAACGCAGCTGGCTAATCAGGATCACAAACCACGGCACCATACCTGGCAGAACGCTGGCGCTGTAGACATAAACGAAGACACGCTGCGGGTTCGGGATGATGTAGTTCAGGCATGACCCCACCAGCAGAATAATAATCGAGATGGCAACGCCCACCACCGGCACTCCGGCGCCGGAGACTTTTCCCACCGCCGCCGGCAGCTGACGGTTTTTCG
Organism: Leclercia sp. UBA5076; assembly: GCF_002416465.1. NCBI lineage: Bacteria > Pseudomonadati > Pseudomonadota > Gammaproteobacteria > Enterobacterales > Enterobacteriaceae > Leclercia > Leclercia sp. UBA5076. The sequence continues at coordinate 50,627 of NZ_DIAO01000007.1, forward strand.
CCAGCGCGTAGAGCATACGCCCGCAACTGTACATGCCGCTGTTACAGCCGGAGAGCGCCGCCGTCAGCACCACAAAGTTGATAATCGCCGCCGCTGCGGTAATGCCGATTTTGGCAAAGGTGAGCACGAACGGGCTGCCGTTACTGCCAATCTCATTCCACGGGAAGATAGTGACGATAACAAAAATCGCGCCGACATAGAAGATGAGGATACGCCACAGCACCTTGCCGACCGCGCTGCGCAGGGTCACCTGCGGGTTTTTCGCCTCCCCGGCAGTGATCCCGATAAGCTCAACCCCCTGATAGGACGCCACCACAATGCAGAGCGCCGTCAGGAAGCCCTTCCAGCCGCCAGCAAAGAAGCCGCCGTGTTCCGTCAGGTTGCCAAAGCCAATCGCCTGACCCCCGTTACCCAGGCCGAAGAAGATCACCCCCACGCCGATGACAATCATCACGATAATGGTGGTTACTTTAATCATCGCAAACCAGAATTCGATCTCACCGTACAGACGCACGGCGGCGAGGTTCGCCAGCGCCACCAGCCCCACGGCGATAAGCGCAGGTATCCACTGTGCCATCTCCGGGAACCAGAACTGCACGTAGACCCCAATGGCGGTGATCTCCGATATGCCCACCGCCATCCACATAAACCAGTACGACCACGCCGTGAGATAGCCAAAAAACGGGCTTATGTAGCGATGCGCATAAACGGCGAACGAACCGGCGACCGGCTCGAGGAACAGCATCTCCCCCATGGAACGCATGATAAAGAAGACGAACAGCCCGGCGATGATATACGCCAGCAGGACCGACGGCCCGGCCCATTTCAGGGTGCTGGCGGAGCCCATAAACAGGCCCACGCCAATCGTCCCGCCAAGGGCGATAAGTTCGATATGACGAGCTTCCAGCCCACGCTGAAGCTCCGGTTTTTTCTCTGACATAAATCCTCGGTTGTGCTTGCGACTCTCCCGGCCTGCGCCGGTTATTGTTATAGGTACAGATGCGCTATCACAGGCTGTGCGTAATGGACCGTTTATGTTTACGGGTGATGCAAAAACAGCCTGGTACGGTAGTGACGGGGGGGAATGGTTTCTTAAATTTTGTGAAATGGCAAACGATGCGTTAAAAAAATGAATGTATTGTTGAGAAAAGCAGCAGATTTACGGGCGGATTGCAGCGCGAGCAGTATATCGCGCTGCGATTCAGATATTACAGGCGTCCGGAGTAGTGCCAGCCGAGATAACGCAGCAGACGGAGCTGGCGGGTGATCCGGCTCGGCTGGGATAACAGGCGATAGAGCCACTCCAGCCCCAGGTTCTGCCACACTTTTGGCGCGCGCTTTACGTGGCCGGTAAAGACATCGTAAGTGCCGCCCACGCCCATATAGAGCGCATCCGGATAGACCTGACGGCAGTCGCGCATCAGGATCTCCTGGCGCGGTGAACCCATCGCGACGGAGATGATCTTCGCCCCGCTGTCTCGAATACGGGCAAATAGCGCCTGCTGCTCGTCAGGGCTGAAATAGCCGTCCTGGCTGCCGACGATATTCACCTGCCACTGGTCACGCAATTTCTGCTCGGTTTGCGCCAGAACCCCAGGTTTGCCGCCGACGAGGAAGACTGGCGTACCGTCTGCCCCCGCCCGCGCCATCAGCGCTTCCCAGAGATCGGCCCCCGCGACGCGAGAGATGTTCGCCCCCGGGTACTTCTTACGCACGGAGCGCACCACGCTTATCCCGTCCGCATATTTAAATTCGGCCGCCTCGATGAGGTCGCGCACCTGGGCGTTATCCTCAAGGGTAAGCATTTTTTCTGCATTGATGGCCACCAGCGTGCCGGTTTTGATCCCGTCCCCGGCACAGAGATAGTCCAGCGCATGCTGCATATCACGCCAGCCAATCAGCTTCAGGCCCCGCAAGTCATACTGCGGTGCTGAGGTATTATCAGTCATTATTATCCTTACTCAGACTCGCGAAAGCGCCCTGCCGTTTACCGGTTCGCGCTTATGCACTAACCCGGCGCTGTCGAACAGCCAGTACAGCAGCTTCGCCATCAGCAGACAGGCGCCAAAAACCACCATGAAAAAGACCACGCGGGAGACGAACGAATCCAGCCCTTCTCGCGCCAGTACGATCATATTGAAAATGGCACCGAAACAGAAACTATGCAAAATCGCTGCCTTATAGCGGTTGGTCTCCTGATTGCCCAGCGTATAGAGCCAGTCGAACCATTTTATAATCAGCCCAACGGCAATCGCCCCAGGCAGGATAAACCAGCCGCCGCCCATCACCACCAACGAACCGATCAGCGTCGGTGAGATTGCCAGCCCGGAGTGGTTGTTCAGCACTTCCCAGGTAAAGTAGTTTGCCGTATTCAGCACCACGCCCGGTCTGTCCGGCCACAGCCAGGTGGGGATAAAGACATAAAAATCGCGAACAATGGGCGCCAGCCCCTGAAAATCGATTTTGTCGTAGTTCTGCAGCAGCAGGGCTAAGTTTTCCCACGGCGAGAAGGTGTCGCGGGTGAGGTACAGGAAGGTGTAAAACGCTTCGTCGCCGCTGACATCCATGCCGTAGCGCTTCAGCGCCAGCCAGAACATCCCTACAATCCCCAGCACGCCCGCCGCAGCCAGCATCCACAGCGAGATCCAGCCGCGAATAATGCCAATAAACAGGAAGATCGCGAAGGCGATAATGATGTTTGCGCGCGTGCCGCCGACAATCATATAGGTCAGCAGGCCAAACGCCACGGTACTGACCAGGAAGAAGAGCCACGCCCGGGCATCCTGACGCAGGAAATAGATCACCAGCATCGCCGGAATGAAGAAATAGAAGAAGCGCTTAAGCGCCACCCCGGAGACTTCGCTGGAGAAGATCTGGCTGTAGGAGTGAAGCTTGAACAGCAAAAAGCCGTTGTGCATGAAGAAGATACCGACAGTGACAAGGGCAATGCCCATCAGCATCATCCAGGTCAGATGCGTCTCAACCCGGTTCATGGTGAACAAAGGCCGTCGCGATGCGTCGCTGCTGGCCGGTTTCAGCCGCGTCTTATAGGCGACGTAATAGACCCCATAGAAGCAGGTCGCCGACAGCAGCGCCTGCATCAGGATCTCCGGCGGTACGACGGCCACATCGAAGCGGAACACCAGCACGCTGGTCAGCGGGAAGCCGAAGTAAAAGGTCAGCAGAAACAGCAGCGAGAAGAAGACGTTGAAGTTAAAGCGCACCCGGCGGAATTCAAACCACGTCAGCGTGGCGATAAACAAGGCGCTCAGAAGCCAGATGACCAGCAGGCCGCTAAATTGCAACTGGCTCATGCATTCTCTCCTGAGGCGATCCGCAGCGCCTGGTGCCATGGCGTAAGGTAGTTCGGGCTGAAGAAGTCGATGGCGTTTTTATCCACCTGCGCAAGCTGTCGCTGGGCTTCACGCACCACCTCTTCGTTCAGGTCATCGGTGGTAAACAGCACCGGAATGTGCTGTTCGGTCATGTCCTGCCAGAACGGGTTGTCGCGATTAAGCACACAGGGAATGCCCGCCTGGATCAGCAGACAGAGCGTGCCGATCCCCTGCTGGCGCGCGAAAATGAAATAGCCCAGATCGCACTGACGCAGCAATGCCAGGTAGTCATCAAAGGCCAGCTTATCGCTGAGGATCTGCAAATTGTCCGGGCTGAATAATGCCTGTCCACTCTGACGGACTTCATCGATGTATGCCGCGTTATTAGCAGGATAGCCCATCGGCACGATCACGTTGACCGTATCGCCAAACTGCTGATGAACCGCCTTCAGGGCCGCAATATGTTCGTTACTGCGATCCCCGGAATTACCCACCAGAATCGTCAGTTTACCCTCCCGTTTCACCTCCCGGGCTAACCCGTTCAGCGACGGGTCCATGCGGGTCGGGAAATAGAGCAGCTCACCGCGCACGTTCGGGTGCTGTTTTGCGAAATAGTTTAAATCGCCGCGGGTGGCAAAGATGCAGCCCACCCGCCCCTGCGCCATACGCCGCAGCGGGTAGAAGAGACGGAACTTCCAGCCCCGGGAGACTTCATACAGGTCGGCGCCCCAGATATGCCAGTTAAACTGCGCGGGCCTGATCCCACCACTCAACAAGGCCAGCCACAGGCCGGTATTAAACTGCCCGTGAAAAAAGAACCGCTGCTGGCGGTTGGCTTTGGCTTTGGCGATCACCGCTTTCGCAAGCGTAGCTTTGTCCGGCCAGAAGGTCAGCTGCAGTGCCGGGAAGGCGGCGCTAAGGCCGGTGTCCTTACCCACCACCATAAATTCGCGCGCCAGCGCGCTGCCGGGAGCCAGTTCATCATTAAAGAACCGCAGTACGGTCTGGTTATGGTGTGGGATATCCGATCCCAGGACGTGAATCAGTGCAGTCATGCGCGTTTATGCCAAAGTAGAAAGACGCCGCAACAGGCAGCAAAATAGACAATATAGGTGGCCATATAGGCCTGAGCCGCTCCCAGCGCGCCATGCGCGGGGATCAACCAGTGAGAGAATGCCGTCAGCAACGCAAACTGGCTGATTTCCGCCAGAATGTAGAGCCGCAGCGACGCTTTAGCAATCACCAGATAGCCAAAGACGTAAGCGCCTACTTTCAGTACGTCCCCCACCAACTGCCAGGCGAACAGGTCGCGCATCGCGGTAAATTTGGCGGAAAACAGCAGCCAGATGGCGACATCGCGCAGCAACCAGACGGTAAAGCTGGCAACCGCCACCGCCGGTAAGACGAAGCGCAGCGAACGGAGGATCTCGCGGGTGATCTCCTGCCGGGCGGTGAGCCGTGAGAGCGTGGGCAGCAGGTAGACGCTAAAGGAGGCGGTAATAAACTGCAGATAGGCATCGGAGATGCTGCTGACCCCCTGCCAGATCCCCACCTCATCCCAGCTGTAGTGCGCCGCCAGCAGGTTTCGCATCATCACGTAGGCCACCGGCAAGGTGACGGAGGTGATAAGCGCCATCAGGGTAAATTTGCCCAGCTGCCCCGCCAGAAGCCGATCCCATCCGGGCTTCAGATAGTGCAGCGGAATTGTGCCCCTGCGCATCAGCATAAACGCCGCCGGAACGACCACCAGCGCGGGCACCAGCGCCAGCCCCAGCAGTGCGCCTTCATAGCCGCCCAGCCGGTAGCAGACGTAATAGGCAACCACCCCGATGACGCTACCGACGATGAGCGCCAGCGCATTGCCGGCAGCATCGCGAAAGCCTTTCATCAGCGCCAGCAGCAGGTTCGCCCAGGCGATGCCCATCTGCACCAGCGCCACCAGCCTTACCAGACCCTGATAGCCCGTGTGACCGAACAGCCCCTGGCTGATGGGTGCTGCCGCCAGTAAAAAGATGACCGCCAGCAGGGTGGAAAAGCCCAGCACCATCGCTGATGAGGTACCCACCACCGTGCGTAATTGCGCCTTATCGTCATGATATTGCGCCACGTACTTGGTCACGCCGTTAAAGATCCCCGCCCCGGCCAGTACACCGAGGACGGTGACCAGCTGGCGAAAGTTCCCCGCCTGCCCGACACCCGCCGGGCCAAAGGAGACGGCCAGCAGTTTTACCACCAGCAATCCCGCGCCGATCTTGACGAGTGTGGACGCGGCGGTCCACACCGATGCTTTCGCCAGAGACATATCAGCCGAAATAACTCAGAAGGGTATTGATCACCGTGCGCTGGTTGACCGCCGCGAGGTTGTAGAACAGCGGTAAGCGGAGTAACCGCTCACTTTCTTTGGTGGTAAAGCGATCTTCACCCACGAACTGACCAAAGGCTTCCCCCGCCGGGCTGGAGTGCAGCGGAATATAGTGGAACACCGCCAGAATTTCGGCCTCTTTCAGATACGCGATAAGCGCGCTGCGATCGTCGTTATCCCGCAGCTTGATATAGAACATATGGGCGTTATGGACGCAATCAGCCGGAATGGTCGGCAGCTCGATACGGCCCTTGCGCGCCAGGGGAGCCAGCGCATCGTGATAGGTCTGCCACAGCGCCAGACGCTGCTGGTTGATACGGTCTGCCGCCTCCAGCTGTGCCCACAGGTACGCCGCCTGCAGATCCGCCATCAGATAGCTGGAGCCGATATCGCGCCAGGTGTACTTATCCACCTGCCCACGGAAGAACTGGCTGCGGTTGGTCCCTTTCTCGCGGATGATCTCCGCACGCTCCACCAGGGCGCGATCGTTAATCAACGTCGCGCCGCCTTCTCCGCCTGCGGTGTAGTTTTTGGTTTCGTGGAAGCTGAAGCAGCCGATGTGCCCGATGGTGCCCAACGCGCGGCCCTTGTAGGTGGACATAACTCCCTGTGCGGCATCTTCCACCACGTACAGGTTATGCTTTTTGGCAATCGCCATGATGGTGTCCATCTCGCACGCCACCCCGGCATAGTGTACCGGCACGATGGCGCGGGTCTTGTCGGTGATCGCCGCTTCAATCAGCGTCTCGTCAATGTTCATGGTATCCGGACGGATATCGACAAAGACGATTTTCGCCCCGCGCAGCACGAAAGCGTTGGCGGTGGAGACAAAGGTGTAGCTCGGCATGATCACTTCATCGCCAGGACCGATGTCCAGCAACAGGGCCGCCATCTCCAGCGAGGCGGTGCAGGAGGGGGTCAGGAGGACTTTCGCGCTCTGAAAGCGCTGCTCCATCCACTGCTGGCAACGGCGCGTATAGCCGCCATCGCCGCAAAGTTTGCCGCTGCCCATCGCAGACTGCATGTAATCGAGTTCGGTGCCCACCACAGGAGGCGCATTAAATGGGATCATCTTGTCACCTGTATAGCCAGTAAGCGGTCGTTTCGATGTTGCCGCCGCTTGCGATATAACGTTTAAGCGCGGCGGTGTTGCCCATCTGGGTCGCCACCCGCAAAGTAGAAATCTGCTGTTGCTGCGCCCAGTGCAGCGCCGCCTGCATTAACTTCTCGCCCATACCGCGCCCGGCCAGCAGACCGATACGCGCCTCGTTGTCGCTGAGCTTGCGCAGGGAGACAAAGCCCTGGATGGCGCCATCCGGCGCGCGGAACACCAGGCAAAGATGGTCGAAGGTGCCTTTTACCGCATTCTCGATCCACTGGGCATAGAAGCGACCGCTGTCGTCAGGTGCGTACCAGGGGGCGCGAAAGCGGCTCTGCGCAAAGGCCTGAGCAGCCAGCTGGCGCAGCGCCGGGATATCCTGCTCCATCGCAGGTTCCGCGCCAGGGCAAGCGTGGTGCGTCACGGTAATGGCGAGATCGACTTCGCCTTCCACCAGCCTGAAGCCCTGCGCCTGTAAGGCGTCCAGCCAGTCGGCGCGGGTGGCCGGAATTTTAGCCTGCACCCGCTGCCAGGCGTCCAGCCCGGAAGCCGTCAGCAGCGGAGCATCATCAGAGAGGCGCACAAGCGCCGTGGGAAGGGCAAAAAACTCGCTTTCCCACTCCAGCGGCTGTAACGCACCGTGGAGCTGACTCAACGCCAGACCCCTTTGGTATCAACGATAAATTCCTGACGGACGGCCTCGCCCTGGATCGCTTTAAACTCGTTATGGTCCACCAGCAGCACCAGCACATCGGCGGTTGCCAGCGCCTCTTCAACGCTGGTCAGGGCGCAGTGTCCAGCCAGTTTTTTCGGCAGTTCATGAATATTGGGTTCCACCACCTGCGTTTCACCGCTGTGCCAGTCGGCAATCATCTCAGCAATTTCCATCGCCGGGCTTTCACGCAGATCGTCAATGTTCGGCTTAAAGGCGAGACCAAAACAGGCGATGGTCACCTCGTTCGCGCGCTTGCCGCTTTGGGTCAGGTAATCTGCCAGGGTGGCTTTCACCTGGTTCAGTACCCAGTGCGGCTTGCTGTCGTTAACTTCGCGGGCGGTACGGATAAGACGCGCCTGCTGGGGGTTCTGCGACACGATAAACCACGGGTCGACCGCGATGCAGTGCCCGCCTACGCCCGGCCCGGGTTGCAGGATATTCACGCGCGGATGGCGGTTCGCCAGACGAATCAGTTCCCAGACGTTAATCCCCTGATCGGCGCAAATCAGCGACAGCTCATTAGCAAACGCAATGTTCACGTCGCGGAAGCTGTTTTCGGTGAGTTTGCACATCTCAGCGGTACGGGAGTTGGTCACCACGCACTCGCCTTCGAGGAAGATGTTATACAGCTCGCTGGCGCGGGCGGAACAGACCGGAGTCATGCCGCCAATAACCCGATCGTTTTTAATCAGTTCGACCATCACCTGCCCCGGCAGCACGCGCTCCGGGCAGTAGGCGACGTTGATATCGGCCTGCTCGCCCGCCTGCTGCGGGAAAGTCAGATCCGGGCGCGCCTCAGCCAGCCACTGGGCCATTTGCTCGGTGGCACCCACCGGTGAGGTGGATTCGAGGATCACCAGCGCGCCTTTTTTTAGTACCGGGGCGATGGATTTCGCTGCCGCTTCGACATAGGCCATATCCGGCTCATGCTCGCCTTTGAATGGCGTCGGCACAGCAATCAGGTAGGCATCGGCAACCACTGGTGTGGTACTGGCCCTGAGGTATCCCCCTTCAACGGCGGTTTTTACCACCTTGTCGAGATCTGGCTCAACGATATGAATTTCACCCTTGTTGATCGTCTCAACCGCATGCTGGTTGATATCAACACCCACTACCTGTTTTTGACGGGAGGCAAATGCCGCCGCCGTGGGCAGCCCAATGTAGCCAAGACCAATGACAGAAATGGTAGTAAAACTCATAGCGATACCCGATTGTGTTTAAGTGCGTACAAAATGCGGTCACAGGCCTGGCCATCACCATACGGGTTATGGGCCCGGCTCATGGCCTGATACTCTTCGTTGTTATGTAGCAGGCGCGTCACCTCTTCCACGATGGCTCGTGAATCGGTCCCCACCAGCCTTACCGTCCCCGCTTTAACCGCTTCAGGACGCTCGGTGGTTTCACGCATCACCAGCACCGGTTTCCCCAGTGAAGGCGCTTCTTCCTGAATTCCGCCTGAGTCCGTCAGGATCAGCCAGGCATGGTTCATCAGCCAGACGAATGGCAGATAGTCCTGCGGCTCAATAAGTATGACGTTTTTGACATGCCCCAGGATGCGGTTGACCGGCTCGCTGACATTAGGGTTCAGATGCACCGGATAGACGATCTGGACATCTTCGTTACGCGCGGCGATTTCAGCCAGCGCATGGCAAATTTGCTCGAAGCCCTGGCCAAAACTTTCCCGCCGGTGTCCGGTGACCAGAATCATCTTTTTACCGTTAGCGAGAAACGGATACTGTTCGGCCAGTTGCCCACGCAGGCTGTCGTTCGCCAGCACCCGGTCGCGCACCCAAATCAGCGCGTCGATCACCGTGTTGCCGGTGACAAAGATGTGCTGGTCGTTAACGTTTTCGCGCAGCAGGTTCTGACGGGAGTTCTCGGTTGGCGCAAAGTGATACATTGCCAGATGCCCGGTCAGGGTCCGGTTCGCCTCTTCTGGCCACGGGGAGGAGAGATCGCCCGTGCGTAAACCGGCTTCGACATGTCCAACCGGAATACGTTGATAGAATGCCGCCAGACTGGTGGCGATGGTGGTGGTGGTATCGCCGTGCACCAGCACGACATCCGGCCTGAACGACTCCAGAATAGGTTTTAAACCTTCCAGAATACGGCAGGTAATTTCGGTTAGCCCTTGCCCCGGCTTCATAATATTGAGGTCGTAGTCGGGAACAATGGAAAAGAGTTTTAGGACCTGATCCAGCATCTCCCGATGCTGCGCGGTAACGCAAACTTTCGCCTCAAAATAAGGGTCGCTTGCCAGCGCATGGACCAGAGGCGCCATCTTGATGGCTTCCGGCCTTGTACCAAAGACAGTGAGTACTTTCACATCGATTCTCTTCGATTAAGCGATGAAGGCCAGCAGCCTTCATCGTAGACGGCGTTCTTAAATTTTGCGACGACGGGTTAATGCCACGCCTGCGCCAATTAAAGCACCCACAATCCCCCACATAATCATCAGGAATGCGCGACGTGGACTATCGCGTTTTACAGGTTCTTCAGGTGTTCGCAAATAACGATAGGTCTGAAAACGCGGGTCCAGTGTCGGACCGACGTTGAGGGTGTTGAGCATGGCGCGGTTCTGGTCGTAATCGAGGTCAAAATCTGGCCCAACGGCCTGCAGATTTTCCAGGCGCGCCTGGAGCATAGGACGCCCCAGCAGGAACATTTCAGAATCGGGCAGTTCATCGGCAGGCACATCGGTTTCACTGCGCGAGATATTGCTCTTTTCAGCAATCTTCAGCGCCTGATCGAGGTTATGTACCCGGCGGTTAAAGATGGCTTTGGCGACCTCTTCCTGACGTTTGACCTGCGCTTTCATCTGCACGGTACGCGCCGCCCAGGCGCCTTTCAGCTCATCATTAAGGTGGCTTGCTGCGCGCTGGCTGGCGAAAGCGACATACTGACGCAGCAGGTTATTCGCGTCCGGCGCGGTTTCAGCAATCAGCTTGACGCTGTCGTTGATGTTGCGCAGCGGATCGCCCGCCATAAACTGAATGTTGTTGATCAGCTCATCCAGCAGGGCTGCATCGGCTTTGCTGTTGCCGACCATTCTCTGTTTGAAATAGTCGGTCTGGTTCCAGAAATCACGGCGCGTATCCCAGGAGGCGAGCTGCATAACAAACTCTTTGTAGGACTCGTCCATTACCGAAGTCTGGTCGGCGGTCGCAGGATTCGCTTTTACATCCAGATTCTGCAGAAACTGTTGCTGAGAGTAGAAACCTCCAAGCATATTCACCGTAGGACGGTCGGTAATCGCCGTCGCACTCCACTCTTGTCTGGCGAAAAAGGTATAGGCCAGAGCGATAAGTGCAAAGCCCAGCGCAATACCTGCAATCCAAAACTTGCCCGCCCATAACACGCGGAACAAGCCACGAACATCCAGCTCATTCTCAGTTACCACTGATTTTGCTCCCGCCAACGGTTGAGTCATTACAGTCCCGATTTACTTAGTTAAAGTTGGGTTATTGCCATTATTTCTACGCATACGGCGTTTTACGCGTTTAATAAAGCGCGCTACTTTCCATGCGCGTTTAATACAGTAGCCGTACAGGAAAAATGCAAGCAAGAATAATACCAACATTACCCATTCAGGAATGAAATGTGCATATTCTGCGGCAACGCCAATCCCGGCTAACAGCGCAGCGGCCAGCGTAATCAAGACAAATGCCTGTCGTGAGGTGAAGCCGGCACGCATAATAAGATGATGAATATGCTGGCGGTCTGGGGAGAAGGGACTCATGCCTTTACGCAGACGGCGGTACATTATTGCCACCATATCCATCAATGGAATGGCGATGATCCACAGTGCCGTCACCGGACTGATTGGATGGGTGTTACCCTGAGTAGTTTCCAGCAGGATCCAGATGATGGTAAAGCCAATCAGCGTACTGCCGGCATCCCCCATAAAGACCTTGTAGCGACGTCCCAGGACACCGAGGTTAAGGCAGATATAAGGCAGAATGGCGGCGATCATCGCGAAGCACCACATCGACAGGCTGTACTGGCCATCAAACCAGAGGATGATGCCGATAGCCGCGAAGGAGACGCTGGAGAGCCCACCAAGCAGACCGTCAATGCCGTCTACCATGTTAAAGGCGTTAATCGCCGCCCATACGGCAAACAACGTCAGGAAGTAGCCGAATGGCCCCAGTACCATCTCCCAGGTGCCAAAGATGTAGCCCAGGCTGCTGAGATAGAGTTTCCCTACCACCATCATGATGACGCCGATAGCCGCCTGAACCGCGGCGCGGAATTTGACGCTGATATCGTATCGGTCATCCAGCGCGCCAACCAGCACCAGCACGCCGGCACAGGCCAGATAGAGTGCCGCATGAGGGATATAATAATCCGCAATGGCGAAGGTGAAGCAGATACCCGCGTAAACCGAGATCCCACCAACCAGCGGAATCAAGCCTTGATGGCGTTTACGATAATTGGGCTTATCCACCAGTCCGACTCTCTTCGCGACCTTACGGGCGAGGAATAAAAAACAGGTGGTAAAAAGAAAAATACTGATTAGCTCAGTCACCGCAGTGAGTAGATTCACAATGGATGCTCTCAACAAATGTTAATCCCGAAAGTATAACCTTGAAGGCTCGGCTCAAGAAGGAAAAAGCAGGCCTCGCCCAAGTCCCTTTGTTTATTTTTCAGACAATTACTTTTCTGCTTTGACGAACATTCCGATTTTCGTCCCCGGCAGTATAATTTGACAGCTTACTGTTACAGCGTATAAGCCATAAAAGAAAAACGCCACGTAAAAACGTGGCGTTTCGGCGCTTTATTTATATTACGAGCGTTTCATCATATCGAAGAAATCATCGTTAGTTTTCGTCATCGCCAGCTTGTTAATGAGGAACTCCATCGCGTCGATTTCACCCATTGGATGGATAATTTTGCGCAGGATCCACATTTTCTGCAGCTCTTCCTGAGTGGTGAGCAGCTCTTCTTTACGGGTACCGGAACGGTTGTAATCGATAGCCGGGAAGACGCGTTTTTCAGCGATTTTACGCGACAGGTGCAGTTCCATGTTGCCTGTACCTTTAAATTCTTCGTAAATCACTTCATCCATCTTCGAACCGGTGTCGATCAGCGCGGTTGCGATGATGGTCAGGCTGCCGCCCTCTTCCACGTTACGCGCAGCACCGAAGAAACGCTTCGGACGATGCAGGGCGTTGGCATCCACACCACCGGTCAAGACTTTACCGGACGCTGGAACCACGGTGTTGTAGGCACGCGCCAGACGGGTGATGGAGTCAAGCAGGATGATAACGTCTTTCTTATGCTCAACCAGACGCTTCGCCTTCTCGATAACCATTTCAGCAACCTGAACGTGGCGGGAGGCAGGTTCGTCAAAGGTCGACGCCACAACTTCACCTTTCACCAGACGCTGCATCTCGGTCACTTCTTCCGGACGTTCGTCAATCAGCAGTACCATCAGTACGCAGTCTGGGTGGTTGTAAGCGATGCTCTGCGCGATATTCTGCAGCAGCATGGTTTTACCCGCTTTTGGCGGCGCGACAATCAGACCACGCTGACCGCGACCAATCGGCGAAGCCAGATCCAGAACGCGAGCGGTTAAGTCTTCAGTAGAACCGTTACCACGCTCCATGCGCAGGCGTGAGTTCGCGTGCAGCGGCGTTAAGTTTTCGAACAGGATCTTATTGCGCGAGTTTTCCGGCTTATCGTAGTTAACTTCGTTAACTTTCAGCAGCGCAAAGTAGCGTTCACCCTCTTTAGGAGGACGAATCTTACCTGAAATGGTGTCACCAGTGCGGAGGTTGAAACGGCGGATTTGGCTGGGAGAAACGTAGATATCATCAGGACCGGCGAGGTAGGAGCTGTCTGCAGAGCGGAGGAAACCAAATCCGTCCTGCAATATCTCCAGCACACCGTCGCCAAAGATATCTTCGCCACTCTTTGCGTGCTGCTTCAGGATGGCAAAAATGATGTCCTGCTTGCGCATACGAGCCTGGTTTTCCAGCCCCATATTTTCGCCGAGAGTGATCAGCTCAGAAACCGGCGTATTCTTTAATTCGGTAAGATTCATAATGGTGTGGGTTCTTAAACTCGGGGTAATACTCGAACTTAATTTGTGAATGGTATGGCAGGGTCATCCATGCCTGTTAACGGCTATCAACTCATGTCTGTTCGCTGTCTGCTCACAGGGAAAGCACAGAACTGAAACGACAAGACGGATTGAGTGACAAGCCCGGAATCTATCCACTTCTCGCACTGTTTATGTCAACAACGGGAAGTATCGGGTAAAACAAGATTCAAACAACAAGGTATGTTTAAAACGAAGTCATAGGTAACTTAGCACGACTCAAGCCGGGCGTCCAGAGATCCAAACAATTTAGAAACCCTGGACGCACAGACGAGAAGCCTTACGCCAGATTGGCGTCCAGGAACTCTTTCAGCTGACCTTTGGACAGGGCGCCCACTTTGGTCGCTGCTACTTCACCGTTTTTAAACAGCAGCAGAGTCGGGATGCCGCGGATGCCATATTTTGGCGCGGTGCCCGGGTTCTGGTCGATGTTCAGTTTAGCCACGGTCAGTTTGCCCTGATATTCGTCGGCGATCTCATCCAGAATCGGGGCGATCATTTTGCAAGGACCACACCATTCAGCCCAGAAATCGACGAGGATCAGCCCGTCAGCTTTAAGTACGTCCGTGTCAAAACTGTCGTCAGTCAGGTGAATAATTTTATCGCTCATATATAACTCCACAGGAATAAGCCTGGCGCGTTGATCTTGCATCCATCAACGACCTGTTGATGTCGCATTAACCAACTAAAGGTTGACTTTATTTCACCGGATACGCTTTCGTAAAGCAATAGTAAGCTGATATTCTACCACACTATGAGCAAAACACATTTAACAGAACAGAAGTTTTCCGACTTCGCCCTGCACCCAAAAGTGATCGAAGCCCTTGAAACAAAAGGGTTTCATAACTGCACGCCCATTCAGGCTCTCGCCCTTCCGCTGACGCTGGCGGGTCGCGACGTTGCAGGGCAGGCGCAAACCGGTACCGGCAAAACGATGGCGTTTTTAACGTCAACGTTTCATTATTTACTCTCTCATCCGGCAATTGCTGACCGTAAAGTTAACCAACCGCGCGCGCTGATTATGGCACCGACGCGAGAACTGGCGGTCCAGATCCACGCTGATGCAGAACCCCTGGCGCAAGCTACCGGCCTGAAACTCGGCCTGGCCTACGGCGGTGACGGTTATGACAAACAGCTGAAAGTGCTGGAAAGCGGCGTCGATATTCTGATCGGCACCACCGGCCGTCTTATCGATTACGCGAAGCAGAACCACATTAACCTCGGCGCTATCCAGGTTGTGGTGCTGGACGAAGCCGATCGCATGTACGATCTCGGCTTTATTAAAGATATCCGTTGGCTGTTCCGTCGCATGCCTGCCGCTAACCAGCGTCTGAATATGCTGTTCTCGGCCACGCTCTCTTATCGCGTCCGTGAACTGGCGTTCGAACAGATGAACAACGCCGAATACGTCGAAGTGGAACCGGAACAGAAAACCGGCCACCGTATTAAAGAAGAGCTCTTCTACCCTTCTAACGAAGAGAAAATGCGTCTGCTGCAGTCGCTCATTGAAGAAGAGTGGCCGGATCGCGCGATCGTTTTCGCCAACACTAAACACCGCTGTGAAGATATCTGGGGCCACCTGGCTGCGGATGGACACCGTGTTGGTCTGTTAACGGGCGATGTCGCACAGAAAAAACGTCTGCGCATTCTTGAAGAGTTTACCCGTGGCGATCTGGATATTCTGGTTGCAACGGATGTCGCCGCGCGCGGCCTGCACATCCCGGCGGTCACGCACGTCTTCAACTATGACCTGCCGGATGACTGCGAAGATTACGTTCACCGTATCGGGCGTACCGGTCGTGCGGGCGCCAGCGGGCACTCCATCAGCCTGGCCTGTGAAGAGTACGCGCTGAATCTGCCCGCCATTGAGACCTATATCGGCCACTCAATTCCGGTCAGTAAATATAACCCGGAAGCGCTGTTAAGCGAGCTTCCGCCGCCGAAGCGCCTGACCCGCGCGCGTTCTGGCAATGGTCCGCGCCGTAACAGCGCACCGCGTAATCGTCGTCGTTCAGGCTAAAAATATGCTCCGGTCTACCTCGCTCTATGCAGCTATTGATTTAGGTTCGAATAGTTTTCATATGCTGGTTGTGCGCGAGGTGGCGGGCAGTGTTCAAACGCTGGCGCGTATTAAGCGTAAGGTCCGCCTCGCGGCGGGCCTGAGTGCTGATAATCAGCTCTCTCCAGAAGCCATGGAGCGCGGCTGGCAATGTCTGCGTCTTTTTGCCGAGCGTCTGCAGGATATCCCTACCCAGCAAATCCGTGTTGTTGCTACCGCCACCCTGCGTCTGGCGGTGAATGCCGGTGAATTTATTGCCACTGCCCAGCAGATCCTGGGCTGCCCGATACAGGTGATCAGCGGTGAAGAAGAAGCCCGCCTGATTTATCAGGGGGTAGCGCATACCACGGGCGGTGACGAGCGTCGTCTGGTGGTGGATATCGGTGGTGCAAGCACTGAACTGGTCACCGGTAATGGCGCTCAGGCGACATCCCTCAACAGCTTATCGATGGGCTGTGTCACCTGGCTTGAACGCTACTTCACCGATCGAAATCTGGCGCAAGAAAACTTTGATGACGCGGAAAAAGCCGCGCGCGAAGTGCTGCGTCCGGTGGCCGATGAACTGCGTTATCACGGCTGGAAAGTCTGCGTTGGCGCGTCCGGCACCGTCCAGGCGCTGCAGGAAATCATGATGGCGCAGGGGATGGATGAGCGCATCACGCTGGCGAAACTTCAGCAGTTAAAACAGCGCGCGATCCTCTGTGGCCGCCTGGAAGAGCTGGAAATTGAAGGACTCACCCTTGAACGCGCGCTGGTCTTCCCGAGCGGGCTGGCGATCCTGATTGCCATTTTCACCGAACTGAATATTCAGTGCATGACCCTTGCGGGTGGCGCGCTGCGGGAAGGGCTGGTCTACGGCATGCTACATCTGGCGGTCGATCAGGATATTCGCGACCACACCCTGCGCAACATCCAGCGCCGGTTTATGGTCGATATTGAGCAGGCGCACCGGGTCGCCAGGCTTGCGACAAAATTCCTCGATCACGTCGAAAATGAGTGGCATATTGAGCCTATCTGTCGCGAACTACTCCTGAGCGCCTGTCAGCTACATGAAATTGGCCTGAGCGTCGATTTCAAACAAGCGCCGCTGCACGCGGCGTATCTGGTACGCAATCTCGATTTGCCCGGCTTTACCCCGGCGCAAAAGAAACTCCTGGCGACGCTGCTGTTAAACCAGACCAACCCTGTCGATCTCTCTTCGCTCCACCAGCAAAACGCGGTTCCGCCGCGCGTGGCGGAACATCTGTGCCGCCTGCTGCGTCTGGCGATCCTCTTTGCCAGCCGTCGCCGGGACGATCTGTTGCCGGCCATCACGCTGAAGGCGGAAGGAGAGAAACTGACGCTAGCCTTACCGGAAAACTGGCTCGATACGCATCCGCTGGGCGCCGAAATGCTGGTACAGGAGTCCCAGTGGCAGAGCTACGTGCACTGGGCGCTTGAGGTTCATTAATTACGACGATATGCCCGGTAGCGCTACGCATACCGGGCCTTCAGCCTAGCGGTTTTTCGCTTTTTCCATCATGGCGCGAATATTGGCGATGCTGGCCTGCCCTTTGTGCATCCGCTCTTCGGCGGTGATGACCTTACGTTCCTGCTCCCAGCGCACATCATCCTGAGGTAACTCCAGCAGGAAACGGCTCGGCTCCGGGCGTACCAGCTCTCCATACTGGCGCCGCTCCTTACACAGCGTAAATGTCAGCTCTTTTTGCGCCCGCGTGATGCCCACATAGGCCAGACGACGCTCTTCATCGACGTTGTCTTCATCAATGCTGCTCTGGTGCGGCAGTAAGCCCTCTTCCATACCCACCAGATAGACATACGGGAACTCCAGCCCTTTCGAGGCATGCAGGGTCATCAGCTGCACCTGATCCGCCTCCTCTTCGCTTTCACCACGCTCCATCATATCGCGCAGGGTAAAGCGGGTAACCACCTGGGTCAGGGTCATCGGTTCATCGATCTCCGTCCCTTCCAGCATCTCAGTCATCCAGGTGAAAAGCTGGTTGACGTTCTTCATCCGCATCTCGGCCGCTTTCGGGCTGGCGGAAGTTTCATACAGCCAGGATTCATAGTCGATGCCGCGGATCAGATCCCGCACCGCATTAATCGGCTCCCGCTCGCTGAGCTGCTGGATCTCGCGCAGCCAGTGGGTAAAGCGGGTCAGCGATTCATAGCCACGCCCGGTTAAGGTCTGGCTCAGACCCATATCGAAACTGGCCGTTAACAGGCTCTTGTTGCGGGTCATCGCCCACTCGCCCAGTTTTTGCAGTGTCGCCGGGCCAATCTCGCGCTTCGGCGTATTGACGATCCGCAGGAAAGCACTGTCATCGTCCGGGTTGGTCAGTACCCGCAGGTAGGCGAGCAGATCCTTGATTTCCGGGCGCGAGAAGAACGAGGTTCCGCCGGAAATTTTGTACGGGATGCGGTTCTGCATCAGCATCTTTTCAAAGACGCGCGACTGGTGATTTCCGCGATAGAGAATGGCGTAATCTTTGTAGTTGGTTTTGTTCACGAAGTGATGGGCAATCAGTTCGCCCGCCACGCGCTCGGCTTCGTGATCTTCATTGTTGGCGCTGAGCACCTTCAGCTCCGTGCCGTATCCCAGTTCGGAAAAGAGGCGTTTTTCAAACACATGTGGGTTATTGGCGATCAGGATGTTGGCCGCCTTCAGAATACGCCCGGATGAGCGGTAGTTCTGCTCCAGCTTGATCACCTGCAGCGCCGGGAAGTCCTTACTGAGCAGGACCAGGTTCTGTGGACGAGCGCCGCGCCAGGAGTAGATCGACTGGTCATCGTCACCCACCACGGTGAAACGCGCCCGCTGACCCACCAGCAGTTTCACCAGCTCGTACTGGCTGGTGTTGGTGTCCTGATATTCATCCACCAGCAGGTAGCGGATCTTGTTCTGCCAGCGCTCACGCACCTCTTCATTGCTTTGCAGCAGCAGCGTGGGCAGCAGGATCAGGTCGTCAAAGTCGAGCACGTTGCAGGCTTTGAGATGATCGTTATACAGGCTGTAGCAGTGGGCGAAGATCCGATCCCGCTCCCCTTTGGCGCTTGCGGCGGCCTGGGCAGGGCTCATCAGATCGTTTTTCCAGTTTGAGATCGTGGAGATCAACTGCTGCAGCACCACTTTGTCATCTTCGATCAGCCCTTCGGTCAGCTCCTTGAGCAATGCCACCTGATCGGTATCGTCAAACAGCGAGAAGTTGGCTTTCATCCCCAACGCCGCATATTCGCGCTTTATGATATCCAGCCCCAGGGTATGGAAGGTGGAGATCATCAGGCCGCGGGCCTCTTTGCGCCCTAACGTCTGCCCGACACGCTCTTTCATCTCGCGCGCCGCTTTGTTGGTAAAGGTCACCGCGGCGATGTGGCGTGCCTGATAGCCGCAGCCGCGGATCAGGTGGGCGATTTTGTTGGTGATGACGCGGGTTTTACCGGAACCCGCCCCTGCCAGCACCAGGCATGGTCCAGTAACGAATTCGACCGCTTGTTGTTGTCCAGGGTTTAAACGCATGGGAATATTGCTCAATCTTCGAACGGGGTGGGGATTGTAGCAGAAAGCCGGGCGCAGATTTACCGGCTAATGATAAAGTGAACAAAACGCGATTAACCCCGAGAGCAGAACCATGAAAAAGAGCGCAGCGGCCCTGCACATTCTGGTAAAAGAAGAGAAGCTGGCGCAGGAGATCCTTGCCAAACTGGAACGCGGCATCAGCTTCGATCATCTGGCGAAGCGCTACTCTAAATGTCCCTCCGGGCGCAACGGCGGCGATTTAGGGGAATTTAAGCAGGGTGTGATGGTGGGCCCTTTCGATGAGGCGGTTTTTAGCTGCCCGCTGCTAAAACCCTGCGGCCCGGTCAAAACGAAGTATGGCTACCATATCATTAAGGTGCTGTATCGCCGCTAACGCGTGGTATATTGCGCCCCGATTTAACTCAACCCTTCAAGGCACGATCATGGCAAAAACAGCAGCAGCACTGCATATTCTTGTTAAAGAAGAGAAACTGGCTCTGGATCTTCTGGAGCAGATTAAAAACGGCGCCGACTTCGGCAAGCTGGCGAAGAAGCACTCTATTTGCCCGTCAGGCAAACGCGGCGGCGATCTGGGTGAATTCCGCCAGGGTCAGATGGTTCCGGCGTTCGATAAAGTGGTCTTCTCCTGCCCGGTGCTGGAGCCAACCGGCCCGCTGCACACTCAGTTCGGTTACCACGTTATTAAAGTGCTGTACCGCAAATAAAAAGCCGGGTGGCGGCTTCGCCTTACCCGGCCTACTTGATACAGCTTTGTAGGTCGGGTAAGCACAGCGCCACCCGACATGAGGTTTTAGCCTGCTACTGCGATACGTTTCATATCGGTCATATAGCCACGCAGTTTGTGACCTACTTTCTCGATCTCGTGGCTGCGAATCGCTTCGTTCACGTCACGCAGTTGGGCATTATCTACCGCACCTTCGGCAATCGCTTTGCCCAGATCGCCTGGCTGCAGGGTGGTCATGAACTCTTTCAGCAGCGGTACGCAGGCATAAGAGAACAGGTAGTTACCGTATTCAGCGGTATCGGAGATAACCACGTTCATCTCATACAGACGCTTACGGGCGATGGTGTTCGCAATCAGCGGCAGCTCGTGCAGGGATTCATAGTAAGCAGACTCTTCGATGATGCCGGAATCCACCATGGTTTCGAACGCCAGCTCAACGCCCGCTTTCACCATCGCAATCATCAGAACGCCTTTATCAAAGTACTCCTGCTCGCCGATTTTGCCTTCATACTGCTCAGCGGTCTCAAACGCGGTCTTACCGGTCTCTTCGCGCCAGGTCAGCAGTTTCTTATCGTCGTTGGCCCAGTCAGCCATCATGCCGGAAGAGAACTCGCCAGAGATGATGTCGTCCATATGTTTCTGGAACAGCGGTGCCATGATGGTTTTCAGCTGCTCGGACAGGGCGAAGGCACGCAGTTTCGCCGGGTTAGACAGACGGTCCATCATCAGGGTGATGCCGCCCTGCTTCAGCGCTTCGGTGATGGTTTCCCAGCCGAACTGAATCAGTTTTTCCGCGTATGCCGGGTCAGTACCCTCTTCCACCAGCTTATCGAAGCAGAGCAGAGAACCGGCCTGCAGCATGCCGCACAGGATAGTCTGCTCGCCCATCAGGTCAGATTTCACTTCGGCCACGAAGGAGGATTCCAGCACGCCCGCACGGTGGCCGCCGGTAGCTGCTGCCCATGCTTTGGCGATCGCCATCCCTTCGCCTTTCGGATCGTTTTCCGGGTGAACCGCGATCAGGGTCGGCACACCGAAACCACGCTTGTACTCTTCGCGCACTTCGGTACCCGGGCATTTCGGTGCCACCATCACGACGGTGATGTCTTTACGGATCTGCTCGCCCACTTCAACGATGTTGAAGCCGTGGGAATAACCCAGCGCCGCGCCATCTTTCATCATAGGCTGTACGGAACGCACAACGTCAGAGTGCTGTTTGTCTGGCGTCAGGTTAACAACCAGATCTGCCTGCGGGATCAGCTCTTCGTAGGTACCCACTTTGAAGCCGTTTTCGGTCGCTTTGCGCCAGGAAGCACGCTTCTCAGCAATCGCTTCTTTACGCAGGGCGTAAGAGATATCCAGGCCGGAGTCGCGCATGTTCAGGCCCTGGTTCAGACCCTGTGCGCCACAGCCGACGATGACCACTTTCTTACCCTGAAGGTAGCTTGCGCCATCGGCAAATTCATCGCGCGCCATAAAGCGGCATTTGCCCAGCTGCGCCAGCTGCTGGCGCAGGTTCAGTGTGTTGAAGTAGTTAGCCATGGTGATACCTCGTGATGTTGTGTGTCTTATTGTTCGGTTCGCTGTTCAGCGAGAATGTACCCACATTACAACAGGAAATTTATTGCGGAAATTGATATATTCACAACGTCACGTTGCAATATTTGCAATGTAAAATGGGGGAGTGGAATCGGTGGATTTACGCGATCTAAAAATGTTTTTGCATCTGGCGGAAAGCCGCCATTTTGGCCGCAGCGCGCGGGCGATGCATGTCAGCCCCTCCACGCTTTCCCGCCAGATCCAGCGTCTGGAAGAGGATCTCGGCCAGCCGCTGTTTGTGCGTGATAACCGCACGGTGACGCTCACCGAAGCGGGGGAAGAGTTGCGTACGTTTGCCCAACAGACGTTATTGCAGTATCAGCAGCTGCGCCACACCATCGACCAGCAGGGGCCCTCTCTGTCCGGCGAGCTCCACATCTTCTGCTCGGTGACCGCCGCCTATAGCCATCTTCCCCCCATTCTTGACCGCTTCCGCGCGGAACATCCCTCGGTTGAAATTAAACTCACCACCGGCGATGCCGCCGATGCGATGGAAAAGGTGGTGACGGGTGAAGCGGATCTGGCCATTGCCGGCAAACCGGAAACCCTGCCGGGGGCGGTGGCCTTCTCGATGCTGGAAAATCTGGCCGTAGTACTGATCGCTCCGGCGCTGCCCTGCCCGGTGCGCAACCAGGTGTCGGTGGAGAAGCCCGACTGGTCAACGGTGCCCTTTATCATGGCCGATCAGGGGCCGGTGCGTCGTCGCATTGAGCTGTGGTTCCGTCGTCAGAAAATCAGCAACCCTTCCATCTATGCGACAGTGGGCGGCCATGAGGCGATGGTCTCAATGGTGGCGCTCGGCTGCGGCGTGGCGCTGCTGCCGGAAGTGGTGCTGGAGAACAGTCCGGAGCCGGTGCGCAATCGCGTGATGATTCTGGAGCGCAGCGACGAGAAAACGCCGTTTGAGCTTGGCGTCTGCGCACAAAAAAAGCGGCTGCATGAGCCGCTTATTGATGCGTTCTGGAAGATATTGCCCAACCACTAGCCCGCCAGGAAGAAACGGAACGCCGGGTTGTCGGTTTCGTCATGACACTCGTAGCCCAGTTCGTTCAGCCGCGTTTCGAAATCCGGCTCGTGCTCGCCCAGTTCAAACGCCGCCAGTACCCTACCGTAGTCGGTGCCGTGGCTGCGGTAGTGGAACAGGGAGATGTTCCAGTGCGTGCCCAGGGTATGCAGGAACTTCAGCAGCGCACCCGGCGACTCCGGAAACTCAAAGCTGAACAGACGCTCCCGTAACGGTTTAGACGGACGCCCGCCCACCATGTAGCGCACGTGCAGCTTCGCCATTTCATCATCAGAGAGATCCACCACGCTGTAGCCACCGTCATGCAGCAGGCTGAGGATCTCTTTGCGCTCTTCCAGACCGCGGCTTAAACGCACCCCAACAAAAATGCAGGCATCTTTAGCATCGGCAAAACGGTAGTTGAACTCGGTTACCGAACGGCCGCCCAGCAGCTGGCAGAACTTGAGGAAGCTGCCCTTCTCTTCCGGGATGGTCACTGCCAGCAGCGCTTCACGCTGTTCACCCAGCTCGCAGCGCTCGGAAACGTAGCGCAGGCCGTGGAAGTTGACGTTAGCGCCGGAAAGGACATGGGCCAGACGCTCGCCGCGAATATTGTGCTGGGCGATATATTTTTTCATCCCCGCCAGCGCCAGCGCGCCGGACGGCTCTGCCACCGCGCGCACATCCTCGAAGAGATCTTTCATCGCTGCGCAAATCGCATCGCTGTCGACGGTGATGATGTCGTCGAGATACTCCCGGCAGACGCGGAAGGTCTCATCCCCGATGCGTTTCACCGCCACACCCTCGGCAAACAACCCAACGCGCGGGAGATCGACCGGATGCCCGGCATCCAGCGCCGCCTTCAGGCAGGCAGAATCTTCCGCTTCCACGGCAATCACTTTGATCTGCGGCATCAGCTGTTTGATGAGTACCGCCACGCCCGCCGCCAGGCCACCGCCGCCGACCGGAACAAACACCCGGTCAAGATGGGCATCCTGCTGCAGCAGTTCCAGCGCCAGGGTACCCTGCCCGGCAATCACCATCGGGTGATCGAACGGCGGCACCCAGGTGAAGCCCTGCTGCTGCGCCAGCTCAATGGCTTTGGCTTTCGCTTCGTCAAAATTGGCGCCGTGGAGCAGCACTTCACCGCCAAATCCCCGCACCGCATCGACTTTGATATCCGCCGTGGCAACCGGCATTACGATCAGCGCTTTTAACCCCAGACGCGCAGACGAGAACGCCACGCCCTGGGCATGGTTGCCCGCAGACGCCGTGATCACCCCACGCGCTTTTTGCTCATCGTTCAGCCCGGCCATCATCGCGTAAGCGCCGCGCAGCTTAAAGCTGTGTACCGGCTGACGGTCTTCACGTTTTACCAGAATGACGTTATCGAGGCGCGCCGAGAGCTTGTCCATTTTTTGCAGCGGCGTGACCTGCACCGCTTCATAAACCGGCGCGCGTAGTACCGCCCTGAGATATTCCGCCCCCTCGGGGGCGGCGGATAAGGGTTGGGATTCGGCCATCATTAGCCCCCAAGTTTAGATTTATCGCGCACTGCGCCTTTATCTGCACTGGTCGCGAGGGTCGCATATGCGCGCAGGGCGAAGGAGACTTCACGCTGGCGATCTTTCGGCGTCCAGGCTTTATCCCCACGCGCTTCCTGTGCTTCGCGGCGGGCTGCAATTTCCTGGTCGCTCAGTTTCAGCTGAATACCGCGATTCGGAATATCGATTTCAATCAGGTCGCCATCTTCGATGATCGCGATGTTGCCGCCGCTGGCCGCTTCCGGCGAAACATGGCCAATAGAGAGACCGGAGGTGCCGCCGGAGAAGCGACCGTCGGTGATCAGCGCACAGGCTTTACCGAGGCCCATCGATTTCAGGAAGGTGGTCGGGTAGAGCATCTCCTGCATTCCAGGCCCGCCTTTCGGCCCTTCGTAGCGGATCACCACGACATCGCCTTCAACCACTTTGCCGCCGAGGATCGCTTCTACCGCCTCATCCTGGCTCTCGTAGACTTTTGCCGGACCGGTAAATTTCAGAATGCTGTCATCAACGCCTGCGGTTTTAACGATACAGCCGTTTTCCGCAAAGTTGCCGTACAGAACCGCCAGGCCACCATCTTTGCTGTAGGCATGTTCCAGCGAGCGGATACAACCCTCTGCGCGATCGTCATCCAGACTGTCCCAGCGACAATCCTGCGAGAACGCCTGGGTGGTACGGATACCGGCCGGACCGGCGCGGAACATCTTTTTCACTGACTCATCTTTGGTCAGCATCACGTCATACTGATCCAGCGCCTGCGGCAGCGTCAGGCCCAGCACGTTTTTCACATCGCGGTTCATCAACCCGGCGCGATCCAGCTCACCGAGGATCCCCAGCACGCCACCGGCACGGTGAACATCTTCCATGTGATATTTCTGCGTGCTTGGCGCAACCTTACACAGCTGCGGCACTTTGCGGGAGAGCTTGTCGATATCACTCATGGTGAAATCGATCTCCGCTTCCTGCGCGGCGGCCAGCAGGTGCAGAACGGTGTTAGTGGAACCGCCCATAGCGATATCCAGCGTCATGGCGTTTTCAAATGCCGCTTTGCTGGCGATATTGCGGGGCAGCGCGCTGGCATCGTCCTGCTCGTAGTAGCGTTTGGTCAGCTCAACGATGCGTTTACCGGCATTGATAAACAGCTCCTTACGATCGGCGTGGGTCGCCAGCAGCGAGCCGTTACCCGGCTGAGATAAGCCCAGCGCTTCGGTCAGACAGTTCATCGAGTTGGCGGTGAACATCCCGGAGCAGGAGCCGCAGGTCGGGCATGCTGAACGTTCAACCTGTTCGCTCTGCTCGTCGGAGACTTTCGGGTCCGCGCCCTGAATCATCGCGTCAACCAGGTCGAGCTTGATGATCTTATCGGAGAGCTTGGTTTTACCCGCTTCCATTGGGCCGCCGGAGACGAAGATCACCGGAATGTTCAGGCGCAGGGAGGCCATCAGCATCCCCGGGGTGATTTTGTCGCAGTTAGAGATACAGACCATGGCATCGGCACAGTGGGCGTTCACCATGTACTCCACCGAGTCGGCAATCAGCTCGCGCGACGGCAGTGAATAGAGCATGCCCCCGTGCCCCATTGCGATCCCGTCATCCACGGCGATGGTGTTGAACTCTTTTGCCACGCCGCCGGAGGCTTCAATCTGCTCGGCAACCAGCTTCCCGAGGTCGCGCAGGTGCACGTGGCCCGGCACAAACTGGGTAAAAGAGTTGACCACGGCGATAATCGGTTTCCCGAAATCGGCATCGGTCATTCCGGTAGCGCGCCACAGCGCGCGGGCACCCGCCATATTGCGGCCGTGAGTGGTGGTGGCGGAACGGTACTTAGGCATGCGTTATTTACTCCCGTCTATCTGGTAAATGGGACGGTGCGTGCCGTCCCATATTTATGCTTATGGATTAACCTGGTCCAACCAACCCCATTTATCTTCGGTTTCGCCGGTGAAGAGGCCGAAGAAGGCTTCCTGGATACGTTTAGTGACCGGGCCACGGCGGCCTTCACCGACCTGGATGCCGTCGACGCTGCGTACCGGGGTGATCTCTGCTGCGGTACCGGACATGAACACTTCATCGGCCAGATACAGTGATTCACGGGACAGCACCTGCTCGCGCACTTCAATGCCCAGATCCTGCGCCAGTTTGATAATGGCGTCGCGGGTGATCCCTGGCAGGGCGGAAGAGGTGAATGGCGGGGTGAAGAGGACGCCATCTTTCACTTCAAACAGGTTCTCACCCGCACCTTCAGAGATATAGCCGTTCACATCCAGGGCGATACCTTCCTGATAACCGTGACGGCGCGCTTCGCTGCCTACCAGCAGGGAGGAGAGATAGTTACCGCCCGCTTTGGCTGCGGTCGGGATAGTGTTTGGCGCCACACGGTTCCAGGAGGAGACCATCGCATCGATCCCCTGTTCCAGCGCTTCGGCGCCCAGGTATGCTCCCCACGGGAACGCGGCGATGATCACATCGGTGGTGTAACCGGCTGGCGGGTTGACGCCCATACCCACATCACCCACGAAAACCAGCGGACGAATATAGGCGCTGGTCAGGTTGTTTTTACGCAGCACCGCGCGGCAAGCTTCCATCAGCTCGTCGACGCTCTGAGAAACAGGGAAGCGATAAATTTTGGCTGAATCACGCAGACGTTGCATGTGTTCACGATGACGGAACACCACCGGGCCTTTGTGTGAGTCGTAGCAACGGATACCTTCAAATACAGAAGTACCGTAGTGAAGCGCATGGGACATCACGTGGACTTTAGCGTCCTCCCAGCGAACCATCTCACCATTGGACCAAATGAAATCAGCTTTTTTCGTCGTCATTTTTCTTCCTTTGCGCTCAGGCGCGAATTTGTTGTGTTTGTGATGAAGCGGCACGCTGCTGGATATCAACCCGGGCGACGTCGACAAGTTTGCTCAACTGGCTAAACAGTAATTCGACGGGGCGCTGACTGGCAACGGTCAATTCAATATTTATGTTCTGCGCGTCGGTGGCGGTTTCCATGTTCATCGAACAGATCTGGAACCCACGATGGCGCACCACGCGCAATACACGTTCTAACGTTTCCGGGTTGAAGCGAGCCTGAACGGCGACCTGATGTTGCATCATGATAATTTCTCCAGCATTTGTGAGTTACTGGCGCCGGGCGGCACCAACGGCCAGACATTCTCAAGCTCGTCGATTGAGACATGAAGCAGGTAAGGCCCCTTGCTGGACAACATTTCATCAAGTGCCGCTTCAACCTGGTCTTTACGGGTGATGTGCTGGCCAGGGATGCCGAAGGCGCTGGCCAGAACGAGGAAATCGGGGTTATCGGTCAGGGTGGTTTCGCTGTAACGCTCCTGGAAAAAGAGCTGCTGCCACTGGCGAACCATGCCCAAACGTTGGTTATCCAGCAGCACGATCTTCACCGGCAACTGCTTACGCTTGATGGTGCCGAGCTCCTGTACGTTCATCATGAAGGAGCCGTCACCGGAGATGCAGATGACCGTATCGTCCGGGCGCGCTACCTGCGCCCCAACGGCGGCAGGCAGACCAAAGCCCATCGTGCCTAAGCCGCTGGACGTGATGAAATTTTCCGGGCGCGTGTAGGTCATGTGCTGGGCTGACCACATCTGGTGCTGGCCCACGTCGGTGGTGACTACGCTGTCGGCTGGCTTACGATCCGACAGCTGTTTCAGCAGCAGCGGCGCATAGATAGCTTCACCCGGATGGTCATAGCGCCAGGCATGTTCGCGGCGCATCGCTGCCGCATGCTGACGCCAGGCGTCAATCGCTAATGGCTGTTGCAACGCAGGCAACACCGCGTTGAGATCCCCTTGCAAAGCCACATGCGCCTGACGGAGCTTATTCATCTCTGCCGGATCGATATCCATATGAATAACTTTTGCATTCGGCGCGAAGGTATTCAGCTTGCCAGTGACACGATCGTCAAAGCGCGCGCCCACAGCGATCAACAGGTCGCACTCCTGCACCGCAAGGTTGGCCGCTTTCGTGCCGTGCATCCCCAACATACCCAGATAGTACGGGTAGTCGGCATCCACCGCGCCCAGCCCTTTCAGTGTGCAGGTCGCGGGCATTTGGGTAACCGCGATAAATTCACGCAGGGCTGGAACGGCCTGCGCCATCCCAACGCCGCCGCCTACGTAGAGGATCGGTTTTTGCGCGTGGGTCAGCATCTGGCTCGCTTCATCTGCTTCGGTATGCGGGAAATCATCGGCGTTCTCAACGGTAGAGAAGTGAGGCTCCAGCTCGCCCAGCGCAACTTGGATATCTTTAGGAATATCAACCAGAACCGGACCAGGACGGCCTGAGTTTGCCACCTCAAATGCCTCCGCCATGACGCGAGGCAGCTCTTCGAGTGACTGGACGAGGAAGCTGTGTTTCGTACACGCCAGTGACAAACCGAGAACGTCCACTTCCTGGAAAGCATCGGTGCCGATGAAGGGAGAGGCAACCTGACCGGTGATGGCCACAACGGGAACGGAATCGAGCAGTGCGTCAGCCAGACCGGTGATGAGGTTGGTCGCGCCCGGGCCAGAGGTCGCCATACAGACGCCAGTTTTCCCCGTAGCACGCGCATAACCGATGGCCGCCATTGCTGCGCCCTGCTCGTGTCGGCACAACAGATGTTCCACGCCGCCGTCATACAGAGCATCGTAAATCGGCATAATTGCACCACCCGGGTAACCGAATACTGTCTCGACTCCCTGCGCTCGCAACGCATGTACTACCCATTGTGCGCCATTCATAGTTACTTCCCCGTCGTAAATCGGGAGAAACAGAATTTTATGCTGTTACTCATCCTCTGCTCCTCGCTTATGTTTTAAGGTCATAAAAAAACCCCCGGACCTTTCGGTGCGGGGGTCTTAGTTCGTTAAGGCTTGATTATTAAGCCTTTCCTCGTCCAAGTGCAGCCCCGCACGGTGGGATAATAATCACCACCACGCTAATCACGACCAGGCTAATCACTCGTAGAAGGGCTGTCATTTGCTGTTCTTTTTGCATCTTGTTCGAAGGAATACCTAAAGAGTTATCACAGATATCGAATCAAACACAACATTTTTTTATAATTCATTTGCTTATTACGCTAATAGTTTAGATAAAAATCATTGTTTTTTATGACAAAAATAGAAAATGAATTATTTTCATTTTTTCCTGGGCAATGAGGGTGAGAAGACAAGCTTATTACCCTTTTGCGAGCAGGCCTCCATGGTGATGAAAACATTACAATTAAGGGAAAATATTCATGAACAGGCCACGTAAAAACGCGAACTGACGGTAAAAATCGCGTCGGACAGATGACATAGTGGCACGACAAGGAGGCCATTTATGTCATTGTCGGTTGTCTATACCCGCGCTGCATTAGGCGTTGAAGCACCGCTTATTTGCGTAGAAGTTCATCTCAGTAATGGCCTGCCTGGCCTGACGCTGGTCGGCTTGCCCGAAACTACCGTTAAGGAGGCCAGAGACCGGGTACGCAGCGCGATCATCAATAGTGGTTATACCTTCCCGGCCAAAAAGATCACCATCAATCTGGCCCCAGCCGATCTCCCTAAGGAAGGGGGACGATACGATTTACCTATCGCCATCGCGCTTCTCGTCGCCTCTGAGCAGCTCTCCTCCTCCAGGATAAGCGCATATGAGTTTGTGGGTGAGCTGGCGCTTACAGGCACGTTAAGAGGGGTTCCTGGCGCGATATCTGGCGCTCTGGCGGCTATACGCGCCGGGAGAGAGATTATCGTCGCCAGAGATAATGCTGCTGAAGTCAGCCTTATTGAAGAAAAAGGCTGCCTGGTTGCTGAACACCTCCAGGAAGTATGCGCTTTTCTTGAGGGATGTCATGAGCTGGCCGCGCCCGTTGGGGAGCCGTTTGTTGCCGAACATAACGAGTGTGACATCAGCGATATCATCGGCCAGGAACAGGGTAAGAGGGCGCTGGAGATCACCGCAGCTGGTGCGCATAACCTGCTGCTCATTGGCCCACCCGGCACCGGCAAAACCATGCTCGCGAGCCGGCTCAACACTCTGCTGCCGCCACTCAGTAACCATGAGGCGCTGGAAAGCGCGGCTATCGTAAGCCTGGTCAGCGCCACATCAATGTATAAACAATGGCGTCAGCGCCCTTTCCGGGCCCCGCATCATAGTGCCTCGCTGGTAGCCATGGTGGGTGGAGGTGCAATCCCCGGGCCGGGAGAGATCTCACTGGCACATAATGGCATTCTGTTTCTGGACGAATTGCCCGAGTTTGAGCGTCGCGTGCTGGACGCCTTACGCGAGCCCATTGAATCCGGGCAAATTAATATCTCCCGCACGCGCGCCAAGATCAGTTATCCGGCACGCTTCCAGCTTATCGCCGCCATGAACCCCAGCCCAACGGGGCACTATCAAGGCAATCATAATCGCTGCTCGCCCGAGCAGACGCTCCGCTATCTGGGTCGCTTGTCCGGGCCATTCCTCGACCGCTTCGATCTATCGCTCGAGATCCCACTCCCGCCGCCAGGCTTACTAAGCCAGGCGCATAAAACGGGGGAATCAAGCCTCACCGTGCGAAACCGAGTGATTGCCGCACAGGAGAGGCAGCTGGCAAGGCAGAAGAAACGTAACGCGCATCTGGATAACGCTGAGATCCGCACTTTTTGCCGGCTAGCGGCAGATGACGCGCTGTGGCTGGAGGAGACACTTACCCATTTTGGTCTGTCAGTACGTGCGTGGCAGCGGTTGTTAAAAGTTGCCCGTACTATTGCCGATCTGGAGGAGTGTGAAAATATTGAACGCAGGCATCTACAGGAAGCGCTGAGCTATCGCGCTATTGACCGCCTGCTGCTACACCTGCAAAAGATGCTGGCATAAAAAAAGGGGCCTTAGCCCCTTTTTATTAATCGTCTGAATCGGTGTAGTCTTCCGCACCTTCCATCTGTGGTTTACCACCAGACAGAGTATGGAAACGCTTTGGACGCTTGATACGCGCCATATATTTGATCCATACGCGCTCCGCTTCCGTTACTGGCTCGCGCTCGCCACGGCAGACGGCAACAAATGATTTTTCGTCTTCAGTGGAGGGTTCACGTTTTCCCAAATCCAGTTCATTGAAGGCATAACCATGGCGCTCAAGCAGTTGTGCCTCTTTGATGGTGAAATCACCATGGCGAGAAAATCCGCGTGGATAATTTTTGTTGTCGAAAAA
Organism: Leclercia sp. UBA5076; assembly: GCF_002416465.1. Classification (NCBI taxonomy): domain Bacteria; kingdom Pseudomonadati; phylum Pseudomonadota; class Gammaproteobacteria; order Enterobacterales; family Enterobacteriaceae; genus Leclercia; species Leclercia sp. UBA5076. The sequence goes on from NZ_DIAO01000007.1 coordinate 81,894, forward strand.
ACGATTAGTCGTCGTAAAGCTTTCCGCCATCCTACACGCTCCTATATCTTTGGCCGAGCTATTTATGGCGCGGAGTATTAGTTACGCTTGACAGAGCGTCAAACAAAACATTTAAATCATAACGACAAATAATTTTGCGGAGAATACCGTGGATACGGAATTGCTAAAAACTTTTCTCGAAGTGAGCAGAACTCGCCACTTTGGGCGCGCCGCAGAAGCGCTTTATCTGACGCAGTCGGCAGTGAGCTTTCGTATTCGACAGCTTGAAAATCAGCTCGGTGTAAACCTTTTCACCCGCCATCGCAACAACATCCGCTTAACGCCAGCGGGAGAGAAACTTCTGCCGTATGCCGAAACGCTCATGAACACCTGGCAGGCGGCACGTAAAGAGGTTGCTCATACCTCAAAGCATAATGAGTTCTCTATCGGTGCCAGCGCCTCGCTATGGGAGTGCATGCTTAGCCCGTGGCTGAGTCGGCTATATCGCTCTCACGGGCATCTGCAGTTTGAGGCGCGTATTGCGCAACGGCAGTCGCTGGTTAAGCAACTGCATGAAAGACAACTGGATCTTCTGATCACTACCGAAGCACCAAAAATGGATGAATTTAGCAGCCAGGTTCTCGGCCAGTTCAGTCTGGGACTCTATGCGGCGGAACCTTCCGCTCTGAAAAGCGACCTGAATTATCTGCGCCTTGAATGGGGCCCCGATTTCCAGCCGCATGAGGCGGGGTTGATTGCAGCGGACGATGTTCCAGTCCTGACAACCAGTTCTGCTGAAATAGCCTGCCAACAACTCGCAGCGCTTAAAGGTTGTACCTGGCTGCCACAACGCTGGGCCAGTAATAAACCAGGCCTGTATGCGGTCACCGATTCAGCCCTGCTCCAGAGGCCGCTATACGCTATCTGGCTTCAGAACAGTGACAAACAGGGGCAGATCAAAGATCTACTTAAAATCAGCGTGATGGAGTGAATCAGCCTGTTGCAGGGACGCAATTAAAGGCTTAAAGAGGGGAAAGTTGAAATATTACAGGCAAAAAAAAATCCTTCGCCGAAGCAAAGGATTCTTTATATGGCAGGGGCGGAGAGACTCGAACTCGCGACACCCGGTTTTGGAGACCGGTGCTCTACCAACTGAGCTACGCCCCTAAATTTCTTACTACTAAGCCTGCTAATGTAGCAGGCTTAGTTTAAATAAGTGGCGGAACGGACGG
>NZ_DIAO01000021.1:0-142253 GCF_002416465.1 Leclercia sp. UBA5076
GCATCGCCTTCCAGACCAACATCCTGGCGCTGAACGCCGCGGTGGAAGCCGCCCGTGCCGGTGAGCAAGGGCGCGGGTTTGCGGTGGTCGCCAGCGAAGTCCGCACCCTGGCCAGCCGCAGCGCCAACGCTGCGAAAGAGATTGAAGGGCTAATCAGCGAGTCGGTTTCGCTCATCGATCAGGGCTCCGGGGAAGTGGTTGCCGCAGGTAACACCATGAGCGAAATCGTGGAAGCGGTTAAACGCGTCACCGATATCATGCTGGAGATTGCCGCCGCTTCCGACGAGCAGAGCCGGGGCATTGAGCAGGTCAGCCAGGCGATCTCGGAGATGGATAAAGTGACCCAGCAGAACGCCTCGCTGGTGGAAGAAGCCTCCGCCGCGGCGGCCTCGCTGGAAGATCAGGCTGCCCGTCTGACCGAAGCGGTAGGCGCCTTCCGCTTGCAGGGTATGGGCCAGGCCCGCAGCAGCAGTAAAGCGGCGCCTGTCGCGCCAGCCGCACCGCTGCGTCCGGCGGTTGCCGATGGGGATAACTGGGAAACCTTCTGATCCCCAGCCGCATCCTGCCGGGTGGCGCTGCGCTTACCCGGCCTACAAAACCGTAGGCCCGTGCAAGCGAAGCGCCGCCGGGCAAAAAAGGGTTCATGTTTCGACATGAACCCTTTTTTTATTCCCCGCTATGATGGATGTAAGGGCTAAAGAGGAACAGGACGATGAAACGATTTACGCAGGTGGTTTGCACAGCGTGGTTACTGGCCGGGTGTGCCTCCGGCGGCAGCGTGGGGGTGGGCGGCATCGGGATCGGCGGCGGCGGGGGGAGCAGCGGAGTGGGGGTCGGGTTATCTTTCCCGGTGGGCGGCAGCACATCGACCGTCGATAACGGGCAGGCGGACTGCGACGGCGACGTATACCGGGTGCAGCCGCGCTATCCTGAGCAGGCCGCGGCGCAGAACTACTCCGGCAGGGTGACGGTTTCGTTTAACGTCAAGCTCAATGGCCGCGCGACGGATTACCGGGCCGCAGGGGATAAACCTTTCTTTGATGAGACAAAACGCGCCGTCTTACGCAGCTGCTGGCCAGCAGGCGTCCATCAGAACCTGGTGGTCAGTTACCAGAACGGCAAGACGGCAACCTGGATCGAAAATTCTCTCTCCGCTAAGCCGTAGAAATAAAAAAGCCGGCCACAAAGGTAGCCGGCTCGACGGTTAAAGGCGATTACTGCTTATCAGGCAGCGCATAGGCGATGATGTAATCTCCACGATCCGGAGACTGACGCGCGCCACCCGCATTGATGATGATGTACTGCTTGCCGGTTTTCGGCGACACGTAGGTCATCGGCCCGGACTGGCTGCCCACCGGCAGGCGGTCTTTCCAGATCTCTTTCCCGTTGGCGGTATCGAACGCGCGCAGGTAGAAATCCTGCGTACCGGCGAAGAACAGCAGGCCAGACTGGGTGGAGAGCGACGCGCCCAGCGTCGGCATGCCAATCGGGATTGGCATGTGCATGCGGATGCCCAGCGGACCGGTATCTTCCACAGTACCTACCGGCACCTGCCACACCAGCTTGCCGGACTTCAGATCCACGGCAGACAGGGTGCCGAACGGCGGTTTCTGGCACGGAATACCCAGCGGCGACAGGAAGCGTTCGCGCATCGCACCGAACGGTGTCCCGTCCATCGGCACAATCCCCATCTCAATCCCGCTGGCATTTTTGGCTACGTTGGCGCGCGGCACCATGTAGTTCGCCAGCCCCAGGCGCATGTCGTTCACGAACATCAGGCTGTTGTTCGGGTCAACCGAGACGCTGCCCCAGTTCATGCCGCCGAGCGAGCCCGGGAACTGCAGGGAGCGATCGAGACCCGGCGGGGTAAAGACGCCCTGGTGGCGCATCTCTTTAAACTGGATGCGGCAGAGCAGCAGGTCAACCGGCGTAGCGCCCCACATATCCGATTCGGTCAGGGTCTGGTTGCCAATCATCGGCATGCCGACGGAGTATGGCTGGGTCGGGGAGTAACGCTCGCCTTCAACATTTCCGGCAGGCACCGGACGCTCTTCCACCTTCGCCACCGGCTGGCCGGTTTCGCGGTTGAGCATAAAGATCATGCCCTGCTTGCTGGTCTGCACCAGCACTGGCGTGGAGCCGCCTTTACCATCCGGCAGATCGTACAGCAGCGGCTGCGACGGCAGGTCGAAGTCCCAGAGATCGTGGTGGGTGGTCTGGAAATGCCAGCGTACCTGACCGGTTGTGGCATCCACTGCCACAATGGAGGAGCTGTATTTATCATCCAGTTCGGTACGCTGACCGGCCCAGAAGTCCGGGGTGGCGTTACCGGTCGGAAGGTAGATCAGGTTCAGCTTCGCGTCATAGGACATGGCTGACCAGACGTTCGGCGTCCCGCGGGTATAGGTCTGGCCTTCCGGTGGCAGGCCGGTGATGTTCGGGTTACCCGGATCCCAGGCCCAGGCCAGCTTGCCGCTGTGCACATCATAGGCACGCACCACGCCCGGCGGCTCATCGGTGGAGAAGTTATCCGCCACGCGGCCACCTACCACCACGACGTTGCCCGCCACCAGCGGGGTGGAGGTTTGCTGATAGTAGCCAGGCTTCACTTCACCCATACCGACGCTGAGATCGACCACGCCATGCTCGCCGAAGTCCTCACACAGCTTGCCGGTATCGGCGTTGATGGCGATAAGACGGGCATCGGTGGTCGGCAGGAACAGACGACGCGGACAGGCGGCAGGCTGGGTTTCAGCCTGTGACGTTGTCACATTTGCACTCTCTTCAAAATAGCCCAGACCACGGCAGCGCTGCCAGTTTGGCGCGGTGGCTTTGGAATCATAGCGCCACTTCTCTTTGCCGGAGTCGACATCCAGCGCCAGCACCTTGCTGTAGGGCGTACAGACGTAGAGCGTATCGCCAATCTGCAGCGGAGTGTTCTGATCTTCCGCCCCGGAGCCGTTGCTCTGGGGAATGTCGCCGGTGTGGGCAACCCAGGCTACTTTCAGATCGCTCACGTTCTGCTTGTTAATCTGATCCAGGGCGGCAAAGCGGTCGCCGTGGGTGGTGTTACCCCAGTGCGCCCAGTTTTTCTGCTGCTGCCCCGCGGCCACCGGTTTTACCGGTACGGGTTCGTTAGCGGCAACCAGGGTCTGCGGTTTAAACATCCAGCCAAGGCTCACCAGCATCAACACCGCCAGCACGGCGGCAACGCCGAACGCCGGGGTTTTATTGACCGGACGATCTGCGCCGCGCAGGAACGGCCAGACAAGGGCGGCCAGGAACGCCAGCACCGCAAAAGTGAACAGGCGTGAGAAGAGCGGCCAGAAATCCCAGCCTGCGTCGCTTACGGCCCAGATCAGCGAGGCGATAAACGCCACCGCGTAAAGGAGAATACCGCTGGTGCGCCCGCGTGCGATCAGGAATGCGGCGATCAGCATCACCACGCCCATGATCAGGAAGTACCAGCTTCCCCCTACGGTGGCGAGCTTAAAGCCCAGCCCACCGACGGCCAGCCCGATGATCGCCATCAGACCAACCAGTAGCCACTGCAGGAACCGGGGGAACCCACGTAGCGAATTACCTATAGCCATTTCTGTCTCCTGAAATAATCGCCTCTTCTCTGGCCAGGGTAGATTCAAACCTGAACCAAATGGGTAACAGAAGAGAAGATCCTTAATGAAAATGTCGGGCATGACGCCATTGTGGCGCCTGAGAGATCACCGCTGTGTTATTAAAATGAACCATTTGGTGAAATCGGCGGGTATGATAAATCTGTTAAATTGTTTAGTGCAATTGTTAATGAATGATTTCGCATTATTTGAGTAATGGAAACAAAAAGCCCGTCATCACGACGGGCTGGAGAGGGGTGAGATTAGACTGGCATCGATTTACGTATCGCGCTCAGCAGCGTCTGGGTGGCGGCGGAGAGCGGGGCGTCCACGCGGGTTAATACCCCAATCGGTTCGCCTGGACCGGGCGTTGTCACCGGCAACGCCACCAGCGTGCCCTGACGCAGATCCTCTTTCACTGCCCCGGACGGGACAAACCAGACATAGTCATAATCGACCGTCAGCTGACGCGACAGCGAGGCCGAGAGGGTTTCAATGCAGCCTGGTGGCAGTTTGCATCCCTGGGTTTGCAGCAAGGTTTCGGCATTCTGGCGCGGCACGGTGCCTTTCGGCGACACCACCACCGGCCACTCCATCACCCGGCTGAGGGTCACGGTATCGTTGAGGATGGGATGGCGCGGACGGACCACCAGCTTCAGGGACTCCAGGAAGAGCAGCTCATAGTTCAGGCCGCTCATCAGCTCCGGGTCCGACATTCTGCCGATCCCCAGATCCAGCTCGCCCGACTTCAGGCCCGCCAGCAGCATGGTGTTATTCATGGTGGCGACCTGCAAGGTGATGTTGCGCTGCTGCTTGTGGAACTGGCCGATGACCGCCGGCAAAATGCCCAGCGCCGCGGTGGGCAGGGCACCAATGCGCACGACATCGGGCACCACATCGTTACGCCGCGTCAGCGACTGGCCCGCGGTATTCAGGGCATCCAGGACTTTGACGGCATGAGTCAGGAACTGCTCGCCCATGAGCGTCAGTTGCGCGCCCAGGCGCCCGCGTTCGAACAGCCGCGTGCCGGTGAGCTGCTCCAGCTCGTTCAGCGTTTTTGAAAGCGCAGGCTGGCTCAGATTAAGGGTTTCAGCCGCGCGCCCAAGCGTACCCTGCTGAGCGACGGCCACAAAAGTATGAAGATGGCGCAGACGAATGCGCTGAGAAAACAAGCCATTTTTTTCCATAAGCGATGTTAAAAACAGAGCCTTCAGCGTGACAAGAAAAGTTATTTAATTTTGATAACTTGATAGCAAAATATCATTAACATTTCATCAGTTTTAGTAAAGCATCGAATAAAATCTGTCGCTTACATGCGCTATCAGGGGAGACCTGGTGAGAAGATGTAGGGGGAGAGAGCCATTTTGCATAACAAAATGGCAACATTAAAGGGGTTACGCTTCCCGCATTGCGAAAGCGTGGCGCTGGCAGATATGACAGCGATCCGCCTCAGGGGAGAAGGTGTAGAAGGTGTGATGGCAGCTACGACAGGTTTTTACCGCAAACGGATAGCGTTGTGGCGTTGCGGCCTGTAGCTGGTGCTCAATGCGGATCGCAGCGGAAAAACAGACCGCGGTACAACTGTTACAGCCCGTACAGCGGGCAGGGTCCCACGCCAGCGCCGTCTCAGTTATTTGAAGCGCATTTTCAGGGCAGGCTCTGGCGCAGGCGCCGCAGGCCATACACAGGGACAACGACAAGGAGAACTGATACTCGCTGAAGGACGATAATAACGCTCTGCGGGCGCGGCGACCGGCGCTGACCCGGCCTGACTGGACGTTCTCCTCGGGGATGTGCAGCCAGTGACGACGTAGCGGGTTAACGGCGCGGGGCGTCGGCGGAAAAATCTGCCACTCCGGCTCCCGGAGCTGCCGCAGGGTGAGGTTTAATTCGGCGACGACCCGGACCCACACCGGATGATCGGCGCTCTCCAGCGCCACGCCCCGGATGGCGTACTGGAAATGCCACATCAATAATTCATCGGCGGTTATGCAGGCTGAAAACGGCGCGACTAAGCGATCGGCCTGATAGTTCCTGAGCGTGGGAGTCAGATTTTCCGGGGCGTCGGTGGGACACGGAAAGAGGCAGTTACCGCAGCGCAGACAGCTTGCGTCATCGATCGTCTGCCCGGCGGCGGAAAGGGTAATAGCCGCCACCGGGCACGCGTCTGCGCAGGCGCGGCAGGGGTGGCGAGGGAAGGTGCGGCGCAAACAAGAAGCCCCCACGCCGGGGGGCGCAGGGGGCTTAGCGTTAAGGCGAAAAATAGCCATCAGTGAATGTTAAAGAAAACAAAGCGGAACGCGATCTCCGCCAGCACCAGCAGCACGCCACCGGCCAGAAGCCCGGTTCTGCGGTTGCGCCAGCCGCTTACGGCAAACAGTACCGCTCCGACGACAGAGGCGACCCAGCAGACCAGGCGCAGCCCTTCAAGCCGGGCAAATGCCTCCAGCGGCTGATGAGGCAGGGTCACCACGCTCTTCAGCGGCGCGTTGGCCAGATAATCCATGTATGCCGGCTGCGCCAGCAGGCGGATCGCGACAATGCCCACCACGCACACCACCGCCAGGCGTAACAGGGTATTGCGCGTCTGCATTACCGGCCCGGTGTTGAGGATCGGCAGCCAGGCCATCCCCACCGCGCCGAGGATGCCCACCGCACCATAGAACATCAGCCAGGTGTTGAAGTGCATCCAGGTGATGATAGAGCTGTTGGCGTAAATGGCGCTCATGCACCAGACGTCAATCAGCCCCAGCAGCGCCGCAACGGGCAACAGGACGCTGACCAGTCGCTTTTTCACCAGCAGGATCAGCGTACACAGCCCCAGCACAGCCAGATAGAAGCTGGCAAAGACGATTTCACGGCTTAACCACGAGCTGGCGACGTGGCGCAGCGCGTTAAAGGCGTTCAGCGGATAGCCCAGGTGCAGGGTGGAGGCGATTAACCCCAGGCCACCCATCACGCAGGCTGTCAGCAACACCGGCAGCAGCTGGCGCGTTGCCTGCGGGAGCGGTTTTGCCGCACCCGCGCTGAGCGTGAGGAACAGCGTGATGCCAACGGAACCCTGTACCAGAAGGGTAAATATCAGTAACGGCAACTCATGCATGCGGTTGCTCCTCTTTCTCAGCGCCCTGGTGTGGCTTGATCACCAGGTTAGGATGCGTGATGGATGAATCCGGCAGTCCCTGCACATCACAGACGCTGCCGTAGCGGGCGCGCAGTTCGTCAATCGGGCCGAACTTGATGGCACCCAGCGGACAGGTAGCGACGCAGATCGGCTGTTCTCCTTTGGCCTGCAGATCGACGCAAAAATCGCATTTGGACATCTGGCCCGTCTCTTCATTCATCTGCGGCGCGCCATAAGGACACGACCAGGCGCAGTAGCCGCAGCCCACACATTTGCGGGTATCAACCCGCACGATGCCGTCGCCGGGCCGCTTGTGCATGGCCGTTGTCGGGCAGTTTTTAGTGCAGATCGGATCTGCGCAGTGGTTGCAGGAGATCGACAGGGTATAGGCGAAGACGTTCTGCGCCATGCCGCCCTGTCCGGTTGGGATAAACCCGCCGCCTTTCACCTCGTAAACGCGGCGGAAGCGACGGCCCACCTCGAGATTATGTTTATCCTTGCAGGCCACCTGGCAGGCTTTACAGCCTGAGCAGCGGGACGAGTCGATAAAGAACCCCAGCTGTTTATCGCTGACGGGTGGAAAATCATTAAACTGCTGCGTCATACTTTGCGACCTCCACAAGCATGGTTTGATGAGCATTACCTTTAGCAAGCGGAGTGATACGCGCCGAGCTAAGAACGTTTGGACAACCGCCGAGATCGACGCCGTTAGCGTCCGGTAGCCACCAGGCGCCAGCCTGCATGGCGACGACCCCAGGCATGATCCGGACGGTCACTTCTGCCGGCACCTGGCAGATGCCGCGCTGGTTATGAATACGGACCGTGTCACCCTGGCGAATGCCGCGTTTTTCCGCATCCAGCGGGTTGATCCACAGCTTCTGAACCTGCACCTCCTGCAGCCACGGGTTGGCGTACTGGGTGGAGTTAGCGCGGTTTTTGCCCTTCCAGGTGATGAGCTGCAGCGGGAACTGTTTCGTCAGCTCATCTTCAGGGCCTTCCTGGGCTGGAACGTAGTGCGACAGGGCAGGGATGTCCGGGTTATGCATGTCATAGAGCCGCTTTGAGAAGATCTCAATTTTGCCCGATGGTGTCGGGAACGGGTTATTCTCCGGGTCGCGGATGTTCGCTTCGAAGGCGATAAGCGGTTTGCTTTTGAACAGATGCTGACGCTGTTGCTGTAACTCGCTAAAGGTAGGCAGATGTTCATCTGGCATGGAGAGGCGCGTCTGCTCCCAGATGTGCTCAATCCACTCTTTCTCGCTGCGGCCTTCGCTGAACTGCGCTTCGATACCCAGCTTCGCCGCCACTTCCCGCTGCCAGTCATAGTCAGAGCGACGTTCGAACTCAGGCTCAACGATCTTTTCGGACAGAATCAGATAGCTGCCGGTACCCCAGCTTTCGCCAATGTTCCAGCGCTCCATAAAGCTGGTTTCCGGCAGCAGGAGATCCGCATAGCGGGCGCTGGGCGTCAGGTAGAGATCGCTTGCGACAATAAACTCAATTTTGGATTCATCTTCCAGGACTTTCACCGCCTGATGAATATCCGGGTTCTGGTTGGCGAGATAGTTGCCCGCCAGCGAGAACAGGAGCCGGATATTGCTCTTCAGCTGCGTTGCCCCCGTCAGGCCATCTTCCGGCGTCACCTTGCTGGCATCATCGGCGGCCTGCACCCAGTTCATGATCGAGATTTTTTCTTTCACCGGGTTGTCCGGCATCTCCGGGCCGGTGGCAAACTTACGGTTGCCGATGCCGCCGTAGCCCGCTGCCCAGCCGCCTTTTACGCCGACGTTACCGGTGATGGTCGCCAGCAGCGTGGAGCCACGGGCGGTGCGCTCGCCGCAGATATGGCGCTGCGGCCCCCATCCCTGGATCAGCGCCGCGGGTTTGGTGGTGGCGTAGTCGCGGGCGAGCTGGCGAATGGTCTGGGCCGGGACGTGGGTGATTTTTTCTGCCCATTCCGGCGTTTTCACCACACCATCTTTTTTGCCCATCAGATAGGCTACCAGCGACTCGTTAGCGGGCACCCCTTCCGGCATGTTCTCCTCATCAAAGCCCAGGGTATAGCGATCGATAAAGGCTTTATCGTGCAGGTTTTCGCTGACGATGACGTACATCATCGCATCCATCAACGCGTTATCGGTTGACGGTAAAAGCGGAACCCACTCATCGGCCAGCGACGACACGGTATCGGAGTAGCGCGGGTCGACGACAATAAAGCGGGTGCCGTTCTGCTTCATCTGCTGAAAATAGTGGTTGGTATGGCCGAAAATGGTTTCCGTCGGGTTATGCCCCCAGAGGATCACCAGGCGGGTATCCTGCAACGTATCAAGGGAATTGCCGGTAGCGACCGTACCGTAGGTATAAGGTGTGGCGGCGGCGGTATTGCCCATACTGACGGAGTGGTAATATTCCAGATGCCCGCCGGTCAGGTTCAATAAACGGCGCATCATTTTATCGCCGGAAAAAGTGCCGCCGCTGACTGCGGTATTATTGTGCACGAAGCGGGATTCAGGACCATATTTCTTCGTAATGCGGGTAATATTATCCGCGATCAGGGTTGTCGCCTCATCCCAGGATATGCGTTCAAATTTACCTTCGCCACGCTTACCTACCCGTTTCATGGGATATTTCAGACGATCGGGATGATAAACAAATTTACGATAGCTACGACCGCGCACACAGGCTCGCATCACCGGCATATCGGGATCGAGTGCGGCATCCGGCCGGGTCGTAATTTGGGTCACTACGCCATCGGCAATATGCGCACGAATATCGCATTTACCGCCGCAGTCAAAGGTACTGCAGGTTTGCACCACCCGTGCGGCAGGCGTCGTACCCACCGCAGGGGCCTCTGCGCCAGGGGTAGAGGCGCTTGCACGCCCGGAGGTCAAAAAAGGCAAGGCGATGGCGGCGGAACCCGCCTTCAGGAAACTTCTGCGCGACACCCCGGACGGGAAGGCATCTTCATTGTTTTCAGGTACAGACATATTATTCCCTCATAAAAAATGTCATTATTTTCCCTGATGCTTTAAAAGAGGTGGTTGATATTTATCAAAGAGGGTCATTAACCAGATTTAACGGCGGAAAATTCACACTGTTGCGATAATAATTATCATTTATTCATAGTGCGGAAAATGAGCGAATAATTTTGCTATGGGGTTAATGACAGCGGGAATTTCAATAAATAATCAGAATAATAAAAGTTAAAATATGTACAGTGCTGCCACTATTAATAATGCAGGATATAAATGTTTGTTAGCGGATATTTTCGTTTCACTTCAGATCGGGGCTTTAATCCTTCTTTAACAGCGAAGCATGAAAAACAGGCAGCCAACCACTCAGATCACAATTCGTAAATTCTTCCAAACAGCAGCAACGGCCTTCTCTACACTCCAGGTAATATTCACTGGAGGCATGACATCATGGCGAACACCATCACGGCTGATGATATTCGGGAAAACTTTTCGCAGGCTATGTCGGCGATGTACCAGCAGGAAGTTCCGCAGTACGGCACTTTGCTGGAGCTGGTAGCGGATGTGAATCTGGCGGTACTGGAAAATAACCCGAAGCTGCACGAACAACTGGCCAACGCGGATGAACTCGCCCGTCTCAACCTCGAACGCCACGGGGCGATCCGTGTTGGTACGGCCCTGGAGCTGGCGACCCTGCGACGTATGTTCGCCATTATGGGGATGTTCCCGGTCAGCTATTACGATCTCTCCCAGGCCGGGGTGCCGGTCCACTCGACCGCCTTTCGCCCGGTAGACGATGCCGCGCTGTGCCGTAACCCGTTTCGTATCTTTACCTCGCTGCTGCGCCTGGAACTGATCGACAACGTGGCCCTGCGCGAAAAAGCGGCAGAGATCCTCGCCCGGCGTAACATCTTTACTCCCCGCTGCCTGGCGCTGATTGACCTGCACGAGGCGGAAGGAGCGTTCACCCCGGCGCAGGCCGACGAGTTTGTTCAGGAGGCGCTGGAAACCTTCCGCTGGCATCGTCACGCCACGGTCGATCATGAGACATACCTGGCGCTGCACAACGAACACCGGCTGATTGCCGACGTGGTCTGCTTCCCGGGCTGCCATATCAACCACCTGACGCCGCGCACGCTGGATATCGACCGGGTGCAGGCGTTAATGCCGGAATATGGCATCGAGCCGAAGATGCTCATCGAGGGGCCGCCGCGCAGGGAGACGCCGCTTCTGCTGCGTCAGACCAGCTTTAAGGCGCTGGAGGAGCCGGTACTGTTTGCCGGAGAAGAGCGCGGAACCCATACCGCGCGTTTTGGCGAAATTGAACAGCGCGGCGTGGCGTTAACCCCGAAAGGGCGCGAGCTCTATGACCGCCTGCTGGCGGAGGCCGGGACCGGCAAGGATAATCTGACCCACCAGCTGCATCTGCAGGAGGTTTTCCAGGCCTTTCCCGACAGCGATATCTTCCTGCGTCGCCAGGGACTGGCGTGGTTCCGCTACCGCCTGACCCCGGCAGGAGAGGCGCACCGCCACGCCTTTGGACCCGGTGACGATCCGCAGCCGCTCATCGAGCGCGGCTGGGTGGTCGCCCAGCCCATCACCTATGAAGATTTCCTGCCGGTGAGTGCCGCCGGGATCTTCCAGTCCAACCTTGGTAACGAAACCCAGGCCCGCACCCGCGGCAATGCCAGCCGTGATGCCTTTGAAGAGGCGCTGGGCTGCCCGGTGCTGGACGAGTTCACCCTCTATCAGGAGGCGGAAGAGCGCAGCAAGCGACGTTGCGGTTTGCTTTAAAAACGGTACTCTGCGGGGATGTGATAGCAACTGAAGGTCGATATGGAAAACGTCTCTTCCCCGATAGTGACCACGTGCCAGGGCGATATCTGCGGCATAACCGATGGCGATGTACAGGTCTGGCGCGCCATTCCCTATGCCGCGCCGCCGGTGGGCACATTACGCTGGCGTTCGCCGCAGCCGGTGGCAAGCTGGCAGGGCGTGCGCCAGGCCACCACCTTTTCGCCCTCAAGCTGGCAAAGCAGCGAGTACTGCCAGCAGTTGGGTGGGGGCGATCCGGGCCGTTTCTCGGAGGATTGCCTCTATCTGAACGTCTGGTCGCCGATGGAACGTGCCGCGCCGCTGCCGGTAATGGTCTGGCTGCACGGCGGCGGCTTTACCATTGGCGCAGGCGGGCTGCCACCCTACGATGGTAAAGCGCTGGCCCAGCGCGGGGTCGTGGTGGTGACGCTCAACTACCGGCTCGGCCACCTGGGCTTTTTTGCCCATCCGGCGCTGGCGGGAGAAGAGGAGCGGGTGGTACACAATTTTGCCCTGCTCGATCAGATAGCGGCCCTGGAGTGGGTGCGCGACAACATTGCTGCCTTTGGCGGTGATCCGGCGAACATCACCCTGTTTGGTGAATCTGCCGGGGCGCGGAGCGTGCTGTCATTGCTCGCCTCGCCGCTGGCAAAGGGGCTGTTTCATAAGGCGATAATCCAGAGCGGCTACACCCTGCCGGACACGCCCCGGGAGCAGGCGCTTAAAAAAGGCGAGGCGTTGGCGGCCCATTTTGGGCTGGAAAACGCCACCGCAGAGCAGTTGCGGGCGATCCCACCTGAGGCTTTCTGGCCGCTGACGGCACCGCACAACATAGCCCCCGCGCCGATCCATGGGGATTGTGTGTTGCCGGAGCCGATGCTGGAGGTCTTTTTTGCCGCCCGCCACCATCCGGTGCCGATCATGGTCGGTTCCAACAGCGATGAAGCGAGCGTGATGGCGGTGTTTGGCATCGATCTCGCCGGACAGATCCAGAAGCTGCGCCGGGAGCGGCGGCTGGGACTGGGGCTGATCAAGCTGCTCTATCCCGGCGTCAAAGACGATACCGAACTGGGGCGTCAGGTATGCCGCGATATGGCCTTCACCACCCTGGGGTTTGTCGTGATGCAGGCCCAGCAGCGGGTAGGGGAGCCGTGCTGGCGCTACTGGTTCGATTATGTAGCCGAAGCCGAACATGCCACTTACATCAACGGGGCCTGGCATGGCAACGAGGTGCCGTATGTGTTTGATACGCTTACCCTCGCCGAGCCTGCCCGACAGTATGTTAATGCCAACGACCTGGCCTTTGCCGCCCAGGTTGCCGACTACTGGGTCAACTTTGCCCGCCATGCCAGCCGGGAGTGCGACACGCTGAATGGCCCGACGCGCTGGCCTGCCTGTCACCGCAGGCGGGACGTTTTGCTACGTATCGGAGTGAATAAACATGCGGGATTTAAGCTTGAAAACCGATTTATGCGCGCCCGCATGGTGCTGTTTAAACGGGTGATGAAACACCACGTCAGCCTGGATTAAGCAGACACGCGCGAAAGGCGGCCAGCCCCGCCGCTTTGCCGCGCGACTCCCGCAGCACCAGCCGGTAGCTGGCGCCGGTTCTTACGCTGCTGGCATAGGGCCGCACCAGCCGCCCGGCGCGGATATCCTCCGCCACCAGCGTCTCGTCGGCAATGGCGACGCCCAGCCCCTGAATAGCGGCAGTGATCGCCAGATCCATGGTGTCGAAGTGTTGATTTTTGTGCATGGCAGGCGGCTGTACGGCCTGTTTCTCCAGCCACAGCGACCAGTCGGTTTTATCCCGCGTCGGGTGCAGGTAGGTAAGCGACTCCACCGCTGTGCCCTGGCGCAGGGGACTTAATACCGGTGTTAATGCCTCTTCAAACAGCAGATCGCCCGCGCTCAGATGGGTGCCAAAGACAATGGCGGCATCATAGGATTCGGTTTTGAAGTTGACGCTGTGTTCATTGGTGGTGGTCAGGGCAATCTGCAATTCAGGCTGCTCGCGCTCCACCTGCAACAGCCGCGGTACCAGCCAGCGCATGGCGCAGGTGGGCACCTTCAGGCGCACCACGGTTTGTTGCGCCCGGGCCTGGTCCGCCACCGTGAGAAAGTGTTCATACGACGCGCGCAAATCCGGCAGCAGGGCGCTGCCCTGAGAGGAGAGACGCAGCCCGCGGGCGTGGCGCTCAAACAGCGGAAAACCAAACCAGCTTTCCAGCGCGGCGATCTTACGGCTCACCGCCCCCTGGGTCAGGCAGAGCTCTTTTGCCGCATGGGTCAGATTCAGATGTCGGGCGGTAACAATAAACGCCTCAACGGCAGTGAGCGGGAATGCGCGATGCGACACAGAACCTCCAGGTATGATTTTTTATCATGGCTATTATGACAACAATTCGATTGTCGCCACAATAGCGTTCAGGTTGAATAGTTATGCACTATTCACCAGAGGAAATTCCGATGACGCTGCGTACTCCGATACAACCCCGATCCAAACTGCCGGACGTTGGCACCACGATTTTTACCGTTATCGGTCAGCTCTCCGCTGAACACAATGCCATCAACCTTTCTCAGGGGGCGCCGAATTTCGACTGCGATCCCGCGCTGGTGGCAGGTGTCCACCGCGCCATGCAGGCGGGCCACAACCAGTACGCGTCCATGACCGGGCTGGCGTCGCTGAAGGAACGCATCGCCGATAAGATCGCCTCCCTCTACGGTACGCAGTACGATCCTGCCAGCGAAGTGTTAGTTACCGCCAGCGCCAGCGAAGGGCTCTATTCGGCCATCAGCGGGCTGGTGCATGCTGGTGATGAGGTGATCTACTTTGAGCCGTCGTTCGACAGCTACGCGCCGATTGTCCGTCTGCAGGGCGCCACGCCGGTAGCCATCAAGCTGACGGTGCCGGATTTTGCCGTTAACTGGGATGAAGTGCGCGCCGCTATTACCTCGCGCACCCGGATGATTATTGTCAACACGCCGCATAACCCGAGCGGGCAGGTCTTCTCGGCGGAGGATCTGGCGCAGCTTGCGGCGATCACCCGCAACACCGATATCATTATTCTCTCTGACGAAGTGTACGAGCACGTGGTGTTTGACGACGTGCCGCATCACGGCATGGCTACCCATCCGGGGCTGGCGGAGCGCAGCGTGATCGTCTCGTCGTTTGGCAAAACCTACCACGTCACCGGCTGGCGCGTCGGCTACTGTGTCGCCCCGGCGCCGTTGATGGATGAGATCTGCAAAATCCATCAGTTTTTGATGTTCTCTGCCGATACCCCTATGCAGTATGCGTTTGCTGAACATATGGCCGATCCGCAAACCTGGCTGTCGCTGGCTGCGTTCTACCAGCGCAAACGCGATCTGCTGGTCAACCTGCTGGCCGACTCACCGTTCCGCCTGCTGCCGAGCGCAGGCTCCTTCTTCCTGCTGGCGGATTACCGCCACTTCAGCGATGAACGCGACAGCGAGATGGTGAAACGGCTGATTGTTGATTACGGTGTTGCCACGATCCCGCTCTCGGCGTTCTATACCGACGGGACAGATAACAAATTAATCCGTCTCTCTTTTGCCAAAGATGAGGCGACATTACGGGCAGGTGCGCAGGCCCTGTGTCGGGTAAAACCACGCTAAGGAGTTCAGATATGAAAGTAAAAGCCTTCGTTGTCGGCCTGGGGTTGCTGTGTTCGTTTTCCTCACTTGCCGCAACCGAATTACGTTACGGCGTAGAAGCTGAGTATCCGCCTTTTGAGAGCCGTAACGCCTCGGGTGAACTGGAAGGGTTTGATATTGAGCTGGGGAACGCAATTTGCGCGGCGGCGGCCCTGAAGTGCAGCTGGGTTGAAACCTCGTTTGACGCGCTGATCCCGGGGCTGGTGGCGAAGAAATTCGACGCCATCAACTCGGCGATGAACATCACCGACCAGCGTCGCCAGAGCATCGACTTCACCCAGCCGATCTACCGTATTCCATCTCAGCTGGTGGGCAAGACCGGTAGCGCGGTGGACGCCACCCCGGAAGGGCTGAAGGGCAAGACCGTGGGCGTGTTGCAGGGCTCCATTCAGGAAACCTACGCCAAGGAGCACTGGGAAAAACAGGGTGTCACCGTGGTGTCGTATAAAGATCAGAACATGGCCTGGGGCGATCTGCTGAATGGCCGTATTGACGCCTCGCTGGTGATGTCTGCCGCCGGACAGGCGGGCTTCCTGAGCAAGCCACAGGGGAAAGGCTTTGGCTTTATCGGTAAGCCGGTCGCCGATGACACCATCCTGGGCAGCGGGATCGGCTATGGCCTGCGTAAAGGCGATGAGGCCACCAAAAAGCAGCTTGATGCCGCCATTGATAAAGTCCGTGCTGACGGCACTATCGACAAGCTTGCGCAGAAGTACTTCCCGGGCATCGATGTCAGCGTGAAATAATCATCTTACGCTAAGCCTCCGACGATGATGTCCGTCGGGGGCTTTTTTAAACATAACTTTACCTCCGTTTCAGGCAATTCCCCTCGACAGAAAATTCTTTCGCGCTTTGTTCATATTCTCGCCTGCCAACAATTGGATTCTTAACCGTTTTTGTTTAGGCTGTGCCCTTTTAATGATGTTCTTTCTTGCCGTTGTTTCGCCTTAAGCGAAACCCACCACCCCACGACCATAAGGACGTTTTTCCAGGCATGAATCGCAGACGTTTTTTAAAAGGATCTCTGGCCGTCGCCGCAGTAAGCGGAACTTCCGGTTTCGCCGCACTCTTTTCCCAGGCGGCCAGTGCAGCTGAATCGGATATTGCGGACGGCACCAGCCGCCGTTTCGACTTTTCTGTGCTGCAATCCATGGCTCACGACCTGGCGCAAACACCGTGGGGTGGTGCGCCGCGTCCGCTGCCGGATACGCTGGCAACACTGACACCGCAGGCTTATAACAGCATCCAGTACGATCCAAAGCAGTCGCTGTGGAACAACATCGAAAACCGCCAGCTTGATGTGCAGTTCTTCCACGTCGGGATGGGCTTCCGCCGTCGGGTGCGCATGTTCTCCCTGGATAACCAGACCGCCCAGGCGCGTGAGATCCACTTCCGCCCGGAACTCTTCAACTACCACGACGCGGGGGTCGATACTAAGCAGCTGGAAGGGCAGAGCGACTTAGGCTTCGCCGGTTTCCGCGCCTTTAAATCGCCGGAGCTGGCGCGCCGCGATATCGTCTCTTTCCTCGGCGCGAGCTACTTCCGCGCGGTTGACGACACCTATCAGTATGGGCTCTCCGCCCGCGGCCTGGCGCTGAACACCTACGCCGACAGCACCGAGGAGTTCCCGGACTTCACCGCCTTCTGGTTTGAAACCGTTAAACCCGGGGCGACCACCTTCACGGTCTACACCCTGCTCGACAGCCCGAGCATCACCGGGGCCTATAAGTTTGTGATCCACTGCGAGAAGACCCAGGTGATCATGGATGTCGAAAACCATCTCTACGCCCGTAAAGAGATCCAGCAGTTGGGTATTGCCCCGATGACCAGCATGTTCGCCTGCGGCAACAACGAGCGCCGCGTCTGCGACACCATTCATCCGCAGATCCACGACTCCGATCGTCTGGCGATGTGGCGCGGCAACGGCGAATGGGTTTGCCGCCCGCTGAATAACCCGCAAAAGCTGCAATACAACGCCTATACCGACAAAAACCCGAAAGGTTTTGGTCTGCTCCAGCTTGACCGCGACTTCTCCCACTATCAGGACATCATGGGCTGGTACAACAAGCGCCCAAGCCTGTGGGTTGAGCCGCGTAACCAGTGGGGCAAAGGCACCGTCGGGCTGATGGAGATCCCGACCACCGGCGAAACCCTGGATAACGTGGTCTGCTTCTGGCAGCCGGAAAAACCGGTGAAGGCGGGGGATAAACTGAACTTCCAGTACCGTCTCTACTGGAGCGCCAGGCCGCCGGTCCGTTCCCCGCTGGCAAACGTGCTGGCCACCCGTACCGGCATGGGCGGCTTCCCGGAAGGCTGGGCCCCTGGCGAGCACTATCCGAAGGTGTGGGCGCGCCGTTTTGCGGTCGATTTTGTCGGCGGCGATCTGAAAGCGGCCGCGCCAAAAGGGATCGAGCCGGTAATCACCCTCTCCAGTGGCGAAGCGAAGCAGATTGAGATCCTCTATGTGGAGCCGTTCGATGGCTATCGCATCCTGTTCGACTGGTACCCGACCAGCGATTCGACCGATACGGTGGATATACGGATGTTCCTGCGCTGTCAGGGCGAAGCGATCAGCGAAACCTGGCTGTATCACTATTTCCCGCCCGCGCCGGATAAACGTCAGTATGTAGACGACCGCGTAATGCGTTAAGCCTTTGCCGGGTGGCGGCTGCGCCTTACCCGGCCTACGAACTGCACCAAACCGTAGGCCGGGCAAGCGCATGCGCCGCCCGGCGTTGCAGAGGAAGCACGATGACCACACCAACTGAAGAGATCATTCCCGTCAATGCGCATATCGAACTGCGTGCCGCCGACGAGCGTTACACCTCCGAGCTGCATAATCTGGTGATCAAAAACCGGGCGTGGTTACAGGACTACCTTAACTGGCCGCAATATGTCGGCACCGAAGAGGACACCCGCCAGAACATTCAGAGCAACCAGATGCTGCATCAACGGGGTTACGCCAAGATGTTCCTGATTTTTCACGATAATGCGCTGGTGGGGGTGCTGTCGTTTAACGCCATCGAGCCGCTGAATAAAACCGGCTATATCGGCTACTGGCTGGATGAAGCGCATCAGGGGCAGGGTATTTTGTCCCAGGCACTGGAGGCCTTTATCCGCCACTACGCCGGACGCGGAGAGATCCGCCGTTTCGTCATCAAGTGCCGCGTTGACAACGCCGCCAGCAATCAGGTGGCGCTGCGCAACGGCTTTGTGCTGGAAGGGTGTCTGAAAGAGGCGGAATTCCTCAACGGAGGCTATGACGACCAGAACATCTATGCCCGGATCTGCACCTCATAATGCACCAATCAGCGGCGTGCGGGTGATATGCTGCGCGCCGTTAATCACCTTCTCACCGCGCAGGTGGATCATCTCGCCTTCCGCCGCCTCAATCACCGCGTCATCGGTAATCTCAATATGATGCTCGATCAGCACTTCCCCGCGAATGCGTGCCCGACCCTGAATCACCACTTTGTCATCTATTAAAATCGGTCCGCCGCGTAGCCAGGCTTCGCCGCCAATCAGCACATGGTGTTTAATCACGCAGTTGCCCTCAACCAGGGCATTTTCCGCCACCTGGGAGCTGTAGCGCAGGGTAGGGATGGCATCCTCCTCCAGCCCCGCGAGCAGGCGCGCGTTGCCGTACACTTTGGCGCAGTCGCATACCCAGACGTTGTTCACTTCGTTGCCTTCGATCAGCGCGTTGTCAAAAATTTCAGCGCGATGCTCAACAAAGGCGTAGCTGACATTGGCGTTGCCGTAGATCTGCGCCTGATGTACCACCCGCGACTGGCTGACCGTGGCCTCGCCAAAAATACGCAGGATCTGCTCATTGTCCGGGGTTAACCCTTTAGCGGCGATCACCATGCTGTTGTGCAGGATGCGGGCATTACCAAACAGATGGCATTCACCACGCACCACCGAAGACTGAACGGTGACGTTGTCACTTAAGCGCGCGCCGTGGCCGATCTCGGCTCCGTCAACCCATGCGTTATCGCCGACAGACGCCTGATGACTAATTACGCATGGCCGGGTAAGGCGCGCGTTACCGCTCACCTGTGCCCCGGCAAAGACCACGCTGTTCTCGTCGTAGATCCAGCAGTCATCCTCCTGCGAGAGCGCCGATTGGTCATCGATCCAGCCCCCCCGGGTGCCGCTTTTCACATCGCTGAAATCACGCGCGGCGATAATCTGGCGTACTTTTACCGCTGTTTTGGTCTCGCCATCCTGCCAGTGGTGCAGACGGCTCTCTTCGCTGAGTTGATATTTATTCATCACTGTGTCCGCAGTTGTCCTCTTTACTAACCGTAGCAAACTTTGGCTTGATCGAAAGAGTGGCATCGGCAAATGAAACTCCTTAAACTAGCATTTCAAATATAATTTATAGCTTAAAAAAAATGTACAAGACTCAACCCGCTGAACGCGTTCTTAATTTGCCCGCTGGCTACTACGGTATGGTGCTGGGTACGATTGGTATGGGCTTCGCCTGGCGCTATGCCAGCACCATCTGGCCGGTGCCGCACTGGCCGGGGGAGATGCTGGTGTTGCTGGCGATGACGATCTGGCTGCTGTTAACCGTGGCGTTTATCACCCGCGCGGTGCGGTTTCCCGGCAGCGTCCTGGCGGAGATGCGTCATCCGGTAATGAGCAGCTTTGTGAGTCTGTTCCCGGCCACCACCATGCTGGTGGCGATTGGCTTTGTGCCCTGGTATCGCCCGCTGGCGCTGGCCTTGTTCAGCGTGGGCGTGGTGGTGCAGTTGAGCTATGCGGCGTGGCAGTCCGCCGGGCTGTGGCGCGGCAAACATCCGGAGGAGGCGACCACCCCGGGGCTCTACCTGCCGACGGTGGCTAACAACTTTATCAGCGCCATGGCCTGCGGCGCACTCGGGTTTCACGATGCCGGGCTGGTGTTTCTCGGCGCGGGGGTCTTCTCCTGGCTGAGCCTGGAACCAGTGATACTGCAACGGCTGCGCAGCGCGGGTGAACTGCCTGCGCCAATGCGCTCATCTCTCGGTATTCAGCTGGCCCCTGCGCTGGTGGCCTGTAGCGCGTGGCTCAGCGTCAACGGCGGCGAGGCGGATACCTTTGCCAAAATGCTGTTCGGCTATGGCCTGTTGCAATTACTCTTTACCCTGCGGCTGATGCCCTGGTATCTGTCGCAGCCCTTTAATGCTTCATTCTGGAGCTTTTCGTTCGGCGTCTCGGCGCTGGCCACCACCGGCTTGCATCTGGGGCAGAGTAGCCCGTCCGGTTTCTTTCACGCCATCGCCATTCCGCTCTTTATTTTTACCAATGCCATCATTGCGCTATTACTGGTGCGTACGTTTATCCTGTTGATGCAGGGGAAACTGTTGGTTCGTGCAGACAAAGCAACGCTTATGCAAGCTGAGGAAAAAGAATGACTGTGTTTGATGAGAACTACTTTACCGAAAAATATGGCCTGACCCGTACCCACTCCGAAGTGCTCTACAGCGCCGGGATTGTTAAGCCGGGCAAGACGCTGGATCTCGGCTGCGGCAACGGGCGAAACAGCCTCTACCTTGCGGCGAACGGCTTTGACGTCACCGCGTGGGATAAAAGTCCGATGGGCATCGAGAATATCGAGAGCATCAAGGCGAAAGAGGGGATCACTAACCTGCAGACGGCGGTCCAGGATATCAACATCCTGCGCTTTGACGGCGAATACGATTTTATTCTCTCTACCGTGGTGATGATGTTCCTGCAGGCGGAAACCATCCCCAATCTTATCGACAACATGCAGCGCTGCACGAAACCCGGCGGCTATAACCTGATTGTGGCCGCAATGGATACCGACGATTATCCGTGCAACGTCGGCTTCCCGTTCGCGTTTAAAACCGGCGAGTTAAGCGACTACTATGCGGGCTGGGAACTGCTGAAATATAACGAGGAGGTGGGCGAGCTGCACCGCACCGACGCCCAGGGGAACCGCATTAAGCTGCGTTTTGCCACGATGCTGGCGCGTAAGCCGACGTAACCGTTCTTGCCCGGCGGCGCAGGGCTTGCACGGGCCTGTAATACCGTAGGCCGGGTAAGGCGCAGCCGCCACCCGGCCTATCCGCGAATACAATAGTAAATAGGTTCGTTATCAGACCCCGGTCAGGTTTTTCCGGTCTTTTTTATTTGCATCAAGGAAACATCAGATCGTTTTATGTACCGTCGCACAAAAGTTGACGGATGATTTTTTAAGCTATAGCGTGGACTGGCATGTAAGTGCATAACATTACAGGATTTTCTTAAATGGAGTTTAACTCAAATGGCAATTCCGGCGTATTTATGGCTTAAAGACGACGGTGGTGCAGATATTAAAGGTTCTGTCGACGTCTACGGGCGTGAAGGCAGCATAGAAGTCATCGGCCTCAATCATGGCGTAATGCAACCCACCGACAAGCACAACGGCAAGGCAACCAGCCTGCGTGTACATTCTCCCTACTCATTCGATAAAGAGATCGACGCCTCCAGTCCCTATCTCTACAAGGCCGTTAGCACGGGCCAGAAGCTTAAATCCGCTGAGTTGAAGTTTTACCGCATTAATGACGCAGGACAAGAGGTGGAATACTTTTCAACTCTTATGGAGGGCGTAAAGGTTGTCAGCGTCTGCCCAATGATGCTGGATGTCAAAGATCCAGATTATGAGAAACATAATCACATTGAGCTGGTGGAGCTGTTGTATGAAAAAATAACGTGGCGCTATGCCGATGGTAACATTATGCATGCAGACAGCTGGAACGACCGTAAGACGGCATAAGGAGAAGGTAATGGGATGGAAGTATGAGCAGTCGACTGGCAAGATGTATAAAGATGGCAAGCTAATCGAGACCGGCTACTCCGGCGCACTCACCAATAAAAACAATCCTGACCGTCAGCATGTCAGGGGATTGGGACCTATACCAAGAGGGACCTATAAAATCTCAGGGCATTCAAATTCAAAAGGACCGGTAACTATCATTCTTGAGCAAGTCACCGGCGAGAGCTTTGGTCGCTCAGCGTTTCGTATACATGGCGAACGAATCGAAGGACCTGCAGGGTTCGCATCTGCAGGCTGTATTATTCTTTCGTTGTCGACACGTCGGCAGATAATCCGCGACAGCACCGATCTGGAGGTGGTGCGATGAAGTGGCTGGCCGTTTTACTGCTAGCGATTATCTCACTTCCGGCAATGGCTGAAGAAACAGATTGGCCTTCCGCTCTGCACGGCGTGGCTGCTGGCGAGGCGGAGTGGATTGAACAGATCCCGGTGCTGGCTGCAATGGCTGACGTTAAGCAGGCTCAACAACTTGAAGACGCGATGGCCTTAGCCTTGTCAACGAACACCACCGTTACGCTCCGGGTGCTGCAAACCATTGATGCTGGAAAATGGCCGCACATGATTGGTAGCGACATCATCTGTACCCCTCCGACCGAGAAATCAGCGGTAGAGATCGAGGCGTTCTACCAGCGTACGCGGCAGGCGTTACTGAAAACGAGCGATGGCGCTAAATGTCTCTGGATACTCGAAGCATCCTGGGAAGAGCTTAAAGCAGATAATAACCGTCAGGTTAAATAAAAAATTAACCCGGTCATGTCATGACCGGGTTCTCCAGTTTGCGCACGCTAAGTGAAAACCGAATAAAACGCCAACCCGCTTAACGTGCCGCCAGCAGACAGAGCCGCAGCGCCGTGTTGTACGACGCCTCGAATGATTTCAACGGTAAAAACTCAAATTTTGAGTGGAAGTTATGGGCGCCGGTGAAGAAGTTCGGGGTTAACAGCCCCTTCGCCGAGAGCGCTGCACCGTCGGTGCCGCCGCGCATTGGGGTCGGTTTTGGCGTGATGCCTAAACTTTCCATCGCCTCGAACATCAGGTCGATTGCCCGGCGATCGTCACCTACCGCATTGCTAATGTTGCTGTAGGTATCTTCGATATGCCAGCTTACCTGCGCGGTGGGGTGTTGAGCGGCAATCTTCTCCGCCACTTCGCCAATTTGCGCCTTACGGGCGGCAAAACTCTCACGGTCGAAATCACGAATGCTCGCCTTCAGCAGCGCCTCGTTCTGTCCGGCCTGAATGCCGTTAAACCAGATATAACCTTCCCGGCCCTCGGTATGCTCCGGGGTTTGCAGGCGATCGAAATGGTTGATGTAGTCGGTTGCCATCAGCAGCGGGTTCACCAGCACGCCCTTCGCCGACATGGGGTGCGCCGTCACGCCGGTAAAGCGAATCTCCGCTGCCGCCGCGTTGAAGTTCTCGTAAACAATCTCCCCCAGCTCGCAGCAGTCGATGGTCCAGGCGAAATCGACATCAAAACGGGCCAGATCCAGCGCTTTCGCCCCGCACAGGCCAATCTCTTCGTCCGGCACAAAGGCCACCACGATATCGCCATGCTTATGCTCAGCGGTAAGGTTCTCCAGCAGCGTCATCACCACCGTCACCGCCGATTTGTTGTCGGCGCCCAGTACGCTGGTGCCGTCGCTGAAAATGATCTCTTCATTGGGGTAAGCGAGGATTTCAGGATGTTCGCTGACCCGCAGCCAGATATCTTTTTCTGCATTCAGGCAGAGATCATCTCCGGTAAAGGTGAGGATCTGTGGATGAATATCCGGTGACAAACCGACGTCAACGGTATCGATATGGGTGATAAAACCGATTCGCGGCGCGCCGGGAACATTGCCCTTTTTTACCGCGGTGACGGTGGCAAATTCGTCGATCACGATCTCCGACAAACCCAGCGTTTGCAGCTCTGCGGCCAGCATCCGTGCCATCTCATGCTGGCCGGGTGTGGAGGGCAGGGTTTTCACCTTTGGGTCGCTCTGGCTGGTGACAGCCAGGTAGCGAAAGAAGCGTTGGGTTAATTGTCTGGCGAGCGCAGAAGCCATGGTGGATCCTTCTTTATTTGAGTTATCAGGTGTTTGCGAAATCACTTTAATGATATTTATGGTTTGGCACGACAAAAAATTCATTAGCCGTCAAATTAAAAGACAGGAAAACGCGATGAAAAGCAACCTCACAAAACTGGCGCTAACCGTCGCCGCGCTGACGGTCAGTTCCACCGTTGCCGCTAAAACGCTGGTCTATTGTTCCGAAGGATCGCCTGAGAACTTTAACCCGCAACTCTATACCTCCGGCACCAGCGTGGATGCCAGCGCGGTGCCGGTCTATAACCGGCTGGTGGATTTTACGCCGGGCACTACCGATCTGGTGCCAAGCCTGGCCGAAAGCTGGGAAGTGAGCGAAGACGGCAAGGTCTACACCTTCCATCTGCGCAAGGGGGTGAAGTTCCAGAGCAACAAGCTGTTCACTCCAACGCGAGACTTTAACGCCGATGATGTGATCTTCTCGTTTATGCGACAGAAAGATCCGAAGCATCCTTATCACAACGTCTCTAACGGTAACTATTCGAATTTCGAAAGCCTGGAGTTTGGCAAGCTGATTACCGCCATTGATAAAGTGGACGATCACACGGTGCGCTTCACCCTGGCGCATCCGGAAGCGCCGTTTGTCGCGGACTTAGCGTGGTACTTCGCCTCGATCCTCTCCGCTGAGTATGCGGATGCGATGATGAAAGCCGGCACGCCAGAGAAGGTGGATATGGAGCCGATTGGCACCGGGCCGTTTAAGCTGGCGAAATACCAGAAAGACTCGCGCATTCTGTTCACCGCCTTCCCGGAGTACTGGCAGGGTAAAGCAAAACTGGATCGTCTGGTGTTCACTATCGTCCCGGACGCTTCAGTGCGCTTCGCCAAGCTGGAGAAAAACGAATGTCAGGTGATGCCGTTCCCGAACCCCGCCGACCTGCCGCGGATGAAGGCCAACAAAGATCTTAACCTGATGAGTAAGGCCGGGCTGAATACCGGCTTCCTGTCGTTTAACACCCAGAAACCGCCGCTGGATAATGTCAAAGTGCGCCAGGCGCTGGCGATGGCGATTAACAAACCGGCTATTATCGAGGCCGTATTCCAGGGGACCGGAACGGCGGCTAAAAATCTGCTGCCGCCGGGCGTGTGGAGCGCGGACAGCGAGTTGAAGGACTACGATTACGATCCTGAAAAGGCCAAAGCCCTGCTGAAAGAGGCCGGCTTTGCCAACGGGATGACCATCGACCTGTGGGCGATGCCGGTGCAGCGTCCGTACAACCCCAATGCCAAACGGATGGCCGAGATGATTCAGGCCGACTGGGCAAAAGTTGGCGTGCAGACCAAAGTCGTCACCTACGAGTGGGGGGAATACCTTAAGCGGGTGAAGGGGGGCGAGCATCAGGCGGCCCTGATGGGCTGGACCACGGCCACGGGCGACCCGGATAACTTCTTTGGTCCGCTCTTTACCTGTACCTCGGCCAACGGCGGTTCTAATTCCGCGAAATGGTGCTATCCACCATTTGATAAAATTATTGCTGAAGCTAAATCTATTACCGATCACGATAAACGGGTGGCGTTATATAAACAGGCGCAACAAATGATGCACGATCAAATGCCTGCGGTAATGATTGCGCACTCCACTATTTTCGAACCCGTCCGTAAAGAGGTGACTGGCTATGAAATAGACCCGTTCGGTAAACATTTATTCTGGCAAGTGGATATAAAATAATCATTTAATGCTGCCCGTTATCGTTACGGGCACTCTTTTTTCAATTTGTGCTGTTTTCCTCATTTTTTGTCACTTTTTTTCCGGCCAACTTTTGCTATAACTTCACTTGCATATTTGCACTTCACAGGGATACACCCATTATGCGTACTACTACTTTATTTAAAGTTGCCGCGCTCTCCGGCCTGTTGCTTCTCGCTGGCTGTGCGTCAAAAGTGGCGGAGCCTGATCAATATTCAGGTTTTTTAAAAGACTACTCAGGGCTTAAAGAAACGACTTCCGCATCGGGCAAACCAACGCTGCGCTGGGTCGATCCGTCTTATGACGAATCGAAATATGACAGCATTATCTGGAACAATATTACCTACTATCCGGAGCCAAGACCGACCACCCAAATCGGTAAGCGCACTCTGGATGAATTGTTAGCTTATACCAACACCAAAATGAAGACCGCTATCGGCCAGCGCAAACCTGTTGTTGCGTCGCCTGGTAAGCACAGCCTGATTTTCCGCGGTGCCATCACGGGCGTCAGCTCGCAGAAAGAAGGTCTGCAGTTCTATGAAGTGGTTCCTGTTGCGCTGGTCGTGGCGGGTACGCAGATGGCAACCGGCCACCGAACCATGGATACCCATCTCTACTTTGAAGGCGAGCTGATTGACGCCCAGACCAACAAGCCGGTGATTAAAGTGGTGCGTAAAGGGGAAGGTAAAGAGCTGAGCAACGAAAGTACGCCAATGACCTTCGCAACCCTGAAGCAGGTTGTGGATGACATGGCGACCGATGCCACCATGTTTGATGTGCATAAAACCCAATAATATCAGGCCGGCCTGCCGCGTGCAGGCCGGTTTTGTTACGCCGTTCGTAGCCGTCGGAACCAGCTCTCCGGGCGGGCAAACATCACCAGATTCCCCGTTAAGATCAGCAGCAGCCCCGCAATCCCGTTGCTATGCCAGACATAGCCTTCATACACCGTAGAAAATGAGAGCGCCACCAGCGGAAACAGCAGGGTGCTGTAAGCCGCCTTGCCTGCGCCAATTCTTCCTGCCAGCGTGAAGTAGGCGCCAAAGGCAATCACCGAGCCAAAGAGCGCCAGATAGAGCAGCGCACCCATGTAGCTTACCGACCAGACCGGCGTAAAGTCATCCCCGCGGATCAGCGCAATCGCCCCCATCACCAGCGTACCGTACAGCATCGCCCAGGCGTTGGTGGTCATGGTCTCCAGACCGTTGCGCTGGTGGCGCAGGCTGATCATATTGCCCAGCGAAAAACCGTAGGTGCCCAGCGCCGAGAGGGCAATGCCAAACAGCAGACCGGCACTCCAGCCGCTGGCCAGCAGGTCGTTCCAGAAGAGTGTTATGATGCCGAGCAGCCCCAGCGCCGCCGCCAGATAAAAACGCGCGGGCGGACGCTGACCAAAAAAGAGAAAACTGTTCAGGGCGTTATAGAGCACCGCCATGGAGAAAATCACCGACTCCAGCCCGGTATTGATATACGCCGCCGCGGTGTAAAAACACCAGAAATTAAAGCAAAAGACGCAGCATCCTTGCAGGCCGCAAAACAGATGGTCGCGCAAGGCCAGCGGACGCAGGCGGCGCAGAATCAGCAGCACCGCCATGATGGTGGCGGTGGCGACGGCAAAGCGCCAGAAAATAGAGACCGGCGCGGGGACCGGCCCTTGTTGTAGATAGATGGCAATCCAGGTGGTTCCCCAGATAATGACGACCAGAGCGTACAAAAATGCGTTCATCCTATTTCTCTTTTCAGCAAAGTCTGGGGGTCAGTATGGCGGCAGGGAAACGGGTCTTCTTTCACAGACTTGCGGTGGACTTGCATAATCTTGCGCTTTTTTCCTGACCTGCGCGGAAGAGGACTGGCACTGAGGCGAAGAACTTTTTAGACTTGTTAACTCTTATTAACAACCGGGTGAGTGGTTATGGCTGAGACCTACGGTGCCTTTGAAAATCTGCGCAAACATAAAGCGGTATTGCACAATGCCGTGGCGCTGAATTCAGGGATCCAGCTGGCGGCCTGGTCGAATAAGCGCGACACCATCACCCAGTATTGCGATCACCATACGCTCAGTCTCTATATCGCCGACGGCTACGAGAGCTATCACAAAACCACCGCCGGCTGGAAAAATGGCGGCGGTCCGGACCGTTTCTGCCTGATGCCCAAAGAGAGCGAGTCCACCTGGGATATTCGCGACGATCTGTCGTTTGTGCATCTCTACTGTACCGATGACCACCTGCGTAGCGTCGGGGAGCAGGTGTGGGACAAAAGCCCCTACAGCTTTACCCTTGACGAAAATCTGTTTGGTGACGATGCCAGCATCACCGCCCTGTATCGCCATTTTATCCTTGGCTGCGACTGGCAGCAGTCTGCTAACCAGCTCACGCTGAGTACCGCCTCCACGCTGCTCCTGACCCATCTGGTGCAGCATTACAGTAACGTGCAGTGGGCGTTGCCAACGGTCACGGGCGGCCTGTCGCCGTTCGTCCTGCGTAATGTGCTGGCCTTTATCGAAGAGAATCTGGCCCAGCCGCTGACCCTGGCGGAACTGGCCGCCCAGGCAAGCTTAAGCGAGTTTCATTTTGCCCGCATGTTCCGTCAGTCGATGCAGATGGCGCCGCACCAGTATGTGATGCAGCGGCGGATGGAGAAGGCCAAAACCCTGGTGCGGACCACCCGCCAGCCGCTCACCGACATTGCCCTGGCCTGCGGATTCAGCTCCGCCAGCCATTTCAGCAACCGCTTTCGCGCCGCCACCGGGCTTACGCCGTCCCAGCTACGAGCGGCGAGTACGTAGCAGCAGGGCGTAGCAGACGCCGCCCGCCACCAGCCCCCAGAACGCCGAGCCTATCCCCGCAAGGGTTGCGCCGCTGGCGGTCAGCAGAAAGGTCACGATGGCGGCATCGCGCTCGGCCTCATTATGCAGCGCCTGATGCAGACTGCCGCTGATGGTGCCCAGCAGCGCCAGACCTGCCAGCGTCTGGATCCAGCTTAGCGGCAGAGCCGCCATCAGTCCGCTAATTGAGCCGCCAAAAATGCCGGCCAGCAGGTAAAAGACTCCCGCCGCAGCCGCAGCCAGCCAGCGTTTACCGGCATCCGGGTGCGCATCCGGGCTCTGACAGATGGCGGCGGTGATCGCCGCAATGCAAATGGAGTAGACGCCAAACGGCGACAGCAGCAGCGCCAGCCCGCCGGTGACAATGATGAGCGGCGAGACGGCCACCGGATAGCCGGAGGCTTTCATCGTGGCGAACCCCGGCGCATTCTGTGACGCCATGGTGACTAAAAAGAAGGGCAGGCCGATGCTGATAAGCGTGGTGAGATTGAAGGTGGGGGCGATAAATTGCGGCATCACCAGTGCGAAAGTGAGTCTGTCCGTGACAACGTCACCTTTCAGCGCCGCGACTAATCCACCCACCAGCAGGGTGGCGACGATGGCATAGCGTGGGGCAAAGGCTTTGGTCAGCAGCCAGGCCAGCAGCATACTGCCACATAACAGCAGATGCCCCTCCAGATTGCTGAAGGCCTGTAACCCGAAGCGCAGCAGCACCCCGGCAAGCATCGCCGCCGCCAGTGAATGGGGGATGATCTTCATCAGTCGGGCAAACAGGCCGCTGACGCCACAGATAACGATCAGGGCATTGGCAAAAATAAAGATGCCGATGGTTTCTGAAAGCGTGACTCCTTGCAGGCTGGTCGCCAGCAGGGCGGCACCCGGTGTCGACCAGGCGGTGAGCACAGGAGCTTTATACCACCACGACAGCCCCAGCGTGCTGATCCCCATCCCCAGACCCAGGGCGGTCATCCAGCCTGCAATCTGCGGGGCCGTTGCGCCTGCCGCTGCCGCAGCTTGCCAGATAATAGCGGCAGAGCTGGCGTAGCCCACCAGTACGGCAACGAAACCGGATAAGAGGGTGGGAAAGGTGAGCGAGGATGCGCGCATGAGAACTCCGTTGTGCGTTATAACAGCCGTGAATGTAGCACTGTGCGTTATAGCATACAAGTGGTACACTCGCGGCAAGAGGAGGGGCTATGGACATTACGCAACATCTTGCAATTACGCTGAAAACGCTGCGCCAGGCGCGCGGCTGGAGCCTGTCGAAGCTGGCTGAAGAGACCGGGGTGTCAAAAGCAATGCTCGGCCAGGTCGAGCGGAACGAATCCAGCCCGACGGTCTCGACGCTGTGGAAAATCGCTACCGGACTCAACGTGCCGTTCTCCACCTTTATCACCCCCGAAGCGGAAAACCCGCCGGTATTCGATCCCCAGCAGCAGGCGATGGTGGTGAAACCGCTCTTTCCCTGGGATGAGGCGCTGAAATACGATCATTTCTCGATTACCCTCGCGCCGGGCGCCCTCAGTGAATCCACCCCGCACGAGGCCGGGGTAATTGAGCATGTGGTAGTAATAAGCGGTGAGCTGGAGATGCAGATCGACGGCGTCTGGCAGACGCTTTTACCTGATACCGGCCTGCGTTTTGCCGGAGATAAACCGCACGCCTACCGCAACAGCAGCGGCCAGACGGTGCACTTTCACTCACTCATCCATTATCCCCGATAAAGACACGCAAAACTGTTTCACTGGCCCATACTTCTGACTACAATAGCCGCCATTTTGACCATAACGGATAACGACGAAGTATGCGCCTGCCATCCCATCATCTTGAACTTTTAAGCCCGGCTCGTGACGCCGCCATTGCCCGTGAAGCGATCCTTCACGGTGCCGATGCGGTCTATATCGGCGGCCCTGGTTTTGGCGCCCGCCATAATGCCAGCAACAGCCTGCGCGATATCGCCGACCTGGTGCCGTTCGCCCACCGTTTTGGGGCGAAAGTGTTCGTGACCCTGAACACCATTCTTCATGATGATGAACTGGAACCGGCGCAGCGTCTGATTACCGATCTGTATCAGACCGGCGTTGATGCGCTGATCGTCCAGGATATGGGTGTCCTTGAGATGGATATCCCGCCGATCGAGCTGCACGCCAGTACCCAGTGCGATATCCGCACCGTGGAAAAGGCGAAGTTCCTCTCGGATGCCGGTTTCACCCAGATCGTGCTGGCCCGTGAACTGAACCTCAACCAGATCCGCGATATCCACCAGGCGACCGACGCCACCATCGAGTTCTTTATCCACGGCGCGCTGTGCGTGGCCTACTCCGGGCAGTGCAACATCTCCCACGCCCAGACCGGGCGCAGCGCCAACCGCGGCGACTGCTCCCAGGCGTGTCGTCTCCCCTATACCCTGAAAGACGATCAGGGCCGGGTGGTGGCTTTTGAAAAACACCTTCTGTCGATGAAAGACAACGACCAGACCGCTAACCTGGGCGCGCTGATCGACGCGGGCGTGCGCTCCTTCAAGATTGAAGGGCGTTACAAGGACATGAGCTATGTGAAGAACATCACCGCCCATTACCGCCAGATGCTCGATGCCATTATTGAAGATCGCGGCGATCTGGCCCGCAGCTCCGCCGGACGTACCGAGCACTTCTTTATTCCGTCTACCGACAAGACCTTCCATCGCGGCAGTACCGACTACTTTGTGAATGCGCGCAAAGGAGATATCGGCGCGTTCGACTCGCCGAAGTTTATCGGCCTGCCGGTGGGTGAAGTGCTTAAAGTCTCCAAAGAGCATCTGGATGTGGAAGTGACCGAACCGCTGGCGAATGGCGATGGCCTGAACGTGATGATCAAACGTGAAGTGGTCGGCTTCCGCGCCAACACGGTGGAGAAAACCGGTGAAAATCGCTACCGCGTCTGGCCAAACGAAATGCCTGCCGACCTGCATAAAGTGCGTCCGCATACCCCCCTGAACCGTAACCTGGACCATAACTGGCAGCAGGCGCTGCTGAAAACCTCCAGCGAGCGCCGCGTTGCGGTGGACATCGAGCTGGGCGGCTGGGAAGAGCAGCTGATCCTGACCATGACCAGCGAAGACGGTACCAGCGTCACCCATACCCTGGACGGGCAGTTTGAGGTGGCGAACAACGCCGAAAAAGCGCTGAACAACCTGAAGGATGGCGTCGCTAAGCTGGGTCAGACTATCTATTACGCCCGGGATATTCAGGTCAACCTGCCTGGCGCGCTCTTTGTGCCGAACAGCCTGTTGAACCCGTTCCGTCGTGAAACGGCCGAGATGCTGGACGCCGCGCGCCTGGCCAACTACCCGCGTGGCAGCCGCAAAGCGGTCTCTGTACCGCCGCCGGTCTACCCGGAAACGCATCTCTCATTCCTGGCGAACGTCTACAACCACAAGGCGCGGGCATTCTATCAGCGCTATGGCGTGGAACTCATTGATGCTGCGTATGAAGCCCACGAAGAGAAGGGCGACGTACCGGTGATGATCACCAAGCACTGCCTGCGCTTCGCCTTCAACCTCTGTCCAAAACAGGCCAAAGGCAATATCAAGAGCTGGAAGGCGACGCCGATGCAGCTGGTGAATGGTGATGAGGTGTTAACCCTGAAATTTGACTGCCGTCCATGCGAGATGCACGTCATCGGCAAGATGAAAAATCACATCCTTAAAATGCCTCAGCCGGGCAGCGTGGTGGCTTCCGTCAGCCCTGACGATCTGCTCAAAACGCTGCCGAAGCGTAAAGGCGCGTAATTAACGAAAATGTGTATCCGGTTTGCGCGACTTCTGCCAGTGGTGATGTTCGCGCAAGCCGTCTGCCGACTCTTCTGCCACCACCCGTAACTCATCGCTATCCGCCTCGTGGCGCAGCTGCTGCTCGACGTTCTTCACCCAAAAAAATTCATGTCCTTTATGGTTGGCCATCAGTTGGCCGGAGAAAAGGGCGCAGGTGAGCATTATTGTTGATAACGTTTTTTTAAACATCTTGCCACCGGTTGATTACGTTTACGCAGTATGATGCCGATAGTTTCGTGAGGTTATTATTCGGGTTTTTAAAGGCGGGAAAGGATTTGTTGGGATTTGTAGGGATGGGGAAGGTGGGATATGCGGCGGTTGAGGGAGTTCCGTTCACCTTGCGTTCCTTGCTTCTCTGCAAACCACGTCACCCGTGAACGTGTTAAGGGGGCTATTGCCGCCCCCTTAACAATCCCGGCTCCCGGCAAGAAAATCGCCGCTTCGCGGTGCCCTCAGCTTATTCCCTCCGGCTATCGGGTCGGGGGCGATCCTACATCCCTGTAGGTCGCCCCCTCTCGGCGCATCCATGCGCCTCGCCCCGGCCTGCGGTCAACGCTTCGGCGATTTTCAGCCGGACCAGGGAGCCGCTGTAAATTGAGTGTTATGTAGCGGCCAAATTATCGCTTTAAGTTGGCTAGTGTGACTTAAACCCCGCCGCCGTCATCAGCATACGGAAGAAAAACCCCACCAGCGCCAGCGCCAGCACGCTGCCGCCCCAGATAATCACCATCCACATCAGACGTTTCCAGACAGGTTGATTCATCAATGATAGCCCTCCCCAGGCTGGACTTTTCCGCGAAATACGTAGTAACTCCAGAAAGTGTAGACAAGGATGATCGGGATAATAAACAACGCCCCCACCAGCATAAAGCCCTGGCTCTGGGCAGGCGCAGCGGCCTGCCAGAGGGTGACAGAGGGCGGAATGATATGCGGCCAGATGCTGATCCCAAGTCCGCTAAAACCGAGAAAGATTAACCCAAGAGTCAGCACGAACGGCAGATGGTGGCTATGCGGGTTATCCAGGCAGCGCCACTGCCACAGGCCCAGCAGCGCCACCAGCAGCGGAACCGGCAGCAGGAAGAACAGGTTCGGCAGGCTAAACCAGCGATCGGCAATGGCCGGGTGCGCCAGCGGTGTCCAGAGGCTGATCGCCGCAATGATGACCAACAACGCCAGCAGCAGGCGCTTCGATATCTTACGCATCCGACCCTGAAGCGGGTTTTCACTTTTCATCACCAGCCAGGTGGCGCCCAGCAGGGCGTAGGCCACTACCAACCCCAGGCCGCAAAAGAGGCTGAACGGGGTAAACCAGTCGAACGGCCCCCCGGCAAAAGCGCGGCCGCTGACCGGAAAGCCGTTGATTACCGCGCCCACGACCATCCCCTGGGTAAAGGTGGCGAGCAGTGAACCGCCAATAAACGCCTTATCCCAGAAAGGACGATGTGCGGGCGTCGCCTTAAAGCGGAACTCGAACGCCACCCCGCGGAAAATCAGCCCGATCAGCATTA
The DNA here is from genome assembly GCF_002416465.1 of Leclercia sp. UBA5076. Lineage (NCBI taxonomy): Bacteria > Pseudomonadati > Pseudomonadota > Gammaproteobacteria > Enterobacterales > Enterobacteriaceae > Leclercia > Leclercia sp. UBA5076. The sequence continues at coordinate 33,943 of NZ_DIAO01000021.1, forward strand.
AGGTGAGCGGAATGGTCAGGGCATCGATGATCACCGCATAAGCCAGCGGAAAGGCGCCAAACAGCGCGGCTCCGCCTAATACCAGCCAGGTTTCGTTCCCGTCCCACACCGGGGCGACGCTGTTGACCATCACGTCCCGGTCGTCCGCGTCCTGGATGGCGGGAAACAGAATACCGATACCGAGATCGAAGCCGTCCATCACGATGTACATCAGGGTGGCAAAGACAATAATCACAAACCAGATCAGGGAGAGGTCGATGCCCATTATGGTGTCTCCTTGTGAGTGAATTCAGCGCTCGCAGCCGAGAGCGGGCGCGCCGGGCGGCCATCGTTTTCGGTCGGGAAGCTCTCTACTTCCTGCGGCCCTTTTTTAATCAGGCGCACCATGTAGCTGTAGCCGACGCCAAAGACCGAGGTGTAGACCACGATAAAGGCCAGCAGGCTGACGCTCATGTGCAGATCGCCGTGGGCCGATACCGCATCTCTGGTGCGCTGGAGTCCGTAGACCACCCAGGGCTGACGGCCCACTTCGGTGGTCACCCACCCGGCGAGAATCGCAATTAAGCCCGACGGTCCCATCAGCAGGGCAAACCACAGGAAAGGCCGGGAGTAATAGAGCCGCTGCCTGTAGCGCAGCCACAATGCGATCGCGCCCAGGAGCAGCATTAGCAGGCCCAGCCCGACCATAATGCGGAACGACCAGAAGACGATGGTTGAGTTGGGCCGATCCGCTTTCGGGAACTCTTTCAACGCCGGAACCTGCTTATCCAGGCTGTGGGTGAGGATCAGGCTGCCGAGCGCCGGGATCTCAAGGCCATAGCGGGTGCGCTCCTGCTCCATATCCGGCCAGCCAAACAGCAGCAGCGGCGTCGGCTCGCCGGGCGGGTTCTCCCAGTGACCCTCAATAGCGGCAATTTTGGCCGGCTGATGCTTCAGGGTATTGAGGCCATGCATATCCCCGACCAGCGCCTGTAGGGGGGCGACGATCAGCGTCATCCAGAGCGCCATTGAGAACATGCGGCGAATGGCGGGGGTATTGTTCCCGCGCAGCAGATGCCAGGCCGCCGAGGCCGCGACAAACAGCGCGCTGCTGAGAAACGCGGCAATCGACATATGCAGCAGGCGATAGGGGAAAGAGGGGTTAAACACCACCGCCAACCAGTCCACCGGCACCACCTGGCCGTTGACGATCTCATAGCCCTGCGGAGTCTGCATCCAGCTGTTGGAGGCGAGGATCCAGAAGGTGGAGATAATCGTGCCCAGCGCCACCATGCAGGTGGCAAAGAAGTGCAGCCCCGGCCCGACTTTGTTCCAGCCGAAGAGCATCACCCCCAGGAAACCCGCTTCGAGGAAGAAGGCGGTGAGCACTTCATAGGTCAGCAGCGGACCGGTAATGCTGCCCGCAAACTGGGAAAAACCGCTCCAGTTGGTGCCAAACTGGTAGGCCATCACCAGCCCGGAGACGACGCCCATGCCAAAGTTAACGGCGAAAATCTTCGACCAGAAATGGTACAGCGAGCGCCAGACGGGGTTTTTGCTTTTCAGCCACAGCCCCTCCAGCACCGCCAGATAGCTGGCGAGGCCAATGGTGATCGCCGGGAAAATAATGTGGAAGGAGACAGTAAAAGCAAACTGGATCCTCGCAAGAACAAACGCATCTAAACCAAACATGCACAACCTCAAGGTCAATCGGTGTGACTGTTATGGTAAATCAGCGCGAAAATCAGTATCAGAGACAGAAAAGGGGAATTTTTGTATAACAGTTTCAGGAAAACAGGGCGTTATCCGGAAGTGTTAAAGTTAGTTGCCACCACGCCCGGCGGCGCTTCGCTTGCGCGGGCCTACGGGCAGGGACTTTGTAGGCCGGGTAAGGCGTTAGCCGCCACCCGGCACAACGTTTGTTTATTCGTCCCGCCACCCCATCGCCGGTGCTACATGCTTCAGAATCGACTCGATCACATGCACGTTATACTCCACGCCCAGCTGGTTCGGCACCGTCAGTAACAGCGTATCCGCCTCGGCAATTGCTTCGTCCTGCTTCAACTGGGCAATCAGCTTGTCCGGCTCGGCGGCATAGCTGCGCCCGAAGATGGCGCGGGTTTTCTCATCCAGATAGCCCACGCTGTCGCTTTCATTACGGCTGGAGCCGAAGTACATCCGGTCGCGATCGTCCATCAGGGCGAAAATGCTGCGGCTGACCGAGACGCGCGGGGTGCGGGTATGTCCCGCTTCGGCCCAGGCGGCACGGTAGGCGCGGATCTGTTTTGCCTGCTGAATATGGAACGGCTCGCCGGTTTCGTCATCTTTCAGGGTAGAGCTTTGCAGGTTCATCCCGAGCTTCGCGGCCCACACGGCGGTGGCGTTAGAGCCTGCGCCCCACCAGATCCGTTCCCGCAGACCTTCGGCGTGCGGCTCCAGGCGCAGCAGGCCCGGCGGGTTAGGGAACATCGGCTGTGGGTTGGGTTTAGCAAACCCTTCGCCGCGCAGCACATCCAGCAGCACTTCGGTGTGACGGCGCGCCATATCCGACTCGTTTTCGCCCTCCGCGGGCACATAGCCAAAGTAGCGCCAGCCATCGATCACCTGTTCCGGCGAGCCGCGGCTGATCCCCAGCTGTAAGCGTCCGCCAGAGATCAAATCGGCTGAGCCCGCATCTTCCGCCATATAGAGCGGGTTTTCATAACGCATATCGATTACGCCGGTGCCGATCTCAATCCGGCTGGTTTTTGCGCCAATGGCGGCCAGCAGCGGGAAAGGGGAGGCGAGCTGGCGGGCAAAATGGTGCACCCGGAAATAAGCGCCATCCGCGCCCAGCTCTTCGGCGGCGACCGCCAGATCAATAGACTGCAGCAGCGCGTCAGCGGCGCTGCGAGTGCCGGACTGCGGTGACGGCGTCCAGTGACCAAATGATAAAAAACCGATCTTTTTCATTCCGGGTTTTCCTGATTTCTGAGAAACAACATAACCCTTACTTTACGGATTACCCGATGAGAAGAAATGGCGTTTATTTAACAGATGAGGTCAAAAAATTTGAATGAATTCAGCGGCTCTGCTTGTTTTATGGAAGGATAGTGTAAATACCGCTTGCATCCTTCCATCATTAATGCGTTAATGCTCTTTCGGTTTGAAATCCAAAAATATCTGAAGCAGTTCCTAAAGCAATCTCATCACGTTGTGCCTCTCCACAGTCGCTCCTGGGTTTTATCTTTACGCTCTGATTAGTTTTGTCTCAGACCCTTATTGCCTTTAAGGCCCATTAGTTTTTACGTGTATACGTACAGGAGATTTACATGAGTTCTACTATCCATTTTCGTTGCCCATGCTGTCATGGTTCGCAGTTCCGTACTTCCATTTTCGACGTGTCTGAAAAAAATCCACACGGTGCGAAGTGCATTTTCTGCAAATCCTCCATGATCACCCTCGACCATTTAGCGGCCTCCCGTCATGCCCGCCAGGTCCCGTTTGAGCTGCGCAAGTAATTCAGTCAGGCGCCGTCACGCCTGCTGACATTCCTCTCTCACCTATAACAGTTTATTAATTCTGCCTTTTTTCTCCTGCTGATATACTATGTAACGCAGCAAGGAGAACCCGATGAAAAAATACCAGCGCCTGGCGCAGCAAATCATTTCGCAGATCGACCTGGGCGTCTGGCAGCCCGGCGATAAGCTGCCCTCCCTGCGTGAGCAGGTGACCAGCAGCGGGCTGAGCTTTATGACTGTCGGCCATGCGTACCAGATGCTGGAGAGCCAGGGGCATATTGTGGCGCGCCCGCAGTCGGGTTATTACGTCGCCGCCCGTCCCAGCGGAGAGCAGCCGATGCCGCCCGCGCAGGTGATGCGCGACGAGTCGGTGGATATCAATACCTATATCTTCGATGTGCTGCAGGCCAGCCGCGATCCCGCGGTGGTACCCTTTGCCTCGGCCTTTCCCGACCCGCGTCTCTTTCCCTTACAGCAGCTGAACCGTTCCCTGGCGAACGTCAGCAAAACCGCCACCGCCATGAGCGTGATCGAGAACCTGCCGCCGGGCAACGTCGATCTGCGCCACGCCATCGCCCGCCGCTATGCCCAACAGGGGATGAACATCTCCCCGGATGAAATTGTGATTACCGCGGGCGCGCTGGAAGCCCTGAACCTCAGCCTGCAGGCGGTCACCGAGCCGGGCGACTGGGTGATTGTGGAGAATCCCTGCTTCTATGGCGCGCTGCAGGCGCTGGAGAGGCTGAAGCTGAAGGCGCTGTCGGTGGCGACCGACGTGCGCGACGGTATCGATCTCAACGCCCTGGCGCAGGCGCTGAACGACTACCCGGTTAAAGCCTGCTGGCTGATGACCAACGCGCAGAACCCGCTGGGCTTTACCCTCAGCGCCGACAAAAAAGCGCAGCTTGTCGCATTACTCGCCCGGCACAACGTCACCCTGATTGAAGATGATGTTTACAGCGAGCTCTATTATGGCCGCGAAAAGCCGCTCCCGGCGAAAGCCTGGGATCGCAGCGACATGACCCTGCACTGCTCCTCCTTTTCCAAATGTCTGGTGGCCGGGTTCCGCATTGGCTGGGTCGCCGCCGGGAAACATGCCCGCCGCATCCAGCAGCTTCAACTGATGAGCACCTTGTCCACCAGTTCGCCCATGCAGCTGGCGCTGGTGGATTATCTCGCCACCAAACGTTACGACGCTCATCTCAGGCGCCTGCGCCGCACCCTGGCTGAGCGCAAGCAGCAGGCGTGGCAGGCGCTGCTGCGCCATCTGCCCAATGAGGTGAAAATTCACCACAGCGACAGCGGCTATTTTTTATGGCTGGAGCTGCCCGTGCCGCTGGACGCCGGTGAGCTCAGCGCCCGGGCGCTGAAGCACCACATCAGCATTGCGCCGGGCAAAATGTTCTCCACCTCCGATACCTGGACGTCATTTTTCCGCTTCAATACCTCGTGGGCCTGGGGAGAGCGGGAGGAGCAGGCGGTGATCCAGTTAGGGCAAATAATTAGCGGGATGTTAAAAACGCAAAAATAAGTTTTTCTCGCTATTGATCGTAGCCGCTAAATAATCATTTCTTATCCCCTTAATCACGCCGCAATTAATTTGCGGCGTTTTTTATTATCGCTCATAGGAAATATGCATAACCTCTTCGCCTGCTAACCCCTTGTCTATAATCCAGTTACCGGGGAATGCGCCCCCGGTCACAACCTGGCGAAATTTCTCAGGCCTGCCGGGTGCGCTGCAATGGCGCGGTCTACGTTTAATTAAGGAGATATTCTACCGGCACGGCTGCCTTCTGATTTGATTACGACAGGAGTAATACGTATGAGCAAAACATTTGCCCGTAGCAGCCTGTGCGCGCTCGGCATGACTATTTTGACTGCGCAAGCGGCAGAGCCGCCAAAAGAGATCGGCAATGGCGAAGGTCGTCTGGATATCATTGCCTGGCCGGGCTATATCGAACGGGGCGAGACCGATAAAAACTACGACTGGGTCACCCAGTTTGAAAAAGAGACCGGCTGTAAAGTTAACGTCAAAACCGCCGCGACATCCGATGAGATGGTGAGCCTGATGGCGAAGGGCGGATACGATCTGGTGACCGCCTCCGGCGACGCCTCTCTGCGCCTGATCATGGGCAAACGCGTTCAGCCCATCAACCCGGACCTGATCCCCAACTGGAAAACCCTCGACCCCAGGATCGTCAAAGGGGAGTGGTTCAACGTTAACGGCAAGGCCTACGGCACGCCCTATCAGTGGGGGCCAAACCTGCTGATGTACAACACCAAAACCTTCCCGACACCGCCTGACACCTGGGGCGTGGTGTTTAAAGAACAGACCCTGCCGGACGGCAAATCCAACAAAGGGCGCGTGCAGGCCTACGATGGGCCGATCTACATTGCCGATGCGGCGCTCTATGTCAAAGCCACCCAGCCAGATCTGGGCATCACCGATCCCTACCAGTTGACGGAAGCGCAGTACACGGCGGTGTTAAACGTGCTGAAAGATCAGCATGCACTCGTGCACCGCTACTGGCACGACACGACGGTGCAGATGAGTGACTTCAAAAACGAAGGGGTGGTGGCTTCCAGCGCCTGGCCCTATCAGGCCAACGCCCTCAAAGGCGAGAATCAGCCGATAGGCACCGTCTTCCCGAAAGAGGGGGTGACAGGGTGGGCGGATACCACCATGCTGCACGCCGATGCCAAACACCCGATGTGCGCCTATAAGTGGATGAACTGGTCCCTGACGCCAAAAGTGCAGGGCGATCTGGCGGGATGGTTCGGTTCCCTGCCAGTGGTGGCAGAAGGCTGTAAAGCCAGCACTCTGCTCGGCGATAAAGGCTGTGAAACCAACGGCTACACCTATTTCGACAAGATCCTGTTCTGGAAAACCCCTGTCGCCAACGGCGGCAAATTTGTCCCTTACAGCCGCTGGGTTCAGGACTATATCGCCATCATGGGCGGTCGTTAAGCGCAGGGAGCGGAATATGACCTACGCAGTAGAGTTTAACGATGTCTCCCGCCTGTATGGCGATGTGCGTGCGGTGGATGGAGTAACGATCCGGATCCGTGACGGGGAGTTTTTCTCCATGCTGGGGCCTTCGGGCTCCGGCAAAACCACCTGCCTGCGCCTGATTGCCGGTTTCGAGCAGCTGAGCGGCGGCGCTATATCTATCTTTGGCAAAGACGCCAGCGAACTCCCTCCGTGGGAGCGCGACGTCAATACCGTCTTTCAGGACTATGCCCTGTTTCCCCATATGTCGATCCTCGAGAACGTGGCCTACGGGCTGATGGTGAAGGGGATCAACAAGTCTACCCGCCAGGCCCAGGCCCGCGAGGCGCTGGAGAAGGTCGGGCTCAGTTTTGCCGAAGCACGCAAGCCTTCCCAGCTCTCCGGCGGCCAGCGTCAGCGGGTGGCGATTGCCCGGGCGCTGGTCAATCAACCCCGTGTTCTGCTGCTGGACGAACCCCTCGGCGCGCTGGATCTCAAGCTGCGGGAGCAGATGCAGTTTGAGCTGAAAAAACTGCAGCAGGAGCTGGGCATCACCTTTATTTTCGTCACTCACGATCAGGGGGAAGCGCTTTCGATGTCTGACCGGGTGGCGGTCTTTAACAACGGGCGAATCGAGCAGGTGGATACCCCGCGGGAGCTCTATCTGCGTCCGCGCACCCCGTTCGTCGCCAGCTTCGTTGGCACCTCGAACGTCTTTACCGACGCCACCGCCCGGCGTGTCTGCGGCATGACCGGTAGCTACTCCCTGCGTCCGGAGCATATTCGTCTGGACGGGCAGGGTGAAATTCAGGTGCTGGGCCAGGTGCAGGCGGTGCAGTTTCAGGGGGCGGCGACCCGTTACGAGCTGCGGCTTGTCGAGGGGGAGAAACTGCTGGTGAGCCAGGCCAACCTGACCGGCTCCGCGCTGGCCCCGGGGGTTGAGGCCGGGCAGCAGGTGACCGCGTCGTGGGCGCGCGACGCTATGGTGCCGCTGCATGAGGAGAGGTGAAATGGAGATGAGCGTTTCGCCGCCACCGGCTTCGCACGGCCTGCCGGGACGACTGTCGGCGCTGTTCTGGCGCAGGTCGTCGTTGGGGCTGTTTTTACTCCTGCTCGGGCCGCTGATGTGGTTTGGCATTGTCTATCTCGGGTCGCTGTTCACCCTGCTGTGGCAGGGATTCTACACCTTCGATGACTTCACCATGGCGGTCACGCCGGATTTGACCTTCGCCAACATCCGCGCGCTGTTTAATCCCGCCAACTACGACATCATCCTGCGTACCCTGACGATGGCGATTGCCGTCACCATCGGCAGCGCGATTCTGGCCTTCCCGATGGCCTGGTATATGGCGCGCTACACCCACGGAAAGTGGAAAGCCTTCTTCTATATCGCGGTGATGCTGCCGATGTGGGCCAGCTATATCGTCAAGGCCTACGCCTGGACGCTGCTGCTGGCCAAGGATGGCGTGGCGCAGTGGTTTCTCAGGCATATGGGGCTGGAGCCGCTGCTCACCTCGCTATTGACGGTGCCGGGCGTGGGAGGCAGCACGCTCTCCACCTCCGGGTTGGGGCGCTTTCTGGTATTCGTCTATATCTGGCTGCCGTTTATGATCCTGCCGGTGCAGGCGGCGCTGGAGCGTCTGCCGCCGTCGCTGCTGCAAGCCTCAGCCGATCTCGGCGCCCGGCCGCGGCAGACCTTCCGCTATGTCGTGCTGCCCCTGGCGATCCCGGGCATCGCGGCCGGGTCGATCTTCACCTTCTCCCTGACGCTGGGCGACTTCATCGTGCCGCAGCTGGTGGGGCCGCCGGGCTACTTTATCGGCCAGATGGTCTACTCCCAGCAGGGGGCGATTGGCAATATGCCCATGGCGGCGGCCTTCACCCTGGTGCCGATTGTTCTCATTACCCTCTATCTGGCGTTCGTGAAACGTCTGGGAGCGTTTGATGCACTCTGAACGCGCACCGCTGTTTCTGAAAATCGCCACCTGGGGCGGGGTGATCTTCCTCCACTTTCCGCTGCTGATTATTGCCATCTATGCTTTTAATACCGAGGACGCGGCGTTCAGTTTTCCGCCACAGGGGCTGACGCTGAAGTGGTTCAGTGCCGCGGCGACGCGCAGCGACATTATTGAAGCAGTGACGTTGTCACTGAAAATCGCGGCTTTGTCGACGGCTATTGCGCTGGTGCTGGGCACTCTGGCGGCCGCGGCGCTATGGCGGCGGGAGTTCTTTGGCAAGAACGCGGTATCGCTAATGCTGATCCTGCCCATCGCCCTGCCGGGGATCATCACCGGTCTGGCGCTGCTGACGGCGTTCAAGACCATTAATCTGGAGCCCGGTTTCTTCACCATCATCCTCGGTCACGCCACGTTTTGCGTGGTGGTGGTGTTCAATAATGTGATTGCCCGTTTCCGGCGCACCTCCTGGAGCCTGGTTGAAGCCTCGATGGATTTAGGCGCTAATGGCTGGCAAACCTTCCGCTACGTGGTGCTGCCCAATCTGGGGTCGGCGCTGCTGGCGGGGGGTATGCTGGCGTTCGCCCTGTCGTTCGATGAGATTATCGTGACGACCTTTACCGCCGGACATGAGCGCACGTTACCGCTGTGGCTGTTAAACCAGCTTGGGCGTCCGCGCGATGTACCGGTAACAAACGTGGTGGCACTGCTGGTTATGCTGGTGACCGCCATTCCCATTCTGGGGGCCTGGTGGCTGACCCGCGACGGCGAAAACGTAGCCGGAAGCGGGAAATAACCTTGACTGAAACAGGACAAAGCTATGCAAACTCAACTGCTGATTAATGGTGAACTGGTCAACGGCGAAGGGGAAAAGCAGCCGGTCTATAACCCTGCCACCGGCGAGGTGCTGCTGGAGATCGCCGAGGCCTCTCCCGCCCAGGTGGACGCAGCCGTGCAGGCCGCGGACCGCGCGTTTGCCAGCTGGGGGCGGACCACGCCAAAAAGTCGCGCCGAGTGTCTGCTGAAGCTGGCGGATACCATCGACGCTCAGGCCGACACCTTAGCCCGGCTGGAGTCGCAGAACTGCGGCAAACCGCTGCACTGCGTGATGGGGGATGAGATTCCGGCGATTGCCGACGTGTTCCGCTTCTTTGCCGGGGCGGCGCGTACTCTGCATGGTTCGGCGGCAGGAGAATATCTGGAAGGGCACACCTCCATGATCCGCCGCGACCCGGTTGGCGTTGTCGCGTCCATTGCACCGTGGAACTATCCCCTGATGATGGCGGCGTGGAAGCTGGCGCCCGCGCTGGCGGCCGGTAACTGCGTGGTGCTGAAACCGTCTGAAATCACGCCGCTCACCGCCCTGAAGCTGGCGGAGCTGGCAAAAGATATCTTCCCGGCCGGGGTCATTAACGTGCTGTTTGGCCGGGGTAAAACCGTGGGCGACCCGCTGACCGGGCACGAAAAGGTGCGCATGGTGTCGCTCACCGGCTCTATCGCCACCGGCGAACATATCATCGGTCATACCGCCTCGACGATTAAGCGCACCCATATGGAGCTGGGCGGCAAAGCGCCGGTGATTATCTTTGACGATGCCGATCTTGACGCGGTGGTGGAGGGGGTACGTACCTTCGGCTTCTACAACGCCGGGCAGGACTGTACCGCCGCCTGTCGTATCTACGCCCAAAAAGGGATATACGCCGCGCTGGTGGAAAAACTGGGGGCCGCGGTCGCCAGCCTGAAGATCGGCGATCCGAATGACGAGAGCACCGAACTGGGTCCGTTAAGCTCCCAGGCGCATCTCGACCGGGTGTGCAAAGCGGTGGATGAGGCGAAAGCCCTGGGACATGTACAGGTGATCACCGGCGGCAGCAAGCACGACGGTAAAGGTTACTGGTTTCAGCCCACCGTGCTGGCAGGGGCGAAGCAGGAAGATGCTATTGTTCAGCGGGAGGTGTTTGGCCCGGTGGTGAGCGTGACGCTATTCGACGACGAAGAGGAGGTGCTGAACTGGGCCAACGATTCGCAGTATGGGCTGGCCTCTTCCGTGTGGACCCAGGATGTGGGCCGCGCGCACCGCGTCAGCGCCCGCCTCCAGTACGGCTGCACCTGGGTGAATACCCACTTTATGCTGGTGAGCGAAATGCCCCACGGCGGGATGAAAATGTCGGGCTACGGCAAGGACATGTCGGTGTATGGTCTGGAAGATTACACCGTGGTTCGTCATATCATGTTTAAGCACTGAGTGTAATGTAAGTGGCTGAAATACAGGTCTATTGTATTCCGGCCACTTTCATGTGGGGCATCTGTGGGGCAGAGAAGTCAAAATTATCGTTAAGCAAAGCGATCTGATCGCCATTTTTATCCGACATCCACTTCCCGTATACAGTGAAGACCATTTGCGCATTTGTATGTCCCATCTGGTTAGCGATAAAGCTCGGGTTTGCCCCCGCGCTTAATGCCCAGCATGCAAAAGTGTGTCGAGACTCATATGCTTTTCTGTGTCTGATGCCAGCGCGTTTCAGAAGATGATTCCATGACGCCGCTATAGAGCCGGGGATATAGCAAATGCTCTTTGTTGGATACCGGCCAGAAACTGACGGGTTGAAAACGAAAGTGCATGAGTCCTTTCTGGTCTTTCCATACTCGCGCAGGTTAACGACAACTTCCTGCTGAGACTGCATACGAGTAAATTGCATCTGGCTCTTCAATGCCTCAATAGCTGGCTTGGTCAGATTGATTGTCCTGATGCCGCTTTCGGTTTTTGGTGGAGTGAAGTGATCTGAAATTGCCAGATTTCGGGTTACCCTCACTGTCCAGTTGACCGTGTCTACATCCTCCCATGCTAAAGCACAAATTTCTCCATGCCTCATCCCGGTGCTTACCGCCAGAATCCACAGATTCCTTATTTGCTCATGGCTAGCCGCCTCCAGCATGCGGACAAACTCTTCCTTTGTTAAAGGATCAGGTTCTGACTTTGTTTTTCTTAGCGGCTTGATGTCTGATATTATCGGCCCACTTGTGTATCCATTCCTCTCGGCAAACTTCAGCATTTCCTGCATTACAGCCATATAACCGTTTACCGTTCTTACCGTCCGTCCTTTCTTATGAGATCGCTCAAGCGTTTTACCTATTAACTGCCATCCCGTCAGTAACTCATGGCGCAGACGCATCATATCCTCATGAGTCAGAGAAGACACGGGCATGGTGTCGTCAATAATGCGAAGACACATTTTGATGTATGACGAGTATCTCATGTGTGTGTTCTTAGCTAATTCGGTCTCCTTCAAGGCCAGCCATTTCTGAGCCATTTCCGCGACTGTCGTCCTCAACTTGTGGTCGTGAGTAATGGTTGCTCTTGATGAGTTCGGGAATTGAGACGAGTAGTCGAACGTGCCAGTTCGGATCGCATAGCAGATGGATGTTCTTAGCTCTCCTGCAATCTTTCTGTTTTTAGGTGTATCAGGAACGCCGAGATTCTCGCGGACCCTCTCACCCTGGTACATAAACCACAGGCGCAAATTGCCCCCGTGGTTCTCTACCCCGGTTGGATATTTAGACATACCTTTTCCTCTTTGTTAAAGGTATCGATATTTAAGCAGATTTTTGACGTGGGATCGCTGGTCGCTGTCTCTCCACCCAGTTGTCGACCTCATGTCGGTTGTAGAGGATAGGGGAGTTATCCTTTGGCTGGCAGTCGCCGGAGTAATGCCGGTACTCACGGCCTTCAAGCCAGGATTTCTCACGCGCAGATTTTATCGCGTGCTTTGTAAGGCCAGTCAGAGCTATCAGCAGATCTTCAGAAACCCATTTATTCGGAACCAGATGAATAATGTCGCTCATGGTTTTCTCCAGGCAAAAAGAAACCGCCTCGGTGGGCGGCCATAGGTGGTTAGTGCTTTCATCGAGATGATTCAAAGGCGGTTGAGATTTCAAACACTTTGAGCTTTTTTTGCTTTTTACCAGTAATGATTTTTGCGGTCATACAATCAATACAGGCGACGATTCTTGTTCCGTCTGACATCGCTATGCGGCGGCACTCCAGCCTTGTTTTCTTGCATCGCTCGCATTGACTAAGCCCTTTGATTATTCTCCGACTGACAGCAACCGGTTTATGCGGCTTATCATGTCTTTCTGCCATGGGGTCCTCCTTTGCAGAAAGTATATCGCGGGTTAAATCTCAGGTTAGAACATAACTGGCTGTCGCTGCGCTGTCTGTCATATATACTGAGTCGTGTTGAAAAAGGAGAGGTACATGGCTACTTATAAGCAGATCCAGGAATACGTGAAGGCCAACAATGGTGTAAGCGTTAAGACATGCCACATCGCTCATGTTAAGCACATGCACGGGTTCAGGATGAAGCAAGCGCCGAACCGTATCTCTCCTGACTCAAGGGTGTATGAATGCCCCAATAATTACGTTCCGCTAATCGAACAAGCGATGAAGCATTTCGGGATGATCGATTAACCTCCTCATGCCGCACGCATAGCGCGCAGGTGCTTAATGTGCTCGCTCGTCTCCAGCTCGGCGCGGATCTGCTCCGCCTCTCGATGGTCGAGCGGTTCGAAATCGTTAATAAATCTGTCGATTGACGCGGTGTTAATCCGGCCCTGTCGCCAGTAGCGGACAACTTCTGATGTGGTGGAATGAATAATTACTGGCCAGTTATGCTGATCAGCAAATATCTGGCCGCGCTGGATTAGCTTGAACATTGGCTGGCTCCATCCGCAACACTTTGCGGATTTTGTTTTCGTCCACACTCAGCTCATTGGCGAAACTTTTTACCAGTTCATCACCGTTAAATTCCCGGCATGAGTAGCCCATGAACCATTCGCGTAGCCCGGTAAACGCCGGGCCCTCTTCTGGATCATCAACTGATGCGGCGGCAGCACTTGATACCTCTGCGCAATCGAGGCATTGCTTGAAGCTCTGACCGCTTCCATCCCACACTCCGTGGGAATAGATGTAGGCCTCACCAGGTTTAATGATGACGGCGCACTCACAGCACTTATGCTCTTTGCGGGCTTTACGCTGCTCTTGTCCAAATACTGCTGGCATATCACACATCACATCCCCCTCTGCTTGTTCCGCAATTCCTGCTCACCCTGGCAATCAACGCACATTGTGCATCCCGGATACGCTTTCCGGCGAGCCTCCGGCAGCGGTTCATCGCAATCACTACAGTGCGTTGCCGATACTGCATCACGGTCAATCCGGTGAGCACTTAACGCAGCATTACGCTGCAACTCTTCGACGGCTGATGCGTCGTCTGCAAAATCTGCCATGTTATGCGTCCCAACTTATGCCAGCGGACACAAGCTGCCGGCAGTGCCTGATGATTTGAGCGCGGGTTACGTTACCGATCCGCCATGGTGAGCAGAAAGGAGTGATATCTATTTCCGCGTCCCAGCCAACCTTATTCCGAGCGTCCATCTCGCCTTCAAAGTCGTGAGTCTGAGTAATCAAGTTGTCATGGAGAACGAAAAAGGCATCGTAGCTATCGCGTTCACCAGTCCAGTAATCCGGCGAGTCCCATAAATGCCATTCGTCGTGGTAGACGGTGCCGTGACGCCCTTTAAAGTCATCATATTCCAGGCTGAAATCGCCCCGGTTGATGCTTCGTGGTCTTAGCTTAATAAGCAGGTCCATTGCCGATTTGCTGAACTTCTTTTCAATGCGAGCTTTGCGATTAGTAAATTTGTAGCGAGCCATGTTCAGTGCTCCCTGAACTGTTCATTGATGCGGCTGACGGCAAACGCCAGCAATAAAAATGGCCGCATTAGCGACCCGGTGATTTGTGCTGTCATGCGGCTCGATCCTCTTCCTGGTAGATGACCTGCAACTCCAGTTTCTCAGCTAGTGCCTTTTCCGCTCTGGCTCCGGGCGAAGATTCCCATCCCTTAAGCAGGTAGATAACATCAGCGCAACGCAGCATTGCCAGGCAGATGTCCATGTATTCGGCCTGTGAAAGCCCGTCAGGCAGGATTGCTGGGTTAAGTGCCACATGCCCACGGCCGGTAAGCTTTGCCGCGGTGAACAAGAAGGCCGGGCGGTTAAATTCGACCAGGCCGCTCATTGGACCGGCGATGTAAATTTTCATGACTCCACTCCATATCGACCCTGCATGCGGCCAATTTTGCTGATGAATCCAAGCTTATCGATGCCGATGGCGGCTATCTTCTGATAGTGCTTGTCGAGGATGGCTGGAACCACGGCGTTCCATTTTGGTTTTGGTCTGACCTTCATTGCCTGGCGGATTTCAGCCACGCATTTTTTGCACTGTGACCGGATAGCGTTTTCATCTTCTGGCTTCATGCCGCCTCCGTTTTCATCACGTCGATCGCGCAGCCTGGCAGCAACTGAACAGCCGATGTTGGGCATTGATTGCCCCAATGATCCCACCCCGGCGCACCGCAGCGACTGAACAACTCAATGCGCGGCACGTCTCCGTAGAGCAACTCCAACCGGTGGCGAACTTCCCATGGCTTTTCGCTGTGCGCACCGAGTGGGCTGTAGACCACCTGCTTGATACCGGCACTCATCCTCTCAAGTCCTGCACCGCGGGTGGCGATCAGCAGATCCTCAGTGTTCGCCCGAGTGTGGTTTCCGCCGTTCATGCGCGTTTCTGCGTTCAGCAGATCGAGGAAGTCGTAGAAGTCGGTAACTTCACCCTCAGCCAGCGCCTTATTGATGCGGACCTCTGCCAGCTGGTTCAGCTTGACCCACGTAAAGCCCTTCATGGTTCGAACCGTAAAGCCCCACGCCTCAGCCAGTTCAATGGCCTCCTGGTTGTGGGTGCCGGTGTACCACATCGCCAGCACGGCGTTTTCAGCGGCCAAATCCCACACCGCCAGCCGCTTAATGTCGATCAGCTTCATGGTGCCGTAGTGGTTTTCCGCAGCACCGTTGCTGATGGTGTTGCCGTAGGACCAGGGTGGATCGGCGTAGATAAGCGAGTATTTCCCGGTCATGCCGCCTCCTGCCTGTTGATGTACTCCTCAGCGAGTCGCTGCGCCTTGAGTGGGTTGCGGATAACATCACCCCATGGCATCAGCCAGCCGTTAGGCCCGACAATGAATTCTAGGCGAAGTCCGTGAACTACTATGTCGTCGTGAGCGTGTTTCATTGCGTCACCCTCATTTCAGGTTTAAGTCTGTATTCCATCCCCCCCAGGCACTTCCCGCCGAACTCCTGACCCCACGGCGTCGCATCACACACCTCCTTCACCATCTCCAGCTCAGCAGCAGTGATGTACTCGCTTTTCTCTTCCAGCGAGCCGCCCCAGCCTGCGTAGAACGCTTCGTGCGTGACCAGGTTAATCCCGGCGTTGAAACATCCGTCGCCCGGGTTAACGCCGCTCCAGTAGGTGGCAATGAAGTTGCGCTCATCAACGCTGAGCAGCCGGACGAGCGTCTCTTTCGAGTAGTGGCGTCTGCCAGATATGTGGTGCATAGCGAATTGCGGGTGTGGATAACCCGCCTCCGTGAGGTGAAATAAGTGGAAATTCAGGGGTAATCAGGTGTTAAAAGGGGATATCGTCGTCGAAATCCATAGGTGGCTCATCTGATTGAGCAGGAGCGGAGCGTTGTTGCTGACGCGATTGTGCGCCGCCGGAAGAGTTGCCTGATTGCTGCTGACTACTGCCCGCCGATGCGCCTGCCTGCCGCCCACCGAGCATTTGCATTACGCCGCCAACGTTGACCAGCACCTCGGTGGTATACTTCTCCGTTCCTGATTGATCCGTCCATTTACGGGTGCGCAACTGGCCTTCGATATAAACCTGAGAGCCCTTGCGGAGATATTCGCCAGCCACCTCTGCCAGCTTGCCGAACAGCACTACCCGGTGCCATTCGGTCTGCTCTTTCTGCTCGCCTGTCGCCTTGTCGCGCCACGATTCAGAAGTTGCCAGGGTGATGTTTGCTACTGCGCCACCACTCGGGAGATAGCGAACCTCAGGATCCTGCCCGAGGTTGCCAACGAGGATTACTTTGTTAACGCCTTTACTTGCCATTTATGCCGCCTGTGTAAGTTTTGAACGTCTGATGCCAGTGACGTCTTTGCATTTTTCCTGGTGCTCTACATAGCCACTAAGATCCGCCCAAGTCTTTCTGTATTGCTCAGTTAACTTCTTGATGTCCGTTTCGTTATTGGCGTAGGAAGAGAACGCGGCGAGTATCTTGTCCGCATCCACGCTTTGAGGTGGCTCTGGCTCGTTTGTTTGCTCTGCTGGCTGTGGCTCGCTCTGCTCATGCACCGACCCGGCAGGTAATGCCCAAGCTGGCAGGACAGGGGGTTTCCAGTAAAACACGCCAACTTCTTTTGATTTGGCATAGTGGAATCCATTTGCCCGCTCCGCTGAGACAATGGCGAATCCTTCTTCAAGGTTGTAGAGATAACGCCCGATTCCCCATTGCACAGCAGCGCGCTTCATCGCACCAGATCGCCCACCTTTAACTGCTTCCACCTGCGTGTTTTCTGCTGCATCCCATTTGGTGATCCACTCTCCATCCACCTTGATGGAAATTCCGCACTCAACCCCGCCGTTATTCGGAATGTCGCGATATTCGTTACGCCAGCCAGCCTTGCCGCACACTTCATCGAGGCGCTTCATGATTGCCCGGTTGGTGACGTAGGCCAGCACCTTGGCCCAAATCTTGTTACCGCTCTTACCGGCTTGCTGAATGCGCCACTCGATATCAACAGTGGCGAATGGCTCGTCTAAAAGATTCAGGTTCATGTGAAATCTCCTGCAAATTCTGCCCAGCTGATCACCGGGTTCTGGCGTTCTGCAGCCAGGTTAACCGGCTCGTTATCGTCATCTGGCGTATCTGGTATCACGTCACGCATCAGCCTTACGAAAGCATCGTCATCCCAGCACTCCATAGCACTCATGCTGCACGCTCCTCAATCTGGATGCAGACGCGCGTAAGTGAGGCGCTACGCAGTGCGTATGCAGCTTCACGCTTCCATCCCAGCAAGCGGGATTCTCTCGCCTGTACAATCAACGCGTGATGATTTGCCAGCATTGCGGGGCGAGTTCTCGGTACCCGCGGATGTTGATAGGCTTGTTTCATGGGTTACTCCTGAATTCAGTTCGTGCATCACTCGGCATCGATTGGCTGCCAGATGTGAAATGGGGTGGGGGTTAGCGGCTAAGCCACTCGTTACAGTGAGTCATCGCCATTTGGCACTGCTCGGCACTGAACCAGCCGAAATGGCATTCTTCCGTAGGGATGCCCATCTTATCGGCCAGCCATTTGTACGCTTCGGTGCGAGACATTCCGCCAGAACGCCAAATCCGCTCAAACGGCAGCTTGCAACTCTTCCGGGCATCGCGAGTTCGTTTATCCGCAAGCGTGCCGAGGGGGATGGCGGTAAATGGATGTAGGCCAACATACGCGCCGCAGCCTTCACAGAGGTAGACATAAGGCCAGTCGCTATAATCGCGCCCGTAAACCTCTTCATGGGTTCCGATCCGCACTAACCCGCTACAGCGATGACATTGGGTAGGCGCTGGCAGGGGATTTTTAACTCGGGCCGTCGCCTTTCTGCTTGGGTTTTCAGGAGTCTTGATATCCATGCTCACCTCCTCGCTGAGTCGAATTACCGCGATACCACGGCATG
Organism: Leclercia sp. UBA5076; assembly: GCF_002416465.1. Lineage (NCBI taxonomy): Bacteria > Pseudomonadati > Pseudomonadota > Gammaproteobacteria > Enterobacterales > Enterobacteriaceae > Leclercia > Leclercia sp. UBA5076. The sequence goes on from NZ_DIAO01000021.1 coordinate 51,991, forward strand.
CCAGCGGCTTTCTTCATCTCTTCGTTGGCTTCCATCCACTTGGTGCCGTTGCGCTGCTCACGGGCGTCACGGGCTTTCTGCTGGGCCATACGGAGTAACTGGTGATTGATGGTCATGATTGTTTCTCCACCTGCTCAAGAAGTCCGGCAACATGCATCTGCCAGCGGTTAAGCGTTACCTGTTCGCGTGGATTCGTTACCGAAGTTAACCGCCACTGGTTATCGTTTAGAGCGCATCGCTTTACTGTGTACTGCTTGCCGTTGTGGGTGACTGTCATGACGGCTCACCTTGTTTCAGGCTTTCCAGATATTCACGAGGGTCGTCGTAATACTCGCTGTACCAGTCAACCCAGCGGTCGGCGAGCTCCATATCAGCCATTTCTTCATCTGTCAGGCTTTCATCCCAAATCTGCAAGCCATTTGCGTTGCAGTAATCAGGCTTGATGTTGTTTTCGTACTGAAAAATGTCGTAATCAGCCAGGGCATCCATCAGGCGGACGCCTTCTTCCACGCTCTGTACTTCAACGGTGAATGCCTTCATTGGTACTTGTGGGATGTGCCAAACTCGTAATTTGCTCATAATCATCTCCGCGCTTAAGCCGCGCCGCTGAACGTGAAAAACCCTGCGCATTTGCGCCAGAAAAAAGTGTGGCGGTGGATGGCCGCCGTCTCATAACTTAGAAACCTCTGTGAAGTTTCTGAGGTATGAAAAAAGCCGCTGGTTAGGCGGCTTCAGTTACTTCCAAATTTTGCAATGATGCTCCAGCTACCCATGCCCAATAAAACCAGTGGTCACGGGCATCTCCTTCATCCTCAGCCTCTATCACCCGGTCAAATGGTTCGTCATTCCACTTTCCCGTGCAGCGAAACTTATTGCCGCCCTCCATACCCTCACCCCTTTGTTTATTCACCGCAGGCCACTCGATCCGCTCGATTCGCTCTGTGCGTAATGCTTGCGCCGTGCATCGCGTATCTTCTCCAGCTCGCAGTTCTTCGCTGACTGGTGATACTTGCTGATGTGGCAGAAAGGTGTGCGTGGGTCGAAGTCACGACCGCATACCGGGCACTTGATGCTGTTCTTCATGGGCCACCTCAGCGAGCCGTGACTTGCTTGGAATTGCGGTACCCAGCTGCGAATATGGCGACTTCTGGTAAGCAGCTGGCCCCGCCGGTGTTAGTTTCGCGCAGACTGCCGAGCGAAGTGGCCCGCAGTACGCGATTACTGCAACCCTCTGACAGGCGTGAAAATGCACGCTCAATCTTCTGGCAATACTCTTTACGCTCGCGGTGCTCAGCTGCGCGTTTAGCCTTGTAACGCTGTCTTGAGTTCATATCTGTGTCCTCAGTAAGTGCTTGGGTGGTGTGCTGGGCTATTGCTTTTCTGCGCTCAAAGCAGCTTGGCGAGTCTTGCTTGCATCCGTCTTGGTTAAGCGCACTAACAGCGCTACTCAGGTGGTTTAGCTTGCATCTCGTATGGCTCACCCAGCCACACCCCGAAGCACTTTCTTCGGCCTCCCCGCAACAGGGAGGAATCATGTTTTTAAATAAGCAGCCAGACTTCCCGTCCGGCGCGGCTCAACTTCCTGTGCCGCATCGATGTTTCGTTTCGATGGGGTAAATTTAGCGTGATGCTAAATTTAAGGCAATAGCAAAATGCTAAATTTATCCTGCATTTTGTTTAGCGTTTTGATTAATAAAGGAATTAATTTTTAGCAAGGAGTGTTTTGTTGAATCGCAGACAAAGAAAAGCCCGCACGGTGGCGGGCTCAGGAAATTTGAGAGGGAAGTTACGGTATGTTGAGAATCTTGGCGTCTACTACTACGCCGATAATTCGGCAGTTTCCGTTAACTTCTTGCATCGGGTATTGAGGGTTAAGGGGTTTAAGAAAGCGTCGGCCAGCATCTATAACTAACTTCTTAAATGTGGCCTCGTTATCCCCATCCAGCTTGGCGACAACCAGCTTCCCATTTCGTGGTTCAACCTCCGGATCCACAAGAATTGCAGCACCTTCCGGTATGCTCAGGCCCACAGGGGATGTCATAGAATCCCCCTTAACATCCAGCCAGAATGAATCCTCTGAGCACACCACAGTGGTGTCGTACCAGCGATCTATCGATCTGCGATGATAAGGTTCTACAGCTTCCATCCATTGCCCCGCGCTTACCCAGCTGATTACAGGATAACTTCCTTTAGTCTCGTTCAGTCCTCGAAATGAAACATTAGGCCTATCGTCTTCGGTGTGCAACACATCGAGCCAGCCGAATGACAGACCTAAGGCAGCTTCAATTTTTCGAGCCAGTTTATCCCCAATGTTTCGATTAGGATTTGGTCCCAGCAGCTGACTTAAAGCCGCAGGACTAGTGTCAATGAGTTCAGCGAACTGCGCCTTAGTCATTCCACTCTCTTTCTGCCGCTTCTCATACAGCGCTTCCAGGTTGGCTTTTCTGATTTCTTTATTTTCCATCCCCGGATTCTCACATTCTTTAGCAATGTGATAAATGTGCAAATTGCTAAATGATGCTTGCTTAGTATTTAGCATAACGCTAAACTCCATTTGAAACGTTAACCCGGAGCATCCCATGAATAACGAATTACTCCGCTGGCGCAAAGGCGCAACAACTGAAGAGTGGTCACAGCTCGCTTTGCTAGCCAATACAACGGCGGGCTACTTAGACCAGATCGCCTACGGAAACCGCCGAGCATCACCAGAAAAGGCCAAGGCCATTGAGGATGCCAGCAAAAGGTTTAAGCGACAGAAACCTGTAACGAAAGAAAGTCTGGTTTTTGCAGTGATCCGTAACAACGCCGCATAAGCACCACCGCTCTTTAACAATGCGCTCGCCAGCCTGTTTCGGGATGGCAACAACATTTACGCATCCAACGATGCGCGCTAGTTAATTCAATTAAGGAGACTGCACATGCAATCACTTACTTATCAACAGAGTATCGGATTTTCTCCGGGCGTGATGATAAATCGCGCTCAGCAAAAACAGGAAGATAACCACGACGCGATCCGCAATGCGATCCGCTCATGGGCAGCTTCTCAGGGTCAGGACGTAGTGACGATGCTGATCGTCAATGAGTATCGGGAGCAGGGCGGGGTGGATATCACTTTCCCGAAAGATGTAAGCCGTCAGCGCCAGAAGCTGTTCCGCTTCCTGGATAACCGCTTCGACTCCGATCAGTACCGCGAGAACGTGCGCCAGCTGACACCGGCAATCATGGCCGTTCTGCCGATTGAGTACCGCACAAAGCTGGTTGGCGCTGACTGCAAGCTGGTCAGGCTTGCAGAAGCTGAGAAGGAAGTATCGGAAGCGAAGCAGGCCGTCATGCTGGACGCACCAGAGCATCAGAAGCTGAAAGAGGTTAGCGAGGGTATAGCTGCCATGTTCCGCCTCATGCCGGACCAGGTAGGCCCACTGATGACGATGGTGACTTCAATGCTGGGAGTTATGTGATGGGAGCTACCAAAAAAGCGAAAGCCCTTGAAGCGGTCACTTCAAAGGCCTTCTCAACACTGTGTTACGCCAAGTAACGGGAGTAATTATGCCAAAAAAACCTCGGTTGTACCAGGCGGCAGTACACAAAAATATTGCTCGTGACCGGTTCATCAAATCCTGTAACCCGGCTGTTGGCGTAAAGCTGAGAGCCATCATTGAAGAACTAAAGCGGAAGGAGAACGGTCATGAGTAGCCCTGCAACAGTAACACCAATCAGGCCGTCTCTGGCGGTCGTGGAGCGTCGTGTGGCAGAACTCGATGATGGGTACGCCAGGCTGTCAAATATGCTCCTTGAAGCTTATTCAGGCGCTGATCTGACCAAGCGACACTTCAAAGTGCTGCTCGCTATTCTGCGTAAAACCTACGGGTGGAATAAGCCGATGGACAGGATCAGCGATTCTCAGCTTAGCGAGATCACAAAGTTGCCGGTAAAGCGGTGCAATGAAGCGAAGTTAGAGCTCGTCAGAATGAACGTCATCAAGCAGCAAGGTGGCATGTTCGGGCCTAACAAAAACATCGATGAATGGTGCATCCCTCAAAACGAGGGGAAATCCCTCAAAACAGGGGATAAAACATCCCTCAAATTGAGGGAGTCGAATCCCTCAAAACAGGGGGACACAAAAGACACTAATACAAAAGACAATAAAGACATTAAAAACACTCTGCCCGAACAAGTTCGAGCGGAGGACGAAAAACCACCTCAGCCTTCAAACAAACACCAGGCAACCGATGAGGCATTCGAGAAGATTTTCTGGATTGCAGGAATGCGGAAAGACGGCAAGAAAAATGCAGCCTCAGCATTCAGAACTCAGTTCAAGGAATGGCGAGCCGTCACCAAAGGTACGGCAGAGCAATTCGCTTCCATGCTGGCAGAAGATATCGCGTGTCGGTTAGGAAAGCAGTTCGGGTTTGATCGCCTGCTTCCATCCAGTTACCTAAATGGGCAGCGATGGAATGACCAGAAGCCAGCTGCAGGACCAGAATCATCCGGCCAGAAGCCAGCCGTGACCGTCAGCAATAGCGGATACGTTTTCTTCTGAGGTGACGATGAAATCACGGTTCAAGGCATTGCTGATTGCCGGTTACAACCACGGCTTACTGAGCGATGGGTTTGTCCGGTACTGGTTCAACAAGTTTGATTTGAGGGCATCATGATGACGCCGAGCCAACTTAGTGACCTGCTATGGAATCAGGTCGAAAGGGTAGCGAAATACCTGCTGCCCAACGGTAAGCGAGAGAGCCACGAGTGGGTGGCCGGAAGTATTAACGGGGAGTCAGGTAAGAGCCTCAAGGTTAATCTGGCAGGGAAGAAAGTCTGGTCTGATTTTGCAGAGGGAACCGCTGGCGATCTGCTGGACCTCTGGGTAGCCGTCAGGGATTGCGGGTTACACCAGGCGATGACCGAAGCCAAAGAGTTTCTGGGCATCAAGGACGACGACCACCACTTCGCAGCAAAGCAGCAAAAGAAATTCTCCCGGCCAGATCGCAAGAAAATCTCCCGTTATCTCACCAAAACCGAAAAGCACATCGAATATCTTGCCACTCGCGGTATCTCCGCAGAGACGGCGAAGTTGTACGAGGTTGCCGCGGCTAAGGTCTGGAACGGAGAGAGAGAGCTGGATGCGCTGGCATTCCCCTACAAGCGTGACGGTGAGCTGTTGCAGGTTAAGCGCATCAGCACCGAACGGCCTGACGGGAAGAAGGTCATCATGGCTGAGGGTGATTGCGAGCCGTGTCTGTATGGCTGGCAGGCCATCCCAAAGAACATGCGGATCGTCATCCTGTGCGAAGGTGAAATCGACTGCATGAGTTACTACCAGTACGGTTTCCCGGCACTGTCCGTGCCGTTCGGTGGAGGGAAGGGAGCCAAGCAGCAGTGGATCGAGTTCGAGTATCACAACCTGGACCGGTTCGATGAAATCTGGATCAGCATGGACAGCGATGAAGTAGGCCAGACCGCCGCCAGAGAGATCGCAACCCGACTCGGTGAGCATCGCTGCCGCCTGGTAAAACTCCCTCACAAAGACATCAACGAATGCCTGATGGCTGGCATCTCTTCCGATGACATCGTTGGATATCTGGAGCGAGCGTCGTTCTTCGATCCGGAGGAGCTTTACAGCGCCAGGGAGTTTTATCAGGACACCATCAACGCCTTTTACGGCAAAGAACAAAGCCTGTTCTACAGCCCATGGGAATGCCTGAATCACAACTTCGCGTTCCGCCAGGCCGAGCTGACGCTGGTCAACGGTGTCAACGGCCACGGCAAGACCGAAGTGGTAGGGCATATGGCACTGGAAGCCATGCGACAGGGGGTAAAGACCTGCGTCGCCTCGCTGGAGATTAAGCCAGGCATCCTGCTGAAACGCCTGACCCGGCAATCAACCTGCCTGAAACTGCCGCCGCAGCTTGAAATCGAATCGGCCTTCAAGTTTTACGATGACCGGCTATGGCTATTCGGCCTGACGGGTACCGCCAAAGCTGATCGGCTGATCGAAATCTTCACCTACGCCTGGAAGCGCTACGGCATCGAGCTGTTCATCATCGATAGCCTGATGAAATGCGGAATAGGGGATGACGACTACAACGGCCAGAAAGCGTTCGTAGACGCGCTGTGTGACTTCAAGAACAAAACCAATACTCACGTCCTGCTCGTCACTCATAGCCGCAAGGGAGACAGCGAGGAGAAGCCTACCGGCAAGATGGACGTTAAGGGTTCAGGTTCGATCACCGACCTCACCGACAACCTGTTCATCATCTGGCGCAACAAGGTTCGTGAGAAGGCCATTCAGAAAGACCAGCAGGGTGAGGAACTGGACGACAAGGAACGCAAGGCGCTGGCCGCTCCCGCATCTGTCCTGATGCTTGAGAAACAGCGTAACGGCGAGGGCTGGGAAGGCGGGATCCCGCTTTACCTCGATGCAAACTCGCACCAGTTCTTACCCACCGAAACAGCATCCCCGTACAACTACATCGCCAACATGCCGGTCTCTGAATACAACGAGGTCTGGGCAGGCGATAACGTGAGGCAAGGCACATGAACACCCGAGAAAAAATACTTCACCACCTTGAAACCAACAAACCTACATCACCCAGAGAATTCCACACTTTAACCGGCGCACCAAAATCCCGCATTACCCAACTCCTCCGGGAACTCACAGAATCAGGCCAACTTGAAATCTACAGCGCCCATAACGGCATCAAGCGTTATCGGTTGACCGAGCTTCATGCGAACCGGCGTAAAGCGGTACTGGACTATCTGGAGGCTGGAAACGAAGGAGCTTCATCGGCTATTGCAGCCGCGACAGGTCTTGAGATGCAAGTCACCTCGCAGATTCTTGCATCACTAAGCAAGCAGGGTGAGGTGCACCGGCAATGGCTGGGCCGAGCGAAAGTGTGGCACTACAGCAAGAGCGCACCGTACATCTTTGGCATGGCCAACCCTCTTAACAACCTATTCAATCAGTGCCTGGCTTCAGTCAGGGGCGGGAGAGCATCAGTATGAAACTCGACGACGTACAGAACCTGGCAATGTTCTTCAACATCGACGGCAACACGCTGGCTTTGAAGATGACCGCCGAGCAGAAGAGAATCATCACTCTCTTCGCATTAAGCACTGTCGGTGAGTCCGTAAAAATGGTTGTGGTGCCACACATGACATTGCCGGCAGACCCGGCCATGAAGGAGCAATCAGTATGAGCAGAGAACAATTCGAAGCATGGTGGGAAATTAATTATCACAACGGAAAACCTCCAAGATTCGGCTGGGCGGCCTGGCGCGATGGCGATGGCTACAAGATTGACGATGACGAATCGGAGCTTGATGGCATGTGGAATGCATGGCAGGCGGCTACTAACGCACTCGAAGCCAAGTGCTCGGCGCTGGCTGCTGAGAATGCGAGGCTGAAAGATGCCATTAGCAGCCATGCCGCTGGATTTACTGTCTGCGAAGCTTGTGGGGAGGAAAACATATCCGGAAATGATGATGTCTGTCGTGCCCTGAATGAAACCCCGGCCACCGATGCCTTCCTGGCTGAAGTGCGGGCTCAGGGGGCAGAGGGTTTCATCGATTTCTGCGGTGAAGAAAACTCTGTGTTTGTTGAGTCAAAAGCTTATTACCGCTCGTTGTCGGATGCTGTTGCAGAGTTCGCCGCCCAGCTTCGCCAGGAGGCGGCCCAATGAGCAACATCGACAAACAGGCGCTGCGTGAAGCGGCGGAGAAGGCTAACCCAGAACAGTATGGATATTACCTGATTGACGCATTCACTGACCTGGCAACCCCCGCCACCGTGCTGGCGCTGCTGGATGAGTTGGAAGCCGCAGATGCGCTGAATAAACATTTGGAGTTAGCAATCCGAAAGGCTGAGGGTTGTAGCGAGGCGTTAAGGCGAGAAACAGAAGCCGCAGAGAGGCATATCGCTGAACTGGAGGCGCGGGAGGTTGTGCTGCCGAGTACGCAAGATGTTCACCCATTAGGGCCGCAGTCGGCGAAGATTTTTTGTGAGTTTCACAGAAATATCATCAACAGATGCGCCGATGAGATTCGCAAAGTTGGCGTTAACGTCATCATCAAGGGGGAGTAGGGATATGGCTGAATTTACGAAAGAGCAGCTTATTTCGCGGGCGAGGATAATGATTCGCAAGCACAGGGAGATGCTGGCAATCAATCCTGACTATGACGGCATCGCGCGTGACGTTGAACTGTTCGAAATCGCACTGGCAGCGCTGACGGCTGAGCCAGAGGCGTATGTAGTCGGCAGTTACAGCTTGCTGCATTACCAAAGCCCTAAACTTGATGAATACATCGGAAAGTCAACTCCACTCTACCGCCTGCCACTGCTGGAGGGATTGAAATGATCCATCACCTGAAGATTTACCCTGAACACTTCAGCGCTGTTTGCACGGGAATTAAGCGCGCAGAGCTGCGTAAAAATGACCGAGATTTTAAGGTTGGCGACACCCTTCACCTGATGGAAACGCCCAAAGTTAGCTGCAACCCCACAGGAGAATTCATCAACGCAGTCGTCACCCACATCGCTGATGTGGGAGAGTGGTTGCCTGGCTATGTCATGCTGAGCATTGAGCGAGAGTCTGGCTACGCAGCACCACAGTTACCGCAGCCATCAGTGGTGCCGTCAAACGAATTACTTTCCGCGATAGAGGAGGTGCTGCGCATATCCGATCGCGACCATGAGGCATGGCATCGGGCAAGAAAAGTGATTGCGGATTTCCGCGCCGTCATGCTTCAGGGTGCCGAACCTGTAAGTCAGCGTGAGGAGTTGCCTATGGACTATCTGCAGGGCCACAAAGACGGTCTGGAGTGGGCTGCACGACTGGCAGAAGCTAATCACCCACAAACCGGCGACTGGCTTTACGATGACCCGCTGGAGTTGGCTAAGGCGATCCGCAAAGGGCCAGATATGCCAACTGCGCCTGTGCAGGGCTGGATTCCGTGCAGCGAGCGGATGCCGGAAGAAATCGGGCGCTACTGGTGCTACGTCGAAGAGCAGAACAGCTTGGGCAAATCACACTACCAGTGGAACTGCTCATGGAATGGCGACCGGTGGTGGGTTGAAAGTGAAAATGGCGGTCGCGTAACCCACTGGATGCCGCTTCAAGAACCCCCGAAGCAAACCGCTGAAAGTTGATAATCATTTCTCAAAACTAGTGGTATAATCACTGTGCCGCCGGAGTTGAACGCCCGGAGGTACCCCTGCGCATATAATGGGGACGTTATATGCGACCACAATCTGAACATCTTCACCTGTCACCGATGCTTTCCGGCACCGGCGATTTTCTGCATTCTGCGTTACCTCTCGGAGGTGGCGTATGAAGGCCCAGCAATTCCACCTCGTTAACGACACCGTTAAGCAGAACGCCATCAACTTCATCCGTGAGTTGCCGGTCGATGCTAAGCGCCCGCTGATTCTCGATATCAAAGAGATGACCCGCACGCTTCAGCAGAATCGGAAGCTTTGGCCGTTGCTGAAAGACCTCTCCGACCAGGTTCTCTGGTTCGGCAACAAATACGATTCTGATGACTGGAAAGACCTGATCACCGCCATGGTCGCCAAATCCAAAAAACAGGAGCAGCGAATGGCTCCCGGAATTGATGGCGGCATTGTGATGTTCGGGCAGCGGACCAGCAAGATGACTGTGCGCCAGATGGTTGAAGTCATCGAGGCTATCTACTGGTTCGGCACTCAGCAGAACGTCAAATTCAGCGACAAATCCCGCCTCGAAATTGAGTGGGCCAAGCAGTGGGGTGAGCGCAATGCGTAAGCTATCCCACCCCAAGTGCAAAGTATGCGGAGAAAAGTTCATCCCTCAATACGACAACATCCGTTGGTGCTGTCCGGAACACGGCGCTATCTACGCGCTGGAGCTGCGAGCCAAGGAGAAGATTAAGGCTGAGGCTAAGCGCATCAGGGAGAAGCATCAGGCCGAGAAAGAGAGCAGGGATCGCCAGGCCAAAAAACGCCTTGAGGTTAAGCCGCTAAGTTACTTCGCAAAGCAGGCACAGCAGGCTTTCAACGAGTTTATCCGGTACCGGGATCGGCATCAGCCATGCATCAGCTGCGGTCGCTACCATGACGGGCAATACCACGCAGGACACTTCCGCACGACCGGCGCTAACCCGGAGTTGCGCTTTAACGAAGACAACTGCCATCGCCAGTGTGCCCCCTGTAATAACCACCTTTCAGGCAACCTGATCGCCTATCGGCCAGCGCTTATCGCCAAGATCGGCCAAGCCCGCTTTGATGCCCTGATGGGGCCGCACGAATTACCGAAATGGAAACGCGACGACTACATCCGGATCCGAGATGAGTACCGCGCCAAGCTCAAAGAACTGAAACAGCAGGAGGCAGCATGATTTACGACCTCAAACTGCCGCACTGGGCATCGCTGCTCAACTGCCCATTCTGCGGCGGTGAAGCGGAATTAGTATCTGATGGTGATGGTGTCTATGCGGGATGCGCGAACAAGCCATGCCTGATTAAGCCGATAACAGACACCTACCCAACTAAGCGAGATGCAATCCGCGCATGGAACCGGAGGCCAGCATGACCCGCGACCAGATAGCCCGATACCAGGCCGAAAGCGTTATGCGCGCAAAGATGCCGCCAGTAGCAAAGCACAGCCAGAACCAGACCAAAACCAAACAGCCAGAGAGGGCCGCAGCGTGAATACACAATACCTGGAATATGTACGCCAGCAGCTGATCGTTGCGACTGCCGATCTGAGTGGTGCAACTAAAGGCCAACTGGTCGCCTTTGCTGAAAACGCCATGTTCACTACTACCCCGCGCAGCTGTTCCCGCGTGAAGGTGATTAACCCGGCAAACGGGAAACTGGTTAACCCGAGCAACCCTCCGATCCCCGGGCAGCAGTCGCGCGCTAAAGGGTCGCATATCCCTCTGGTTCAGCCGGTCGAATACTCCACCGCGTCGTGGCGCCGGGCGGTCATGTCTCTCGATGAGCACCAGAAAGCATGGCTACTCTGGAATTACAGCGAGAACGTGCGCTGGGAGAACCAGGTGTCGATTACTCAGTGGGCATGGGCTGAGTTCAGGGCGCAGCTGGGCGTGAAGAAGGTGGCCGGCAAAACGATGGAGCGGCTGAGGGCGCTAATCTGGCTGGCGGCGCAGGATGTGAAAGCTGAACTGGCCGGTCGGGAGGCATACGAGTATAAGCAGCTGGCTGAACTGGTTGGCGTGACAGCAAAGAACTGGTCAGAGACGTTTACCGATCGCTGGGTGGAGATGAAACGCATCTTCCTGCGCCTGGATAGCGGCGCTTTATTGCAGGTAACGCGATCACGTTCACAACAAAAGGCAGCAAATTACGACATAAGTCTTGCAAAACTGGATTGAAACGCATATATTTCATGTAAATCTGATATCGTCGCCATAGCTTTGGTTGTCGACCGAATCACACAAAAGAGCCCGAGGTTAACACCTTGGGCTTTTTCGTGTCTGGAATACCCTACCTGGGACTATAAGCGCATAGCGCAACGCAGCACCCATCGATTGGCGGACCAGAACCCGCCTTTTTTACTCGCGCCCATCCATACAGCCAACCACTTACCCTCTAACGCCGTGGGTGAGGCGCACCCTACACACAGCACCCGCATAAAACGCGAGGTGAGAGAAATGTCCAATATGAGCAAATTAGCTTCTGGCGCTGCCTATGGCGCATCAGCCGGGACGGTAGCTAATGGCGTACTGACCCGGCTAAGCCCTGATGAATGGAGTGCCATTGGCGTAATTGCCGGTATTGTTGTGGCGCTTCTGACATTCGGGATCAACTGGTATTACAAGCGCAAAACCACGCTGGCGCAGATAGAAGCTTTCCAGCGCTGGCCTAACCCGCAAGCCTTCAAGGAGGAGTGATGCCATTCTCAACTCCTTTGCGAAGAAAGCTGATCGGGGCGGCAGGGGCTGGTGCCCTCGCTATAGCAACCATTTTCCTTGGTGGCCGTGATGGCGTGGAAGGCCGGAAGTATGAGGCCTACAAGGATGTCGCCGGGGTATGGACGGTTTGTGATGGTCATACAGGTCGGGACATTGTCATCGGGAAGAAATACACCGATCGCGAATGTGATGCTTTGCTCTGGAAAGACCTTCAGCCAGCGAAGAAGCAGGTAGACAGGCTGGTAAATGTGCCTCTCAACGAATACCAACGCGCAGCCCTCTACAGTTTCGTGTTCAACGTCGGAACGGATGCATTCTCCAAATCAACCCTTCTCCGCAAGCTGAATAAAGGCGACCAGGCCGGGGCATGTGAAGAGATGCGCCGGTGGGTATATGCAGGCGGCATGAAGTGGAAAGGCTTGCAGAATCGCCGGGAGATGGAGCGCTCTATGTGTCTGGCGGAGAGTAAAAATGACCTCTAAAGCCTGGCTGATAATCGGCATCGAGCTGATTTTATCCCTCCTGGTTATTTACGTTCTGCTCGGTCAGGTAAGCGATGCCAAGAAACGCGCTGATGACGCTGAGCAAAGCCTGTCACTGGCAAAAGCCACCATCACCGACATGCAAACCCGTCAGCGTGATGTAGCTGCACTGGATGCCAAATACACGAAGGAGTTAGCTAATGCGCAAGCTGAGAATGACAGGCTTCGTGCTGATGTTGTCGCTGGTAAACGTCGGCTGCAAATCGCCGCCACCTGCTCCAGAGACGAAACCACCGGAGCCACCGGCCTGGTTGATGGCTCAAGCCCTCGACTTACAGCAGATGCTGAACTCAATTATTGGCGTCTCAGAGACGGGATTGCCACCGTCACAAAGCAACTGACCGGCCTGCAGGCGTATGTGCGTGAGCAGTGCCTCAAATAATACGGAGGTGAGCATGTATTCGTATGGCGAAAGACCGCCTACGCATTCCCCACTGCAATGCCGGGGTCATGCATCCGTTACCACATGAATAATCAAGCCTCGCAATAGCGGGGCTTTTTATGCCTACAGCAAACCCGCGCATCTCACGCGCACTTCACAACGAGAGCCTTTCAGTAAGCGAGCCTGAGAAAAGCCGTTATAGGTGGCGACCTCTCTCGGGCGGCTTTTCTGTGAGACAGGCTCACTTTCTAAAAGGTAAATCGCAATGACATACCCAACAGTTGCAGTAAACGGCGTATCCGTTCGAGTAGATGACGATGGCCGTTATAACCTCAACGACCTGCATGCAGCAGCGGTCTCCAATGGAGAGGCCACTGAATCACAGCGTCCAAGTAACTTCATCAAAAGCGCGCAGATAAGACGCTTTGCTGACGAACTGACCGAAGCTACGAAAATAGCTTCGACTCGGGTAGTTAAGGGCGGCACTGAATCAGGCGTTTGGGGCCTCGAGTTGCTCGCGATTCGATATGCGGCGTGGCTGAGTCCGAAATTTGAAATCCGGGTATACAACACCTTCCGGGAAGCGGTACTCAGCGGCATCACCAATATGTCTCGCCTCAATCGGCTTGACCTTCTGATCGCCAATGAGACCAAAGAAGTCAGCTCCTGCGCCCGGGCAATGAATAAGTGGGGCGTCGGCGGTCGCAAGAAGCTTCTCAACTGCGCTCGTGAGCGGATCGTCAGCCAGATGGATCCTGACATGGTCACGCTGATGGAAGCGAAAGCAGGTTAGCCAACGCAGAATTGCGTCGGCGGAGTAGCCATTCCAAAGCGTCCTATCCCGGGCGCTTGATAATGGTGACAAATATCTCAATTTTTATTGTGGTTGACATAAAATCCTTTATTTTCATTGTGATATAATCATCAGGCATCAATGAAAAGGAGGTGCATATGTTTGAGGTGATAATGTTTGGCGGCGGGGAAAACGGTAACATTACGCATACAGAAAAGATTGAACGCGTAATTAAATTGTCCGACCCACGCTTTCAACACCACCCGATTGTAAATGGTGTAGCTACCGCTCCAGAGATCGAATACCGAGTTGTCGAGTTCCTGCTTGATGGCTCAATATATCTGGTTGGCTACCATGGGAATAAGCCAAGCGATGCTGTTATTAGTTCTCACATCAGGCATAGCGATCCCAAGCTCAAGCCATACAAAACACTGTAACCGCCTCCGGGCGGTTTTTATTGCCATCACCATGGGCAGACTCATCGTAATGGCTATAACGGTTAAATCGTAGTTAAGCCCCGTAGGGGATAAATGGAGCACCCCATGTCAATCGATGATGAGCGCAGGCCATATCCACCGGTTAACTTCATCAGCACCGATAACTGGCAGCCCTACACCAGACTGATCCCCGCAAACGAAGTGCATGAGTGGATAAACCGCCAAATCGTGAGCGATACCGGCAGCATCCATAATCCCGACCATGGGCACCTGTTAGAGGCTGACCTCTGCTTTATGTGGGCATCTGACTCATTCGCGAAGAAAGGGCGCTACGTTCTCGGCCAGGCTGAACAGTTAATGCTCCGCGCAGGTGGTTGGCAGAAAGCCAGAATGGAACAGCAGATGCATGAATGGTTCGGGCGCATCCCGAAGTTCATCATCACGCTGGCGGCCGATTACTGTTCACAGTGCAGTGACCTCGAATTCTGCGCATTGGTAGAGCATGAGCTTTACCACATCGCCCAGGCCACCGATGATTTCGGTGCGCCGAAGTTCAACAAAGAGACCGGGCAGCCAGTGCTAACACTGCGCGGCCACGACGTCGAAGAGTTCGTTGGTGTCGTACGCCGGTACGGTGCCAGCAAAGAGGTGCAGGAACTGGTGGACGCGGCCAATGCGCCAGCGGAAGTGGCTCAAATCGATATCGCCAGATCATGCGGAACGTGCATGCTGAAACTGGCTTAACTTTATGACTGATTATGACAGGCAGGTGATTTATGGCGGCACTGAAAGGTGAGGTCAAAGCCTTCATCGTTCAGTCTCTTGCCTGCTTTGATACCCCCTCTCAAGTGGTTGAGTCAGTCAAAAAAGAATTTGGCCTGGCGATACCCCGTCAGCAGGTCGAATCCCACGACCCGACAAAAGCAAACGGCAAAGGACTGGCGCAAAAATGGGTGGACATGTTCAACGCCACCCGCGAACGCTTCCAGACAGAATTAAGCGATATCCCGATCGCCAACAAAGCCTATCGTCTCCGTGCGCTTGATCGGATGATGACCCGCGCTGAAGGAATGAAAAACATGGCGCTGGCTGCCTCGCTGATGGAGCAGGCCGCCAAAGAGGTTGGCGACGCGTACAGCAACAAACAGAAGGTCGAGCACACCAGCCCGGACGGCAGCATGTCACCTAGACCGACGACAATTCGCCTGGTAGGAGTTGACCCAGCCAATGGAAAGCCAAGTTGACCTCCAGATACCCGCCAAATTAGTACCCGTATTCGCGACAGAAGGCATTCGTTATCGTGGGGCTCATGGTGGGCGCGGTTCCGCAAAGACGCGCACGTTTGCACTAATGACCGCCGTTAAAGCGTACCAGGCTGCAGAGGCCAATATCAGCGGCGTGATCCTCTGTGCACGCGAATACATGAACTCGCTTGAAGAGTCCTCCATGGAGGAGGTGAAGCAGGCCATTCGCTCCGTTCCATGGCTTGATGATTACTTCGACATCGGCGAGAAATACATCCGGACGAAGAACCGCAGAGTCAGCTACGTATTCTGTGGTCTTCGCCATAACCTAGACAGCATCAAATCCAAAGCGCGAATTCTTGTAGCCTGGGTTGATGAGGCCGAATCGGTATCCGCTACTGCATGGAAAAAGCTTCGCCCGACAGTTCGAGAAGAAGGCTCAGAGATTTGGGTCACCTGGAACCCGGAGAAGGACGGCAGCGCCACCGATAAGCTCTTCAGAAAGAACCCGCCAAAAAGCTCGATGATTGTCGAGATGAACTATGTGGACAATCCATGGTTCCCTGCGGTGCTCGAGGAGGAGAGGCAGGAAGACCTGGCAAACCTCGATTACGCAGACTATGCGTGGATCTGGGAAGGCGCTTACCTCGAAAACTCCGACAAGCAGGTGCTGGCAAACAAATACGTCGTGCAGAGCTTCGAAGACGATCTCTGGCAGAAATCAGAGCGCTTGTTGTTCGGCGCCGACTTCGGATTCGCAAAAGATCCCAGCACGCTTATTCGCATGTTTATCCTGGATAACAACCTCTACATCGAATACGAGGCTTACGGAAACGGCGTTGAGCTCGACGACATGTGGAAGTTCTACGCTGGGAAAACCGACGCCACGCCGAAGCAAATTGCCGATTGGAAGGTTACAGATGAGGCTAAATTCCCTGGCATCCCTGAAGCGCGTAAATGGCCTATCAAAGCCGACAACTCCCGCCCTGAGACCATCAGCCACATAAAAGGGCAGGGGTTCAATATCTCCGCCGCTCAGAAGTGGCAGGGTAGCGTAGAGGACGGCATCACCTGCCTGCGTGGGTTTAAGAAGATCATCATCCATCCTCGCTGCAAAGAAACAGCGAAAGAGGCGCGGCTTTACTCGTACAAAACAGACCGGATCACTGGTGAAGTTCTGCCGGTTATTGAAGACAAAAATAACCACTGCTGGGATGGCGTCCGGTACGGCCTCGATGGGTATATCAAGCACAAAGCGCAAGTCGGCGCAGTATTCTTCTAAGGAGCATCGCCAGTGAGCGAACAAGATAACGGCCTTAAACTGGCTGTGAACAACCTCGCCACTGAAATGAGGCGAGCGAATTACCTGAATGCCATCGGTATCGGTGGCGGAAATACGAAGCGCCCGACGCTTTACCAGGAATTTGGCTATCCGCGCACGATCACCTTCACCGACTTCTACAACATGTACCGCCGCAATGCCGCCGGGTTCGCTGTTGTGCACCGTCTGTTGGATGGGTGCTGGCAGGATTACCCGGTCATCATCGACGGTGACGAAGCGGAAGAGGCGAAAGAGACCAATCCGTGGGAAAAGAAAGTCACCAAATTCATGAAAAAGCTGTGGTCGAAGGTTAAAGACGCTGACCGCCGCAATATGGTGGGCCGTTATTCCGCGTTACTGCTGCAGGTGAAAGACAATAAACCCTGGAGCGAGCCAGTCGACATCAAGCTGGTGAAGTCCCTCGGTGAGTCTGCACTGGTGAAGCTGATCCCCGTATGGGAGCCGCAACTAACCGTCGCTGACTGGGATAACGACCGCCTCTCGGCCACCTTCGGCCAGCCGTTGATGTTCAACTTCAATGAGCAGCCGGTGGGCGATGAGCAATTTGTCGGGCCCATGCGCGGTGAGCCGGTGCACCCAAGCCGGGTGATCCTGTTCTGTGAAGGTTCAGAGGATGAAAATGTCCTGTCTGGCATCCCGCTGCTTGAGGCTGGCTATAACAAAGGCTTGGACCTCGAGAAAGTATCGGGTGGCGGTGCCGAAGGCTTCCTGAAGAATGCCAGTCGCCAGATTGCCGTTGAGTTCAGCAAAGAAACCGACATGGCTACGCTGGCTGACCAAGCTAAAGCAGCTGGCTATAGCGATCTCGGCGAGGCGATGGGTGATAAGGTCAACAAACTGAACCGCGGTACCGACGCAGCAGCCGTAATGCAGGCCGGGCAGATGCACGTTCTCAGCGTTACGCCTGGCGACCCGGGGCCGACGTGGGAAGTTACCGCGAACGAACTGGCCGCATCCGTGCAGATCCCGTTCACCATCCTGTTCGGGCAGCAGACCGGACGCCTGGCGAGCGACGAGGACAAAACCGACTGGGCCATTCGCCGCAACACGCGTCGCAACACTTTCCTGACCGACCGCATCACCGCGCTACTCGAGCGCTTCTGGACGCTGGGCATCATTGACCCGCCCATCAATGGCGAGGTCACTATCCAGTGGAGCGATCTGCTGGCGCCAGGCGAAAAAGAGAAAATCGAGAACATGTCAAAGCTGGCCGATGTGGTTCAGAAAACAACGGGCATGTATGGCGGTGAAGCACCGGTCACCATCAACGAACTGCGGCAGGTGGTCGGGCTTGAACCGCTGCCTGAGCCAAAAGAGCCGCCGAAACCGGACGATAAGGTAACAACCGATGATCCACTGGCCGATGACACCAGAACAGAAGGAGAAGGTGGGCCTGCCGATAGTTCCGCGCAGCAAAGTTGACCCGACGCGATCGGCAAAGCTGGTCACCGCGATGTTCCGGGATATCGAAGAGCGGTATCTCGGCATCAAGCGCGCGCTGAAAGCGCTGTTTGACCAGCGTCTGACCGGGCGTGAGCGCGAGGTTAACAGCCACACCTGGCACTTCCTGTGCCACGTCAACGGTGATGACCAGAGGCTCTACCAGGTCAATGCCGGGAAGTTCATCTACGACATGACCCCGCAGGAGCTGGCGGAGCTGCTCGAGGCTGTGCAGGGTATCCTGGATGACTACCTGCTGGACGGTGGCGAGAACAACCAGTGGGCGATGGATTACATCGTCGCTGAGGCGCAGCGCGGCACGCTGGAGGCGTTCAATAACCTCTCGCAGCAATCGCCTTACTACGCCAGCCAGACAACGCTACAGCAGCTTTTGAGCAGCCCCGGTTATCAAAACCAGATTGCCTCCGCCAGGCTGGCAACGTTCAGCGACTGGAAGGCGATCAGCGATGCCGCCCGGGCAGACCTGACAGGCATCATAACCGATGCGGTGGCGCGCGGGGTCAATCCGCGGGAAACGGCCAGCGTCATCAGCAAGCGCCTCGATGTGTCGATGAGCCGGGCCAAGGCGATTGCCCAGACCGAACAGGTCGGCGCGCTGCGGCGGGCGCAATGGAACGAAACGGACTGGGCCGCCGACCGGCTGGGGCTTAACACCGGCCTGCTGTGGCTATCAGCACTCAAGCCCACTACGCGCAGCTGGCACGCCAGCCGTCACGGCAGGGTCTACACCACCGAAGAGGTGCGCGACTTTTACGCTGTGAACGGGAACCGGTACAACTGCTACTGCAGCCAGATCCCGGTGCTGCTTAACGACGACGGCAGCATCTTCAATGAAGGGCTGGCGGGTAAGTTGGCGAAAGAACGCAAGCAGTGGTCCGTAACTTCATGATATAAAAAACATGAGCATTAACTAACAAGGAGAGCTCATGTTCTTTAATACTAATTTGCACCTTGGCGTCGAGGGAACTCGCAACCCGCAAGATGGCTCATGCCTCGGTATTATCACAGCATTTAAATCAGAAGAAACGGAAGATGGGAAGACCTTATCTTTCACTGCTAAATGGCATGAAGATGAAAATGCAGCAAAACTTTGCGTGGATTACCTTCGCCGCAACTTAGGTAAAACGTTCGTTTGCTGGCTGGGTGAATCTGAGGCATCAGCTTTCTCTGGCGTGCTTATTGGCCTCAAAACTCACTCAGATCTTCTGAACAATATTTACTTCAGCCAGATCGAAGTTGTTTTTAAAGTTTGACTGTAATTTTTTTCTAAAGGTCGCTTCGGCGGCCTTTTTTATTGCCTGAACCCCACCAATGAGGACCCAGCATGAAACGCAACCGCGTTAACGTGCTGACCGTCGTCAACTCCGCTTCAAACATCACCACTGAAACCATCGACGGCAAGCCACATATCGTGGTTCGCGGCATCACGCCTGTCGTGGACGATATCGTGATGAACCGGAAGTTGTACCCGGCAGCAGAAATCGAAAAGGCCTACAACACGCTCGAGCGTAACCCGATGCCGCTGGGTCACCCGAAAGTGGACGGCAGGCATGTGTCGGCGCGCGATGTCCGGGCGGTGAACGAGTACCACGTCGGGGCCTGGCTGCAGAACGTCAGCCATAAAGACGGGAAGGTGACGGGCGACATGTACGTTAATCGCCAGTACGCCGAATCCAGCGAGAAGGGCAAGCGCCTGATTAACCGCCTGGATGAGATGCTGGCTGGCACCAACGCCGACCCGATCCACATCTCCACCGGGCTGCTGTATTCCGGCATCGCCGCCAACGGCGAGTCGAAGGGCAAAAAGTACAACGAGATCGCCACCAACATGATGTTCGACCATGTTGCGGTCTTGCTCGATGAGCCTGGTGCTGGAACGCCGGATGAAGGTGTGGGCATCTTCGTGAATGCCGAAGGGGATGAGACTGAAATTGAAGTCTGTAACCTGCAAGACGCGATCGTCAGCGATAACCGCAAAGACGGTTGGCTGAACAAAATCAAATTCTTCGTGGCTAATGACGGCGGGATGTCTTTCGACGAGATCGCTGCATCACTGCGTGAGGCTATTCGCTCAAACACCTCAGATTCATGGCGTTACGTCGTCAGCATTTACCCGGACTATCTGATTTTCGAAGAAGAGAAGAAGAACACCTCTGGCCGGGCCCTATTCAAACAGAAGTACCTCATCTCTGACGGGGCCGTATCGCTCGTCGGCGAACCTGTAGAAGTCGTGCGCAAACCAACTGAGTACGAGATTAAAACCAACGGAGAGAACGATCCGATGAAAGAACTGATTATCAATGCGCTGCAAGCCGCTGGTAAGCCGACCGAAGGCAAGTCCGACGCCGAGCTGATGGACGCATACAACCAGCTGGCAGCAGAGAAGGCGGCCGCCAAAACCGAAACGCCTGAAGAGAAGGCTACTCGCGAAAAGGCAGAGAAAGAAGAGCGTGAGCGCGCCAACAACCAGGCGGAAGCCCCGGCATGGTTTAAGCCATTCGCCGACGATCTCGCCGCGGTTAAATCTGGCCTGACCGTTAACGCCGACAAAGAGAAGTCAGAGCAGCGAGCAGCGGTGAAAGCCAAGTTCCGCATGACCGATGTCGCAGTGAACGCGCTGGACGGCGAGCCGCTGAAAGAGCTGTTTGCTCAGTGCCAGACCTCAACCGGCCTGAATGGTACATTCCGCCAGGCTACCAATAACCAGTCAGTCAGCGAAATGCCGGAGTAAAAAATGGCTAAAGACGGAAAGCATATCATCCACGCCGGTGGCGTATTCCCTAATCCGCTGCTTAACCGTGAAGGCGCGGCCGCGGCATCTACTCCACCGGGCACCATTGGCTTCTTCAGCGCAACGGATAAATTCACTGCCTCTGTTGATGGCAATGAGGCTGCAATTCTCTACGTGGCCAACAAAGACTATCTGCGCTGCCTGTCTGTAGACGACGCTATTCCTGCTGGCGAGCTTGTCGTAGGTATTCAACCTCTGCCGGGCATGTTCCTTAACGTTCGCGCCGCAGCCGGTACCTACACCAAGGGACAGGCGCTCTCTATTGCAAACGGTCGAGTCAAAGTGGCTGCTGGCGATGAGTCAGTGCGCTGCTACGTCGAGGAAGACAAATCATACACAGCGGCAGCAGGCGATCTGCTTCGTGTCGTAATCAAATAAGGAACAGATATGTTTGTATTCTCCAAGTCTGTCGGTGAAAAGACCGGTAATCTCGCGGTAAACCAGGCGCAATGGCGCGCCCTTGAAATTGAACGAAACGCCAGTGCTCAGGCAGCAGCGGATTTTCTAGCGCGCACTCAGTTCCGTGGCGATGCAGAAAACGCTCCTTATCTCGACGCGGTGAACGCAGTTGACGATATCCGCCGCCTGTATCGCGCTTTCGACACAACTGTACTTCAGCAGTTCGAGCCGAATACCGAGTTCACCCTTCTGAACGATCTGATGCCGCTCTCTCGCTCAGTGCGAATTGAGCAGTCTCGTTATGATTACGCGCGTACTGGCGGCCGCGGCTGGGCTCATACTTCTATGTCTGGGCAGGTCGGCGCGGCGCTGGATGCTCGCAGCTATACCTTCGATGGCACCATGGTTCCTATCCACGATTCGGGCTTTAAGTTCGAATGGCGTGATCCAATCTTCAACAGCCCGCAGGCATTACAATCACAGTCGGATGCGCAGCGTGGTTCGGTTGAAGACGTTCGGCGGCGTTACGTTGACTACATCTTCAACGGCTTCCGCGACAAAGCTGGAAACTTTGCTGTGTTCGACGGTCTGACCTGGAAAGGGCTGCGTGACGATGAGCGCGTAGCGCAGATCGACCTTGGCGCTTCAGGTCTGAACATCGATTTTACCTCTGGCACCGCAACGTCTCAGGCTATCCGCGACGGGGCAATCGCGCTGCGTGATCAGATGCGTCGCGTGAACAACCAGTATGCGGAGCAGACCTGGTATGTATCCGGCGAAATCATCTCCAACCTGGAGCGCTACTTCTCCGACAATTTCCAGTCCGGCACGATCATGGATGAAATCCTGAAGCTGACCGGCGTTGCGGCGATTAAAGAAGACAGCCAGCTGTCAGGTAACGAAATCGTCATCGTTCCGCTGTCTGCTGGCGTCATTGCTCCAATCGTCGGCCAGGCTATCGGTACCGTTGCATCTCCGCGTCCGGAGTACAACAGCGACTACATCTGGCGCACATGGGGTGCGATGGGGTTGATGGTCAAGCAGGACATCAACAACAAATACTCCGTAATTCACGCATCAAGCTAAGGATAAATCATGGCACTGGTAGAAATCGTGGCAAGTAACCTGCACGCCGGTGCCAACCTCCGCAAACTGGAGGTTGGTTCGGTGGTGGATGTGGACGATGCAACAGCTGAGCGCTGGATCAGCACAGGCAAGGCGAAGGATACCGACAAGAAGAAAGGCGAGAAGCTTACCTTCGAAGTGGCTACTCCTTCCGCGCCTGCGGCAGATCTGACAGCTCTTCAAAAGCAACTCGCTGACGCTCTGGAGCAGAACCAAAAGCTAATCGCCGATGGTGAAGCAAAAGATAAGGCTCACGCCGACGCTCTGGCGGCAGAAACAAAACGCGCTGACGAAGCAGAAGCGGCGCTGATAGAAGCAACCAAGAAGGCGAAATAACCATGGCGCTTCGTGAGTTCGATAACCCATCTAAATCCCGCGACGAGCTGGATGAGCAGATCAAAGGTAAATAACCATGGCTGACCCAATCACGGCGGCAGACGTGCAGGCGTTCCTCGGTGAATTGGGTTACTCCATCCCGACGGTGCTGCTGGACCCGATCCTCTGCGTGGTGAACAAAATCATCCCGTGCCTCGACGGGGCCGGGTATGACGACTGCACCGCGAAGCTCATCCTGATGTACGCTGCCGCGCTGATGGCGACGTCGTCCGGCGCGCGCCGCATCAAATCGCAGGGTGCGCCGTCTGGCGCGTCACGCTCGTTTGAGTACGGCGACGACAGTATCACCTGGCTGCGCGATTCACTGGGCCGACTCGATACCAGCGGTTGCACCGGGGAGTTGCCAATCAGCGCCGGTAACAGCGTCGGAATGTTCATGGTTGTTGGGGGCTGCTGATGACGTGGACACCTGTAAGCGTCCGCCTGCCGCGTTCATTCACCCGCGTCTGGGTGCTGACTGATACCGGGCGGGAGACTACCGGCTACGTTAAATCGGACGGCGAGTGGTTCATCAACTGCCCGCGGATTCGCGCTACGGGCGCGATGGTGCTGCGCTGGAGGGAGGACTGATGTCATCAGCTGCAAACTGGTCCTACACTGCAAAAGCAACCATCTGGCGCAAAGGTGCAGGCGGCAGAGATGAGAACGGCGATCCCATAAACGGCTATGACGCGCCGGTAGTCATTATGGTCGATTATGAGGGTGGGCTGTCTAAGCGCATTGGTAACCTGGGCACTGAAATCGTCGTGAAGAATACCGTCTGGACGGAGTACGCGCTGGCTGACGCTGGTGATTACCTGCTGATTGGTGAATCTACCGACGCCGATCCGGTTGCTGCTGGCGCTGACGAGGTGCGGCAGGTTATCCGCTACGCCGACACTTTCGATCGAGTGGCGGATGATTTCGCCATCCTGACTGGAATTTGATAAACCTGTGTAATAATGGACCAAAGTATCAATGGGATGACAGGTAATGGGGTTTCAGTACTGGTTCACCGTATGCGCGGTCTTTTTGGTTGGTCCAATATCCTTGGCTCAATCATTTATCTACTGTCGTAGGGGCGTTTATACCAAAACATTCAAAGGAACGAGCCGAAAAGAGTACATTCACGTTGATGAAAAACCTATTGAATTTTGGTTCAGCATTATCTTTCACATGGTAATGGGCATGGCGATGATTATTTTAGGTTTCTGGCTCCTAGAGGACATCCCCGTGGTTAATCATTGGTATGCTGAAATCCGCGCAATGCTCCCTTTTTGATTAACCTATTGAATGTTACCAAACCTCGCAAATGCGGGGTTTTTTATTGCCTGGAGAAAACCATGGGCATCAAAGTTAAGGGCATCAGCCAGGCGAAAAAGCACCTCAACGACATCATCAACGACGTTCAGGGCCGGAAAGCTGTCCGCGCCATCCAGTCAGCGTTGATTCTTATTGGGGCCCGGGCCGCTTATTACACCCCCATCGATACCTCTACGCTGGTGAACAGCCAGTTTCGGGAAATTGATGCGGGTGGCGTGATTATTACCGGGCGCGTCGGCTATTCTGCCAACTACGCGGCGTATGTCCACGAGGCGTCCGGCAAGTTGAAAGGCCAGCCGCGTGCGCACTTCGGTACCACTCGGGCAGGGCAGGAGTTTGGCGGCGGAACCGGGACGGGGAACTATTGGGATCCGCACGGTGAACCTCAGTTCCTGACCAAAGGCGCAAACGAAGAGCGCGATGCTATCGATGCAGTGATGCGCAAGGAGCTTTCGCTATGACACCAATGATGCATGAGCGGGTGCGCAATATGTTCGGTGATGCTGGCCTGACAGCCGGATTCACGGTGCAGAAGTTGATGTACGACGACCCGGAAGATCTGACCCAGGCCGTGATGGTATTCCGGCCAAACGGTGGTTCGAACATCCGTCACGACCTTGGCTCTGAACATCACGTCCTCGTCGATGTGATCGGCGCGAAGGATAAGCGCGGCGACGCCGCCAATGCCGTTCAGCGCATCGTCGATTATGTTCAGGCCAATCCTATGGCCGATGAGTGTGTCGGCTACATCCAGAACATGGGCGCAATCCCTGCGCCAGTGCTTACGGCAGAAGGTCGGATAGTCTTTCGACTCCAGTTCGCCTGCACCTATGGCGAATAGCCATACCAACCAAATAGACCCGCTCCGGCGGGTTTTCTTTTTTTTACGTCAAAGAGGAAGTTTCTATGGCTAATTGCCAGAACTCGAACGAACGCCTGTTCGGTGGGGCTGTTGTTTTGGAAGTGAGTGACGGCTGCCCGGATGTCAAACCACTCGAAGCTGAGTGGAAGGCGCTGGCGGCCGGTACGTCGAAAGGCTTCGACTTTAACCCGAACTCGGTAACCTCAGATGCGGATGACGGCGGCGGCTATGTCGAAACCATCATCACCAACAGTGATTTTACCCTGAGCTTCGAGGGCGAGGTCCGCAAGAAGGATAAACTGGATCAGTACGGTGTCGGCAAATTCATCAAGTATTTCGCTGACGAGTTGAAGGCCAAGCGCCAGCCCGGTATCTGGGTGCGTATGGACTACGGCCCGGTAGAATTTATCGGCTACATGAACATCACGGCGCTGAGTTCTGACGGCGGTACCAACGATATCGTCACGTTCTCTACCGAGTTCAAAGTGGGCGATGCCAGCACCATCGAAGTTAACGAAGTGACGGCAGTGGCGGTGACCGGCGTAACGGTTACCCCAGCTACCAGCACCGGCGCGGCAGGCGGCACCAGCACCTTTACGGTGAACATCGCCCCGACCGACGCAACCAACAAAGACTTCACCGTAGCATCAACCGATCCAACCAAAGCCACTGCTACCGCCTCCGGTACCACTGTCACAGTGAACCGCGTCGCCGCCGGCAGCGCGCAGATCGTCATCAACACCGAAGACGGCAATTTTGTCGCAACCCATACCGTTACTGTCAGCTAACGGCCATTCCAAAGGGCGGCTGCGGCTGCCCTTGATAATGTTCGTTACCCGGGAAGGACCATGACAGCATTAATCGACATTGGCGAGTTTTCTGTCAGTGATGGCCGTGAAGGCGGAAAAGACTACCTGCTGCGACCGTCACTGATGGCTATGACGCGGATCGGCACTCCATCGGAGATTGTGCAGGCGTATGCCACGGTGCACGGTAGTGATGTTGCTGCCGTCATCCAGTTCTGCACTGACACGCTCGGCCGCTTTCCGGACTGGCTGTCGCCATCCATGAATCGCATCGCAGAACGGCTGCTATCGCTGAGCATGCACATCATGCAGGCCTGCTGTGATGACGACCTCACCCCGATGATAGGTGAATGGAAAGGCTGGAGCCGATACGTCGTTTACCGGCCCGGGCAGATGCCGAGGAACGACATCATCGTGCTGGCTCAGCACCTGATGCAGCATGGCATCGTAGGTAAGGCCAGCGTGCGCCGCCTGCAGCGGCATGAGTCAGGCGAAACGACGAACGAGTTTAAGGCCTTCGACTACATCAGCGCGGCGCGTAGCCACTTCGGCATGAACCGGGATGAAGCGGCGGCGCTGACCATGACCGAGTTCCAGTTGATGCTGGCGCAAAAATACCCTGACCAGAAGGGCTTCACACGGGAAGAATACGACGCGGTTGCTGACGATTACCTGGCGAAGCAGGCGGCGCGACGTGCGAAGGCGAATCAGAAGTAACCGGCATTCACTCCGGGCATCTATTGAGATCAATAAATCAGCAGTTGCCGTTGCGCCTGTGCTATTCCTGGGTAGGATGTTCATTTTTACCAATGGGGAATAGGGATATGAAGAAGTTATTATCGGCAGCGATTCTTATTTTTGCTGCGCCTAGTTTTGCAAATACTGACGCTGCTATTACATCAGCTAAAGCTGCGGTAACAAAGAAGTTAGAAGCTCGCTACAAGCCCGGCGAATGCGATAAATGGAAAGTAATGGCATCAGGCGGATCTATTGCGAAAGAGAATGCTATCGCAAAATGTGATAATGACTTCAATCCTGCGCATGGTCTTGAGTTTAGTTCATTAAATGTCAAAGGAGATGCTGAAGCAGAGACTGTTTGCGGCATTGTTAGCGGAAGAACGGACATCAGTAGGATCGGGGCACGATTTGTTTACGAAGTTAAATCAGGCTACGTAACACTAAAAACTTCCAAATACCCCTTAGCCTCACTTGCATCATCAGGTGAATTTGGTAAAAACCAAATTAAGATAGAAAATAAGCAATATGAATTATTGTCTAATTCTCATTGCAAGTAATTAATCAATATAAAAAACCTCGCTTCGGCGGGGTTTTTTATTGCCCGGAGATAGCAATGGCAAAAGAACAAAATGCTGGCAGCGTCGTCTATACGGTAAGCGCTGAGATCGAGCCCCTACTGATTGCTGGCAAGCAGGCCATTGATGTTCTGGATAAGCTGGATGCAGCCGCTCATCAATCTGGCAAGGGAATGGATAACCTGGACCAGAGTGCATCCCATACCGGATCAGCTTTCACCGAACTGGCTGGATATGCCAATTCAATGGATAACCAACTGCGCAAGCTGAATACCAATGTGAGCGGCATAGCTCGGGCAATGGAGGAAGCCCGGAGCGGTACTGAGGGATCTAACAGCGAGTTCAATCGCGCAGAATCCATCATCGAGGCACTGGGTAACCAGCTCGCAGTACTGGACGAGGCGCAAGAGAATGGTGCCCGTAGTGCCGCCGTCCTTGCTGCCCAGTTGCGTGCCGGGTCGAAAGCAACCGATGAAGAAAAGCAGAAGATCGGAGAACTAACCGGGCGACTGTATGACATGAAGACCGGCGCTGAAAATGGCGCAAAAGGCACTGGCAACTGGAAGTCCAGCATGCAGCAGGCAGGTTATCAGGTTCAGGACTTTATTATCCAGGTGCAGGGCGGGCAATCTGCTTTGGTAGCGTTCGCGCAGCAGGGGTCACAACTTGCTGGCGCATTCGGTCCTGGCGGTGCGATTGTGGGTTCTATCATTGCGCTGGGCTCGGTTCTCGCTGGCGTTCTGATCACTTCCCTTAATGGCGGCAAGAACGCCATGGATGCTTTGAAAGATGCGGCCGAGGCGATGGATAAAGTAATTACCATCTCTCAGAATGGTGTAGCTGCACTGTCAGATAAGTACGCGAACCTGGCAAGAACAAACGCCGAGGCAGCAACAATCCTGAGAAATCAGGCAATGATTGAGTACAACGCTGCCATAGCGAAGATCCCCAAATCAATCAACGATGCGTCAAGCTCTATTGTTGGTTTCACCGATAAACTGAAGACTTCATTTGTAGGCGGTATCGCCTCTATTGATGAATTCAACAAAAACCTTTCAACCGTCGGCGTAACAGCTGACACTTACTCAGTAGCCATGGAGCAGGCAAGGAACGCAGGGGCCAGGTTCACCGTTAACGCTAACGCGATCCAGAACACTGTAACCACGCTTGCGGATAAATTTGGCCTATCGGAACAGCGTGCATTCGAGCTAAGCAAGCAACTCTCTGATGTGGCTAACAACCCAACGCCTGAAGCGCTGCAAAGGCTGGTTCTTGAACTCCAGAGCACCGAGAGTTCGACAAAGTCAGGCGCTGATGCAATCAGGACCTTCCTCGGGCCACTTACGGAGCTTGTGCGAGTTGCTGGCGAGGCTCAGATCAATCTCTCCGGAATGAAAAAAGAGGTCGACAATCTCACCGCTGGCCAGAAAAACCTTATCAAGCAGACAGAACGCAACTTGGCACTGTCAAAATTGCAGGGTGAGGAGCGAGCGCGACTGCAGGCGCAATATGCAGCAGAGGATGCGGGATTTGCAAAAGATGATCCGCATGCCAAGCGCATGGAAGATGATGCCGCTGCCACGTACCGCAATACGCAGGCGCAAAAGACGCTTCAATCCGAGCAGAAGAAGGGCGCATCACAGGCTGAGTCCATTGCTCAGAAACTGGAAAATCTGAAACAGCAGGCAGAACTGGCCGCCGGTTCTGCGCAACAACTGAGCCGCGAACAGGCCATCCTCACTGCCCAGCAATCCCTGGGTGCAGCAGCAACTCAAAATGATCTCGAGCTTGCTGGTCAGTATGCCGCTGCAAAATGGGATACCGCAAACGCTCTCAAGGCTCAGGCCGCCGCTGAGAAACTCCTGCCGGAAGCGCGCGAAAACGCCAGCTATAAGCAGGATGTAGCGGATCTGAATACCGCTCTTGCTGCGAAGAAAATCAGTCAGGAGCAGTACAACGAGACCGCAGAACGCCTGGAGGCTACGCACCAGAATAACCTCGCCAAAATCCGTGCTCAGCAGGCAGTTACGCCCCAGCAGGAAGCGGCTGGCACTGTTGACCCGGTGCAGCAACTGGCAAACGAGAACGCGCGTAAGCTGGCGCTGATACAGCAATACGAGCAACAAGGCGTGTTAACCCATCAGAATGCGCTGGCGCTGCGAGCGGCCGCTGATACAGAGTACGAGCAGGCGCGTATCGCCGCCCAGTGGGAGATTTACCGTAATCAGAGCACTGCTAATGAACTGCTGGCTACCTCGCTGGAAGGCCTGCAGAGCGGGGCAACCAATGCCCTCACGGGATTAATCAACGGCACCCAGAGCCTGCAGGAGGCAATGGCTAACGTCGGCTCGACCATCATCAACAGCGTGATCGGAAGCCTCGTTGAAATGGGTATGCAGTGGGTTAAAAATCAGGTTATGGGGCAGGCAGCGGCGGCAGCCTCTCTGGCATCTACCATGGCGCAGGCAACTGCTGCAGCATCAGCCTGGGCGCCGGCAGCAATGAGTGCGTCGATCGCCACGTACGGCAGCGCCGCTGCTGTTGGTGAATCGGCCTACGCCGCTTCTCTTCTTTCCGCTAAGGGGTTAGCTGTCGCCGGTGCCCGCGAACACGGCGGCCCGGTATCGGCCAGCTCCATGTACCGTGTGGGCGAGGGCGGAAAGCCTGAGATTTTCAAAGCCAGCAATGGCAGCCAGTACATGATCCCCGGCGATAACGGTCGCGTCATCAGTAACCGGGATATGGGCGGTGGTGGTGGCGGGTTCAATTACAGCCCAACTATCCAGATCAACGGTAATCCGGATGAAAAAACCATTGCCCTGGTAGAAGCGGCAGTGGCTCGCGGTGGTAAGCAGGTATACCAGCAAATAAGCGGGGACCTTGCCTCAGGGAAAGGAAACGTTTCTAAAGGCCTGCAAAGCGGCTGGACCGCTAAAAGGAGGATCGGTTAATGGGTAAGCAAACCGACATCAATTACCCCCACGAGTACCTGCCAATGCCCCAACGCCCCGGGCATGGCTTCACCCCCGTCAGCCCCCTGCAGCGATCCACCATGACATCCGGCCGCACGCGCCAGCGTCGCAAATACACCTCTGTACCGACAGCGGCAAGTGTTTCGTGGGTGTTCACTGATGCCCAGGCGCAGCTGTTTGAGGTGTGGTATCGGGATGTTATTACGGACGGTGCCGCCTGGTTCAACATGCGCATACGCACGCCGCTGGGTGTTGGTGACTACGTGTGCCGGTTCGATGATATTTACGACGGACCGTTACTTTATGCGCTGGGATACTGGAAATTCACGGCAACACTCGAGCTGTGGGAACGTCCAATTCTGCCGCCTGGCTGGGGTAATTTCCCTGAGTTCATAGTCGGGCAGAGCATTATTGATTACGCGCTCAACAAGGAGTGGCCGGAAGCATGACAAGCCCAACACTCAACAGGCTGTATGCCAGCGGCGGCAGTGAGATCCTCTTCAACACGCTGCAAATTACCGTCGGCGGCCAGACTTACTGGCTGGTTGAGAACTTCGAGGATATCACTGCTGTAACGGAAACTGGCACATCGGTGAAGTTCGAAGCCGCGGCTATGGCCGTCGCGCTGCCAGCCAGAAATAAGGATGGCACGCAGGATCTGCAGTTCGTCATCAGCAACATTGACGGCATCGTTTCCACTGCAATACGTAACGCCCTGGCAAACCTCGATAGCGGCACGCTGATAATGCGGCAGTACATCTCAACCGATTTGAGCTTCCCTTCGGCACCGCCATTGGTATTCCAGATTAAAGACGGATACTGGAAAGCGACGGAGGTACAGATCAAAGCCGGTTTCCTGAATATTCTCGACACTGCATGGCCGCGCTACCGTTACACGCTCCCTGTCTTCCCGGGCCTCCGCTACCTCCAGTAGGAAATCACCATGTTCAATCCAGATAAATACCGTTCTGTCGAGTGGCAGAAGGGCGGGCGCGCTTACCCCGCGCTGGACTGCTTTGGCATCGTCAACGAAATCAGGCGCGATCTGGGTCTGGCTCCGTGGCCTGATTTCGCCGGAGTCACGAAGGATGATAACGGCCTTGACCGGGAGGCGCGCGGGCTGATGGCTGGCCTGACTCGATGTGAACCGGTCCCGGGCGCGGGTATTGCCTGTTATTCCGGTTCAGTGGTGACACACGTTGCCATCGTGGTCGAGATTGACGGCCAGCTGCGTGCCGCAGAGTGCAATCCCCGCACCAACGTAACTTTTCTGCCGCTGGCGCGGTTTGCGCGCCGCTTTGTCCGCGTGGAGTATTACCAGTGACGATCCGAATCTATCCGTCCCGCCTGCCGGGCGAACCGCTGGAAAAGCACGAACATGAAACGATGACCCTCAGCGCCTGGTTTGCGCAGAACGTGAAGGGCTGGACGCCGGATCAGCAGCACCCGGTCGCGGTTGAAATCGACGGCGTAACCGTCCCGGTGTCAGAGTGGCCACTGTGCGTTATCAAGCGAGAGACCGACGTCAGGATGTATCCGGTGCCCTACGGTACCGGCGCAGAAATCGCTATCTGGGTTGCCGTCAGCGTAGCCGTCGCCTCTGCTGCGTACAGCATCTACATGATGAGTACTATGTCGCAGGCAGGCGGCGGCGGTTCCCAGGCGGCCAGCGGTGACCAGATTGACCTCAACCCGGCCAAAGCCAACGCTGCGAAACTGGGTGATCCCATCCGGGAAATCTTCGGCAAGTATCGCGTCTGGCCTGATTATGTCGTGCAGCCGGTGAGCCGGTTCGTAAACGAGACCAGCATGGAAACCAGCATGTTCCTGTGCGTGGGTGTCGGCGACATGGTGATTAACCAGTCCGATATCCGGATCGGGAATACACCGATCTCCGCGTTTGGTACCGACGTTCGCTACACCCTCTACCCGCCTGGCGCCACGGTATCCGGCGACACGCGTACCGAAAACTGGTTCAACTCACCAGAGGTCGGGAATACGGGTTCCGGTACCGCCGGGCTGGATCTGGGCTCAAGCGGCCCCGAGACGGTCAGTATTATCGCTGATGCGCTGGTCGTGTCCGGGAACTCCATTACGCTCGTTGACGTATCGTCGTCTGGCGATGAGGAAATCCCGCCGTCTTGGACTGTCGGAACGGTGATAACCGTGCTGGCACCAAACTCCTATACGGTCGTTTCGTCCGGCGGTTACAGCGTGATTTATGGCGGGGTAGAGGAACTGGCTCCTTCCGTCGGTCTGCCGGTATCCCTCAACTATAACGGCAATGACTACGACCTGGTGATCGCCAGCTACGCCCCGGGCGTTCCGGCGGTGCCGGGCGTGGGCGGCAGTTCCGCGACTATTACCGCGAGCGCCGCGCCGACCACTTATGATTTCAGTGGGACGCCGGTGACATTCAGCCTGAGTTGGCAGGGCACGACTTACCCGGTATCGCTGGTGACCAACTACGTGACCATGTCGGGTCTGGTTTCCTCGATCACCTCCCAGCTCTCCGGCTCCGGACTGGTCGCGCGCGATAACAGCGGTCGGCTTGAAATCGGTGAGGCCAGCAGCCCGTTTGCTGGCGGGTCCATCACCAACAGCCCGTTGCCCGTTGCTGTGTTCGGTGATGCTCCGGTCAATACGGCTGGCGTGAAATCTACGGGCGGCACGGCGGAAGTCAGGGCACACATCACCCTGGCCTACAACAGCTCCACCGGCACGCCGTTTACCGGGCTGCCGGAAGGCATTCAGCGCTTTTCCCTGGGGCTGGCCGGGAATCAGTTCCGGATCACTGATGTGGACAGCCAGACAGTAACCGTTGAGCGGCTTACCGTCACCACCGGCCCGGGTGGTGAGACCATCACCACGCCGGATCCATCGTGGCCTGGATTCACTGAGCGTACGCTGCTGGATGCGACCGTGACGGGTGTCAGCGACGATTACGAATGGGTTGGACCGTTCCTGGCCTGCCCCGACGGTGAGACCTTGGACGCATTCGAGGTGAACATCAACTTTCAGAGCGGTCTGGTGCGTTACACCGACCAGGGGAATAAGCGCTCCATGCCGGTACGCCTGGTGATCCAGTATCGCAAAGTCGGCACCACTGCCTGGCAGCAGCAGTCTCCGTTTTATTCACGCAGCACCGAAAACCAGATCGGGTTTACGCATCGCTACAGCGTGTCGCCCGGTCAGTATGAGATCCGGATGCGCCGCACCGAACCGGTTAAGGGTGGCAGCACACGCGACCAGGTGTTTTGGCAGGCGCTGCGCTCACGGCTCAGCAAGCGCCCCACGAAGTACGACGGCGTCACCACCATGGCGCTGACCGTGCGCACAGGGAATCGCCTGGCGGCCATGTCCGATCGCCGGGTAAGCGTCACGCCAACCCGGATTTACAGCGGCGGCAGAACGGCGCGCAGCATCAGCGGGGCGCTTTACCATGTGCTCGAGTCGCTGGGGTTCACGGCCAGCCGGATTGATACGGCGGCGATTGATGCGCTGGAACAAACCTACTGGACGCCACGCGGTGAGAAGTTCGACTGGGCGAGCGGTGAGAGCAAATCAGCGCTCGAGGTGCTGCAGAAAATCACCAACGCCGGGATGGGCTATTTCCTGCTGTCTGATGGACTGGCGTCTGCCGGCAGGGAAGGGATTAAACCCTGGGTAGGCATGATCACCCCTCAGGAAACCACCGAGGAACTGCAGACCGCGTTTAAAGCCCCGTCACAGGACGATTACGACGGCGTGGATGTGACCTATATCAACGGCACCACCTGGGCAGAGGAAACCGTGCAGTGCCGGCAGCCAGGCAATCCAACACCGCTGAAAATCGAGAGCTATACGCTGGATGGTGTTCTGGATGAAGACCGCGCCTACCGCATCGGCATGCGCCGGTTGCTGGGCTACCAGCTGCAACGCCTGCAGCACACCACATCAACGGAAATGGATGCGCTCTGCTACGAGTTCATGGATCGCATTGTGCTGGCCGATGACATCCCCGGCAGCCAGACACTGAGCTGCCTGATTACCGACATGACGTATGACAGCAGCAAAATCACCATGACGCTCAGCGAGCCGCCGGACTGGTCGTTCCAAAGCCCGCGCGTGATTATCCGCCATCAGGATGGCAGAGCATCGCCAATGGTTGTGCCGACACGCATTGACGACTTCACCATCTCGGTGCCGTACAGCGCCGTGCTGGAGCCGGAATTGTGGGCGATGAACGACGCGTACATTGAGCCACCGCGTCTGCTGTTCTGCTCATCAGTTCGTGTGCCATATGACGCGCTGGTGGGGGAAATATCTCCGGGTAATGACGGTATCAGCCAGGTCACTGCCATCCAGTACCACCCAGGGAAGTACGCCTACGACGACGCCACCTACCCCGGCGACGCTGCTTAACACCAAATCAAAATTATCTGACCCGCTTCGGCGGGTTTTTTTATGCCCGGAGCGAGCATGACCACATACGCCACGAATAACCCGCTGGGGTCGATGGATCCGAAGGACCTTTTCGATAACGCCCAGAATCTGGACTTCGCGTTAAATTATATTACCAGGGCAATCTGGAAGGACCGGTTTGGCAGGGACAGAAAGACTTACTGGGGAATGGAGCAGGAGTTTTCAAACCAGCTCCTCACTCAGCAACTGCGTTTTAACCATTTCATCCAGAATTCAGGCTACCAGGTTATTGGCGAATATACCGCCGGGCCTCTGACCGTAACTGACTATAACCAGCTGATTCGCTATCAGAATGAGCTATATAAATTAACGGCCGACACAGCGATTCCATATACGACAACTGGAAATGATGCTGCGTCATGGGCCAATGACTCCTCTCACTTCATCAACGTTGGTGATGCGGCGCTACGCCAGGAGTTATCCCAGCCTGGCGGATCCTCATTAATCGGTGGCATTGAAATCACAGCAGAGTCGTTCGGCGTTGTGAGTGGTTTAGTATCGATCACCGTTGCTAAATCAAATGCCGATAAAATTATGCAGAAGGCCGCTGAAATTTATGCGGCCGGCGGCGGTAAAATCATCTTCACAAAGTCCCTGTATCAGGTGCACATGGATGAAGCTGATTACGATCCATCGAATGAGAACTTCCGCGTCGCCGCTCTGAAAATCCCGTATGACAATGTCATTCTTTGTGGGCAGGGCTGGTTCACCACCACGATTCAGGCCTGGGCCACTAATTCTGCATATGAAGTTATTCAGTGGACAAAATCTCCACTGGAAAATGGCGTAACGAAAGTTACCGGTGTTGGTCTGCACGATATCTGTATTGATGGTAACTATCATGGCGACTACACCCCGGGCAGTTACCTGCGCCAGTGCGCGGCAGTGCGCGGGGCTGGCATTAAGGGGCTGAGCATCTCCAGGCTCAGGGTAATCAATACCTCCCACTACGGAATGGGCCTCCAGAACGGTGGCTATATTGGCTGCGTCATTGATGGATACTTGGCGGAAAACACAGGTGCCGATGGTATTGATATCAAGGATAATGAGGGAGTTAGCCGGGCATTTAAGCTCAACAACATCATCGTGCGCAATTTTGGTCAGCTTGATGAGCCTGAACACCCATGGGCGGGACTGGACGTCATGTCATTCGCGCCGGAAATCTCTAACGTCTATATCTCTGACTTTGGGGATAAGGGTGCCATCGATGCCGGATTCCGCCTTAAAAATGGTACCGAAGGCCAGAGTGGAACCCGCGGCACAGGCGGCATCTTTGCCAATGTGTCAAACATTACGGTCATACAAAACCGTTTCAAAGCCACGCCTTCTGTTACCATTGGCGTGGACATCAGGGCATGTAACGTCAACTACGCCAATATTGTAGTGCGCGGAACGGCGGCAGGTAGAATCGGCGGCGGCATATCCCTGGAGGAGCGTTACTGCCAGGGGGTAAACGTCCAGATATCCAAGGTTATCACCGCGTATTCTGCGACAAATGGTTCCAATGGCAATGATCGTAACTATGGTGATGCAGAGGGCTGTTCAGTCACAAATATGTCGGTAGTTGATGCAACTACTGCCGTTGTAACAACCCGCAAACATCAGCGTTTTACCAGTCTGACCCTGAAAGATTGCACGAACGGGCTGACCAGTAATGGAGCAAACGCCGGGCCGGTCACAGTGATTGGCCTGTATCTCGAAAATGTCACCAACCCATTCGGTGGTCTCGCTACCAATCAGAACGTCATCTCGGGCATTCATGGTCCGGGATCCACAAACTTCCAGGCGGGTTTAGGGACATTCAAGGATAGTTCGGGTAACTGGGCAGCAACCACCGTCCTCAGTAAAAACGGAGTGCGGCTCTATGTTAATTCCACGGAAGTATCCGCCGGCACTGAGATAGCACGGTTTGGGCCCACAAGCAGCAGCATCCTCGCCCCGCTAATAATCACCGGATCAGTAACCCCTGCAGCAGGTAACACTTATAATGTGGGGTCATCTTCCGCTCCATGGGCTGGAGGCTATACCCAGACGACATTTACGGTTACGTCCGACGAGCGGCAAAAATCACGACCAGTGATGCTGGCGAGGGGCTCTCTTGATTTTGTTGTCACATCAGACGAGCGGCTGATGCAGATGCCTTATGCCGATGACATTCTCGATGCTTGGGCGGAAGTTGATTTTGTGCAATTCCAGTTTATCGACAGGATTGAGGCTAAAGGCGATGATGGCGCCCGGTGGCATGTCGGCATTATTGCTCAGCGTGCGCAGGAAGCCTTCATGCGGCACGGACTTGATCCCCGTCGGTTTGCTTTCTTCTGCTATGACCCTGAGGAAACAATTCCTGCAGTGTACGAGTCAGTCGCGCCAGTCTATGAGCGGGTTCCTGCTGTTTATGATGGTGATGGACGGGAAGTTAGTCCTGAACTGTGGCACATAAAGGAACCTGCGCATGAAAAAATGGTTGCAGAGTCGTATGTTGTCGGTGAGCGATATGGCATTCGCTATGAGGAAGCATTGGTGATGGAGGCCGCTCTTCATCGCCGTAATCATCAGAGATTATTAACGCAACTTGAAGCCCTTACTAATCGCGTCGTTGACCTCGAAACAAAGTAGTATTGCAACACCTCGATAGCCTTATTAAGACGAAAAAAGAGGATGCTTTCCATGCATCATTTTCACATCCTTTGCGGCATGGGAGCATCCTCAGTTTCGCATTTAAAAAAGCGTTACTGGTATAAAAATTAGTGGCTCGACCCCAAAACCAAACATAAATCATTGATCCGGCATACCAAGTATTGCACAATCGTAGTTGTTTAGTCTGTTATCAGATGGTTATCAACTTTAAATATTGTCAATTATCTTGCGCGGGAATTAAATGATAAACTTTATTGTTTTAAATGGAAAAAGCGAATCTGTCAAAAAGTTATATGAGACTGCGCAGGAAGCTCTGAAAGGGAATTTAACATTTAAGCCAGCAGAGTCGGTTAATAAAATCTCAGGAGGCGGATCCTGGGCTTATGTTGCTTGTGGTAATGCGGATGGTGAGATATCAAAAAGAATAACATCTAAGCAAAGCGGCGTATGCTTGATAAATGGCCCTGTTTTAAGGATGGGTGATAGCTATGATGTTTCAGATTCCGCACTTGATGCCTCCACAAAAAACGATGCGGAATACATGTTTGACAATATTTCCGGGTCTTACAACTTCGTTTCAATAACCTCCAAGAATGGCCTCCTTGCTTTCGGCGATTTCTCAGGCACCTGTCCTATTTATTACACAATAATTGATGGCGTAACTTGCGTAAGTAACCGGGCATCTGCATTGCATGAACTGCGCGGGAATAGTAAATATAATCTTTCTTCTTTGAGCTGGTTAATTGGGCATGCCAATATATTTGGCAATGAGTCACCTTTTGAAGGCGTGTATTCAATTACAGCGGGTAGCTATTTAAAGTCACCACTTGGTTCAACAACAGTAAACATCAATAAATTTAAGAATCAGATATGGCCTTCAAATGACGATACTCAGTATCTGAATGACCTCTCAGGTGATGATTGGGATTTGATAGTAGATGAGTTGGTGAAAAACTTTAAGGCTGCGAGTGAAAACATTCACGGCGAACTCCGTTTATCACTCACTGGTGGTAAGGACTCTCGCCTTGTCCTTGCGCTGGCATTGGGTGCAGGGTTCAAGGACAGGATCACCACATTTACGAACGGCCCGGAAGGCAGCCCGGAGATAAGCTGCGCACAGAACATCGCCAGCAAAATTGGCGTTAAGCACGTCGCTAACGTCAAGACCCCACAAGTTAAAGCTCAGGATTTTGCTAATTCATGGGAAAAACTGAACTGGCATTCCTACAGAATGGAAAGTTATATTTGCCCATGGGATGGGGCAACAGCTGAGCGCACCATCAAAAATATAACCTCTGACATGACTGGCTTTGGCGGCGAGCTATATCGCGGCCCGGGCGGACACGCCAAGCAGTTTAAGAATCTGTCCTTTATGGATAATAAAGATGTAATTCTTTCTAAGTTCATAAACTACCATCAGAAGATGGATCCATTAAACATCCTCTCCAGTTTGTATAAAAACGCTCAAATAGGTTGGTTCTACGGCTGGCTTGAGGAGAATGTTAAATCTGTAAGGTTTGATGTTTTACCTGAGAAGTTCTTCGTAGAAAACCGTCTTTCCAATTGGAACGGCCCTCTTGCTCAGAACGTCACAGGCAGAATTAAACTTATGCCACTTCTCTCTCCTAAAGTTGCGCGTTTGGTATTCAAGCTCAGCCCGGAGGCCAGGAACAAAGAATTGTTCCACTACAGCGTCATGGCAAAGCTGGCTCCTGAATTAGTTTCTCTGCCATTTTTGAATGCGACATGGGATAAATCATTGCAGGGTAGATTTGGCCTTGATATCGCAGATGCTCCTTATGATAGCGGGGTTAAATTCACGCCAAGGTCTGTGCAAGCATGGCAGGCTCAATTTGTCGAAGGTCAGCGAGAAGAAATCGTGCACTTGCTTGAAAGAGCCGCCGAATATACAAACATCAGAGAAATATTTGACGTCGATAAATTATGCGAGTACGTCCGGGAAAAGGAAGGGATGAACACCATAGAAATCAAAACCATCCTCTCCTCAATTGCTGTTGCCATTACCTTGCTGAATGATCAGGAAAGCGTAGAGGACCTTGGCCAGGTGTAACGCCAGCCGGGATTATTGATAGGTATCGCCTCATTGATCTGCACCCCCTTTAAAACTACTGTATATAAAAACAGTATAAGGAGTGCAGATCATGCCCCGCCGTCACGACATTCACGCCGCATTTGTGGCCGCAATACAGCTAAACCCCAAGGGCTACCGGTGCTTACGCACAGAAGACTTTATCCGCGAACTGGCAAAGGTCCACTGGCATTTCAGCCGGGCCGATGCCAACGAGTGGATAGAGCGCTACCAGCCAGATTTCACGGATAAGACGACCGACGGAACCGACAATCACTACTGGATCCTGCGCAACATGGGGAGGGTGCACTGATGGGCTTTCCTTCACCGGCAGGCGACTACGTAGAGCAGCGGTTAACGCCGGAACGTATCTGCGGCATAGGCATGGACAGCCGCA
Source organism: Leclercia sp. UBA5076 (assembly GCF_002416465.1). Lineage (NCBI taxonomy): Bacteria > Pseudomonadati > Pseudomonadota > Gammaproteobacteria > Enterobacterales > Enterobacteriaceae > Leclercia > Leclercia sp. UBA5076. The sequence continues at coordinate 91,654 of NZ_DIAO01000021.1, forward strand.
TCCTGGAAACCTCGTCTGGCTTTGCGGTCATCGAGCCGTGCACCAGGTTGGTACAGAATCAGGTTCTGCTGATTTTGTCCGGCGGCCGGACTCAGTTTGCCCGGGTAATGGGTAGGGCATTGATCACAGATGATGGTGAAGCGATCGAGGGTGAGGCGGCGGAAGAGGTGGAAGTGTTGGGGCGGGTGACGTACTTCATTAACAGTGCGATCGAAGACGACAGGGTGGTGTGAATGGGGCATTGGGGCATGGTTGGGGCAAAAAATTAGCGCAAAACAACTCAAAACCGTCGAAGGCCGTGATTCGTCTTGCGCTAATGCTTTGGTTTGTGCCTGCTTTTACCTTACTTCAGCTCAGAACATAAAAAATATCCCGCACATCATGTTTAAGCACTGATCTGTGCCCAGCGCCGGTTACTGCACGGTAACCGGCGCGCAATAATATATTTTATTGAATACATTAACTTAGAAATATATTTTGCTGCCCCTTATCTCAGGGGGAAAATATATCGTTTGGTTTTATAAAATATTTCCTAAATAAAATTTTTAGCGGGCCGATAGAGTAGTCAGACCAGACAAACGGCCCTGTTCATCATGCTTGCAATTAATCATAACGAGATTGCCGGGCTCTCGCTTAAGTCCCGGAAAGCAAACACGACGATGCTTTCTCAAACCATTGAACGCCTGTCATCCGGCTTGCGTATCAATAGCGCGAAGGATGACGCGGCCGGGCAGGCCATTGCCAACCGGATGTTTTCAAATATCAATGCGGATAGCGTTATCTCCCGCGGGCTCGATGACGCCATAAGCCTGGCGCAGACGGCGGAAGGGAGCCTGAGCGATATCGGGAATATGCTGATTAAAGCCAAAAGCCTGGCGATCCAGGCGGCGAACGGCACCCTGTCGCCGTCTGACCGGGAGAGTATCAACCAGGAGTATCAGCAGATCCTGGCGACCATTATCCAGGTCTCGGAGCAGACTGAGATCTTCGGTCAATATCCGCTGGCGACCGATAAGCCGGTATTACCGCCGCAATTAATCGGCGACGTACCGCCGTTAAACAACAAATTCCCGCTAGCCGGAACCGATTATTCATTCAGTTCTGGAATTATTCCGCTGGCCTATATTCCGGCCGGGTCGACGAATATCACCATTACCATTGATTCGCTGGGTCTGGATGACGATCTACAGTTATTTACCCGGGATGGAAAACATCTCGCCGGGACACCTTTATCCGGCCCTGATGCGGATTATACCTGGGTCAGCCGCGGCATCACTGATGGCACCAAAGCCACCGCATCGGTACTGACGGCTAAAAACGGTTTTAGCAGCGGGGCGGTCTATGACGATAGCCAGCTAATTGAGGGCGGCCCGAGCTGGAGCCTCAGCGGGGAATCGCTTAACTATAACGGGATGACCATTACCTACAGCGGCGATGGCGATCGCTATGAAGATAAAGCGATTGGCGCTTGGAACGACGGGGCTAACGGTTCGAACCGCATCGAACGCATGACGCTGGATACCGTCACCGAAGATCTGCTGGTGATGGTAGTGGGGAGCGGCTCCTTTACCAGCAACATTACCTGGGGAACCTTGCCGACGCCGACAATGACCCCGGCGGTTCCGCCGAAGCAGAGCCGTCCCATAGAGGTGGTGACCAGCGCCAATTTTGGGGAGCAGATGCAAACCACCACCATCGAGCCGACCCCGACAGATTTAAAGACGCTGCAGCTGGAAAATAGTGATATGGCCTCCGAGGCGGGCGCCAGAAAATGTATGGGATTACTGGATGCCGCGCTGGAGAAAGTGAGCAGCTATCGTGGGCAGTACGGCGCGATGATGAACCGGTTTGAATCCAGCAAAGCGGTGCTTTCACAGCAGGGTGTGGCGATGCAGGCCGCCCGCAGCCGCATCCAGGATGCCGACTATGCCGCCGAGGCCAGCCAGCTTGCCCGGGCGCAGATCCTGGCGCAGAGCCAGAATGCGGCCCTGAAAATGGCGAATCAGGTGCCGCAAACGGTGCTTGAACTGCTCAAAATGTAAGAAGGGGCGGCGAGGTAATCTACCAGCCGCACACCTCGTGCTCGTTTTCCGTGTCGTAGGCGCGCACGGTGTTCACCAGCTCTTTCACCACGTCGGCAGCGACATCCGGGATGAGCAGCTCCATGGGGGCATCCGTCTCGTAATCCACCGACACCCCATTGCTGTTATTGGTGACGGTAACGGTATACGTTGCTTTGCCCATGACGTTACTCCTTGTGAGTATTAACGACTTTACCCAAGCCTGCGCCATTCAGCGTCACCTCAGGGTCGGCAAAAAAGTCGATATTGAACACGGTGTCCTCGGTCATGAGTTCGATGCGATGCCATTTTTGCGGCGGGGAAATACCGAAACTTCCGGCTTCAATCAACAGCTCCATATCAGGTTCGGTGGCGTCGCCGTCCGGAAATCCAAAATATTTTACGGCGCCCTGCATCACGGAGAGACGGCCATAGACGCCTGCTTTGGTGTTGTGATGGGTGAAAAGCGCGGCAGGTGCAGTCTCTTTAGTCCAGAAGGGAGTAGCACGGGTATGCACAAAATTGGCAGGAATACGTAACATCGTTAGCTCCTCAGGCGTGAGAACGCCCGGCAAATTTTAGAACCTCGGGTTCAACAAAAAAATCGATATTAAAGAGGGTATCGTCACTCATCAGCTCGATGTGATGCCAGCGTTCAGGCGGGAAAACAGCAAAATGGCCGCTTTCAATGATCAATGTGGTGTCCGGATCGGGTGACGTTTCATCGGTATAACCCAGATAACGCACGGCACCCTGCATCACGCTAAGACGCGGATAAACGCCGGGACGGGTGCCGGTATCCAGATGGCGCCTGAAAAGGGCCGGTGGGGCAGTCTCTTTGTTCCAGAACGGTGTGGAACGGGTGTGTATAGAGTGTTGCGGAATACGCAGCATAACGTCCTCCCTGTGGATGAGGTCATTACAGCTCGGGTGATGGCTATTTTGTATCATAAATTGCATTTAAAATGCAACTTTAAAGGGGGGTCTTTTTCCAGGCTATACTTATCTACGCCGAAGGCCACAAAGGAGAGTCTGATGCTACAAGTCGATAAAGACAAATCCCGCAAAGTACCCGATTCGGGTAACAAAAAGCCTCAACCGGTTAAGAAGTAGAACCGGACTTCCAGGGCCGCAAAATGCGGTCCTGGTCAGCGTTTGTCCCGCCAGCTCCCGCCAAAAAGTTGTAGCAAGATATACCTAACTGTTATTACCACGCATAAACTGTGGATAATGTGTAACAAAAATACTTGATCCATATCAACATATGTCGCATATTGCGCGCGGTTATTGAACAGCACATTGGGTATTTGAAATGACGTTGTATCAAAAGATGTTAATGTTTTACGCCGTCATGGCGGCCATCAGCGCGCTTATCACCTGGTTTCTCTCTAAAGATCGCAAACGTATCCGCTTCCTGAGCGCCTTTCTGGTGGGCTCCACCTGGCCGATGAGTTTTCCGGTTGCGCTGCTGATTTCGCTTTTCTGACAACGCCCCCCGTTTTACGTTACGGCGATAGCATTCCTCTTTGATGAGCTGTATAAAAACACAGTCGTCTGAAAAGGAGTGCTTATGAACAGCTTTTATTCGCAACAGGCCCGTTGCCTGGTGCGTTGGCAGGAACTGCCCGGGAAGGGGGAACCGCTGGTCTTCATCCACGGTCTCGGCTGCGCCTCTTCCTACGAGTATCCCCGGATAGTTTGCGACCCTCAGTTCGGCTCCCGCCGGGCTATTCTTATCGATCTCCCCGGTAGTGGTTACAGTGATAAACCGGAAGCTTATACCTATCAGACCTCAGCGCAGGCGCAGGTGGTCATCGAACTGCTCAACCATTTAGCCCTAACCTCATTCTGGTTATATGGCCACAGCATGGGCGGCAGCATAGCAATAGAAACGGCTGAACTGGCCGGGGATCGTCTGTCAGGGTTGATCGTGTCTGAACCCAATTTTCATGCTGGCGGAGGCATGTTCAGCCGGGGTATCGCTGCTCAGACGGGGGAGGAGTTTGTCAGTGCCGGTTATCAGGCCATCCTGTCGGCGGAAACCTCCCCCTGAAAGGGTTGCCTCCAAAGCACTGCCCCCTGGGCAGTGTGGCGCGGAGCAACGAGCCTGGTTAATGGGGTACAGCCCAGCTGGAGCGAGCGCTATTTGCAGCTGAGTTGCCCGATATGGCTGATTTTTGGCGAGCTTTCGCTGCCGGATACCGATCTGGATGAGATGCGCCAGCAGGGTGTCGCAGTGAAAATGATCCCTGATGCTGGACATTCGATGTCGTGGGAGAACCCGTCAGCGCTGGCGAAGGCGTTGTTCGACTGTATGCATCAGGAATAGCGATCCGTCTATGACGAGCCGCAGGGTAGCAGGGTAGCAGGGTAGTTCCATCAAACGTCTGTTTCAGACTAACAAGATCTGCAACGCTCTGCGATCGTCATGGGTAATATCATGCGGCTGCTCTCCCTGACGGGTTAAGCGTGGCGCAGGGCTGTTAACCACTGTTTGTAGGCCGGGCAAACGCAGTGCCGTCCGGCGCAACACTGCCGGGAGGCGGCTTCGCCTTACCCGGCCTACAAAACCGGACCCGAAAGCCTGAAGGAATAAGCTGAGGGCCACCGCGAAGCGGCGATTTTCTTGCCGGGAGCCGGGATTGTTAAGGGGGCGGCGATAGCCCCCTTAACACGTTCACGGGTGACGCGGTTTACAGAGAAGCAAGGAAAGTATGGTGAACGGAACCACCGCCACTGCCGCATATTCCCCTCAGCCCACCGAGAGAATGGTGGATTAGAGGGGTACAGACCGCTCCTGTACCGTGTCTTACCGGCTAAGATGCTTGCACCGTATCAGGCGAGCAAGGCCTGCAACGCTCTGCGATCGTCATGGGTAATATCATGCGGATGCTGATACCCGATGTTATCAATCGCCTGGGTATAGAGCGCCACCAGCCAGTCATAGACATAGGCCGTGGCTGCATGCACCGGCTGCTCTCCCAGACGGGTCAAGCGTGGCGCAGTGCTGTTAACCACAGGCGTGACAAACACCGGCTGCCCTTTGCGGATGCGGCTGGCCGGGCGGGCGGAAGCCGGGGTCTGAGCGTAGCCGACCCATCCCACAAAATTGCCGAGTGCGGCATGCAGCTGTGCAGCGCTGCTTTTATCGGTATCAACAATCTTTTTCAGCTGCGCCAGCAGATTCAGACGATAGCTGGCAATCACCAGCACATCGCCAATCTGCTGCAGGATCGCGGTATCCAGCCCCAGACGGCTGGCGACGGCTTCATCCCGGCTCCACTGGCGCAGATGGTTGATCCACACCTGATGGGCCAGACGCGCTTTGTCCGTCGGCTGCAACATTTCATCGCTATCCTGGGCGCTGTCGGCAAACAGGTCGATGGTATCGGTAAACAGGCCGTTAACCTGCTCTTCGCGCGGCTGCTGCACGGCGAGCAGCGTCTCAAAGGCGCGCAGCGGCGGGAGTAATCCCTCCAGCAGCTCGCCGTGACGGGCGGCGCTCCCCTGCAGGGCACGCACCATCGCTTCGGCGGTGCCGCGCTGGGCGTCAGGATCCTGAGTCAGCGGGGCCAGATACCCCCGCATCAGCTGATGCAGTTCCCGCTGATGCTGCTGGCGTAACCCCTGCAAACGCGTCTCGCGCTGGGCGGGCAGCGTCGCCTGGGATAACCACTCAATCACCCGCTGCATACTGCTGCTGTCCAGCGCCTGCAACGTTCCCCAGTGCTGGCCGGGTTTGCCGAGCAGCTGTTGCACCGCTTCGTCGAGATTGGAACGGCGGGTAAAGCGCGCATCCTGGGGCGTAATCGCCCACACCAGCCCTGGCAGGGCGGCATCGTCGCCCGGCTGGGTCGCTTTCACCCAGTTAAGCAACATTTTCGCGGTGCGGGCGGTCTGGCCGTGATGGGCGGTGGCATTGCAGATCACCAGGACATCTGGCTGCAGCTGCTGGCGATAGTGCTCCAGCAGCCACTGCAGTTTCGCCTGGGCCAGCGGTGAATCGGGCTGCGCTGACGGGGCCGGAATATCAATAATATCCACTCCGGCCAGCGCGCTATTTTCTACCGGCAGGATCAGCTCCCGGGTGAGCAGGGCCAGCACGTCCAGCGGGATGCTGATGGCGTTAAGCAGCTCGCCGTTGTGCAGCGGGTGCAGTACCGCCTGCTGGACCTCCGGCAGGGCGATATCACCCCGGGTGAGGAACCCTTCGGTCGGCAGGCCAAAATTATCCACCAGCAGGCTCAGCGGCGCGGCCAGCGCCTGGGCGTGGCTGGTCTGGTGCAGAATTTGCGCCAGCTTGAGCCACTGCTGGGTCAGCTCCTGCTGTTCGCCCCACAGTAAGGACCAGACGCTTGCGCGGGTACTCAAATCCAGCGACGGCAGCAGCAGGGCAAACTGATGCCACAGGGCATCGTCCATCTGCTGGGCGGCGGCGGGCACCGTGTCGCGCCAGTAGCGGGCGATAGTGCCGACGTCGGCGGCGGTGATCCCCGGTACGCTCTGAGGCTGGCGCAGGGCGCGCCATTTCTCCAGACGCGCCTCGATAACGGATTTATCCACCGCCGGGAGCGTGGCGCGGGCCAGAAACACCTGCACCAGTTCAGCTTCGGTGAGCAGGCTCAGGCGCAGCGGAAACGCGTCATCGGCCACCTCCGTTGCGGTGGGGGTAAAGCGCAACGCCATGTTGGTCAGGGCGTGGCCGGGATTGATGTGCGAAAAGTAGTCAAAGGTTCGCTGGCCGACAATCACGTTCATTCGCTGATTGTCGCTGCCGCACAGGGTGGCGAGCAGGTGGGCTTTCGCCGCCTGGGAGTGACCATATAACCCGATGGTGCTCCCGGCGCTCAGCGCCCGCTGAATAGCCTTTTCCCGCGCGTCGGCAACCGCCAGTCTCGCCAGCAGGGCATCGGCGTCATTGTCGAGGAGCGGGGCGTGCTGACGCGTTGCGTTGATCCACCCGATTAATGCCTGAGTCGTGGTCGTCGTGGCTCTCATTTCAGGTATACGCTCCCGCTGTCGATCCAGTAATGGCTACCGCTGTGTCGGCGATCGGCCAGAGTATTCAGTTTAAAGGTCAGGGCATCGGCCGGGACCGGCGTACCGTCCTGCAGCCAGGCATCGCTCAGCTCAAAGGCTTCCGGACCATCCTGTTTATTGCCGCCGCAGAGCTTCAGGCGCACGTTAAGCACCCCGTCTCCGGCAATGGATTTCGCCAGCTCCGCCGAGTTAATGCTCAGGGTATAGAGCGGGGTGGCAGGCCAGCGGGCGTTCGCCAGCTGACGGAAGCCCAGCGTCACATTGCCGCGCAGCGGGAAGTGCAGGCGTGTATCCAGCTTCGCCCCCGGCTTGTCGAGGTCGATATCCTGATACCAGACGTTCTCCTCGCGCAGGGTATTTACCGTGTTATCCAGTACCCCGAGGTAGCGCACCGTGGAGTAAGCGCCGATATCGGCCGCCTTAAAGTTAAAGCGCGGCAGGCGCAGATCCAGCGCCAGGCTACAGAGCATCGCCCCAACCGCCGCGGTGGATTTCGGATTGCCAATGCGCCCCTGCTGGCTGAACGGATACCACTCATGTACCCGGTATTTGTCCAGCCACACCATCCGGCTGACCGGCACCGGCTGCAGATGGCGGATCAGCGCCTGAACGCCAGGCAGACAGCCAGGACGCCCGGTGATCAGCAGAATATCGCAGGCATAGTGGGAGATCGCCTCTGCCACCGCATGCAGCGGTGCTGCCAGGGTAAAGTGTCCGGCCAGCATCGCGTCCTGCATTTCGCGGAAATTAACGTGCAGCGGGACGGCAAACAGGTCGAACGGTGCCGACCCGGCTGGCAGGGCGTGCTCGATGGCCTGTTGCAGGTAGTTCATCACGTTGCGCGTCGGCTTGCGGGTCAGCAGATCGCCAAAGGTGGCGTGCAGTCCGTCGAGGGGATCGTCAACGTCGCTGGCTTCCCAGGCGGCGAGGATCGCATGACCAATCGGCATAAACAGCTGTAAAGCCGTCTGCTGGCGCAGCACTGCCTGGGTGTCGATGCGCCCGGAGTCGCCAAACAGCGAGGCCATCAGCAGAGACGCGTCGGCAATGCCCGATTTCTGCAGCTGGGTTTGCAGGGCGGGCAGCACGTAGCGCTGGATCACATCCAGCAGCGTGTCATCCCCTGCGATCTTAAAGCCTTCGCGGAACAGCAGCTGCGGGGTGATCTTGACGTTACTGCCCGAACCGTCGTCGAGCTGGTAATGGGTGATGGCCATATCGGTGGTGCCACCGCCGATATCAATCGAGGCGACGCGCAGGGCCCGGCCCGGCTGACAGCCCGGCTCCGGCTCGCGATCCGGGCGGGCAAGGGCGGCGAAAAAGGCTTCGGTCTGACCGTTGTAATGGGAGATGGCCTCGTTATAGAGCCACACTAACTGGCCGCAGCTGGCCTCATCCCACTCCATCTGGATTTCCGGCACCGGCACCACGCTTTTCTCCTGCTGTTTACGGCTGGAGAAGTCCTCATCCTGCGGGTGCCAGCCCATCGCTTTCCAGACGATGGCGATGGCTTCAAACATACGGCGGCGGAAAATCTCGCGCTCCTGCTTCGGCATCGCCGACGGCAGGGTGAGGATCAGGGTGCGCAGCTGGCGCGGTGACGCCGGGAAGCCCAGACGCAGACGGGTGGCGACGCTGTTGATCTGCCCCAGCGCCTGCGCCAGCAGCTCGCAGAGCATGTGGGTCATCAGGGTGCTACGGCTGTACTGCGGGGAGAAGACCGGCAGACGTTCATCCTGCGGCAGGGTGAACAGCGGCTGGCCGTCATCGTTCATCAGGTTCATCAGCGGGAAGGCGGTCGCCAGCGGTTCGCGCTGGGTTTTGCTGTTCATCTGGCTGAAACGCCAGTCCTGTACCACCGGGGTTTCATCCCACAGATAGCGGCGCGGGCTGGAGATACCGCTGTTGCCTTCGGTGCCCAGCCGCTGGGTCGCCAGCTTGCGCGCCTCGTCGCCGACGCGCACGATAGAGGGCCAGACAAAGGCGTCTTCGCGGCCGCTCTCCACCGAGAAGTGCTGCTTGCCGAAGCGGGCTTCGGAAAACTCCAGGCGGCTGGTAAACAGCGGTTCGTTGAGGAACTGCGGCTCGCTTAACGAGCGCACCTGTAGCTCGGCGGTCTGGCGCAGTCCGTCGTTGGCGTCGCCGTGATCTTCAATGATCACCCCGCAGGTATGGGTGTTGCCGACATCGAGGATCAGATCCACCGGGATAGCCGGGGTGCTGAGAGTGTGGGTGACAAATTTGACTTCCGGCACCGTGAGCTGTTCCCCCAGCATCGCCAGAATGTTCAGCCAGTGCGCCTGGTATTCAAAATTGCGCATCGCCAGCTGTAAATCGCGCTCGGCGCGGTTCTCCACGCCGGTGGCGTACTGGGTGAAGGCTTCCCGCAGCCAGCCGTCAATCCAGGTCTGGTCGAGGAAGTTCGCCACCTCGTCGTCGCGCCAGGCCAACGCGAAACGGGTGCCGTTGAGAATGTCGTTCTCCACCGGCGACAGGGCGCTGGTGGCGTGGGCGGCGATCTGGCTGTCCAGCGCCAGGGTCACGCGGTGGCTGTTTCCGGCGTTGTCCGGGGTCTCCAGCTTACGCACCTGCACGCGGGCCCAGTTGTCCGGGCCTTCAACGAAGGTGCGCGGTGGGTTAAAGCGCAGGAACGGCACCGGCAGCCAGACACCGTCGAGCACCGCCAGCGACTGCTGAAGCGGAATGGTGCTTTCGGGTTTCACCACTTCTGGCTGTCCGCCGTTGGTGGCGGGCAGGGTATAGCGGCCATTCACCAGATCAAAATCGAGGCGCAGCAGGGGGCCGTTTGCGGTTTTACGCACAAACCGCCCGCTCTGGGCGGAGTCCTGCGGCGTCAGGCCAAAATCAAGAAACTGTACGCCGCTGTTCGCAATCAGCGTCACGCTCTGTTTGTAGTCGCAAAGGTTTACCAGCATAGGATCACGCACCTGCCTTCCTGAATGTCAATGGAACCACGGTCTTCGCGTCGTAGCGCGCGCTGCATTCCGCCACATCACTGGTGCCGGCCTTACAGGTAATTTCCGGCATCGGGTAGCGCGAGCCGTCAGCGCAGCGGGCATGGCCCCGGGTTTTGATCAGCAGCTCGCCGTTGCTGTGCAGCCCGGAGAAGACCTCCACGCGGCAGACCACGTTGTCGCCGTGCACCACGCGGGCAGTGCCTTTGTTGTTCTGGATTTGATAGCGCAGTGAAGGCGGCTTGCCGGTGATCGGATCGGTGACATCCAGCATGACCCGCCAGCTACCGTTGAGAAAACGGGTTGAACCGGCTTTCACCTGCCCGGCGTCCATGACCAGCGCATCTTTCGGGATGGCGGCAATCACCACCGGTTCCGCAGGGGCTGGCTCTTCGGCTTTAACGGCCACCACTTCAGCCTGATGCAGCGGCAGATTCAGTGGCAGAGGCTCAACCGCGGCAACGGGTTTGGGCTCAATCGCCACCGGGGCAGCAACAGCGGTTTTGACCGGCTCGGCGACAGGTGCCTGTTTCGGCCACAGCAGCGGGGCGGCAACGGCGGCCACCACCACGGCGGCAACCGGCAGCGGCCACAGCGGAACGCGACGTTTTTTCGCCTGCACCACCGGCGCGGCAGGCTCCGGTTTTGGCTCTGGCTCGCTGGCGCTCATTACCGGCGCGGACTGCGCTTCGTAGAGGTCATTGGCGGTGATCTTCACCGTCGCCGGGGCGGCAACCAGCGGTTCATCGGCTTTTTCGAAAACGATGGCCGGGGCCGTTTCAGGCTCGGGGTCGGGCTCAGCCACCGGCGCGGGCATCGGGTCCGGCAGCAGCGAGGCGCGCAGGCAGTCGAGAATATCCTCCCGCGCGTTTTCATTGAGGTTCACAAAACCCCAGAAGGTGATCACCGGCTTGCCATCAACCAGGAAGAGGAAGTTTTCACCGGGGAACTGAAATGCTTTGGAAAGCAGGGAACCAAACAGCTGCTGGGCGGTTTTTGGCGACTGAAGCGATTTTTTGCTCAGGGATTCGACACTCGACAGGGTGCCTTCCAGCAGGCGCAGCGCCCGAAAACGCGCATCTTCATCGGCGGCTTTCCAGCTTTTAACGGCGCCCTCAACCGGTGAGTACCAGTCCACCCGGTCGCCCTCGTCATTGACCTGCGGAATGGCAAGGCAATCGACAATGGCTTGCTGTTTGCGCAGACGCAGCGCCTCACGGATTTGCAATGCTGATTCAAAAACGGCCTGTCCGCCGCCGCCAACGGCCTGAAAATCATCCAGATTGCCGCTGCGTAAAAGGGTTTTTGCCACGATTTGGTCCCATAGACTTTTTCACGCGTCTACTTTACGAAATCTGCCGGCAAACAAACGGCAGAAGAGACGGCAAAAGGGGCGATTTCTTGCAGCATTGCGGCGGTCGAAAGTGCTTGACGTTGAATGTACCTTAAGGCAAATCGCCGTCTGGCGATTGGCGGGAAAATCAGCGGAAATAACTGCTTTAGAATAACCTGATAGTGTTTCGTTATTTGCCTGTGGGCAGGTGCTGTGCTGTTATTATCGTTCTATATAATAAAACCAAACAGGTAATTAACATGTCTACAGGGAAAACTCTTCTTGCGCTGGCGTTAAGCGCATTACTGCCAGCGGGTGCCGCATGGGCGGCCAATAACGATACCATTATCTACTGCTCTGAAGCGTCACCGGAGTCGTTTAACCCGCAGATCGCCAGCTCCGGCCCGAGCTTCGTTGCCAGCTCACAGGTGCTCTATAACCGCCTGATTAACTTCGATCCGGTCAAAAATACCCCGGTGCCTTCACTGGCTGAATCCTGGACCATTTCGCCGGATGGCAAAACCTATACTTTTACCCTGCGCAAAGGGGTGAAGTTCAACAGCAACAAATTCTTTAAACCGACCCGCGATTTTAACGCCGATGACGTTATTTTCTCGGTAATGCGTCAGAAAGACCCTAACCATCCATACCACAACGTCTCTCAGGGCAACTACGAATACTTTAACGACGTCGGCCTGGATAAGCTGATCCAGGAGGTGAAGAAGATCGACGACAACCACGTGCAGTTTGTGCTGAGCGAACCGAACGCCGCCTTCCTCGCCGACTGGGGGATGGACTTCGCCTCGATCCTGTCGGCGGAATATGCCGACGCGATGCTGAAAAAAGGCACCCCGGAAAATGTCGATACCTGGCCGATCGGCACCGGACCGTACGTGCTCCAGCAGTATAAGGTTGACTCCCTTATCCGCTATATCGCCAATCCGAACTACTGGGATGGCGCGGTGCCGACCAAACACCTGATCTTCTCCATCACCCCGAACGTCGAAACCCGCCTCGCCAAGCTGCAAACCAACGAGTGCCAGATTATTCCTGCCCCATCGCCGGTGCAGTTTGAGGTGATCAAGAAGAACAAAGACCTGACCCTGCACAGCGTCGATGCGCTGAACGTCGGCTATCTGGCGTTTAACACCGAGAAAAAACCGTTTGATAACGTGCTGGTGCGCCAGGCCCTGAACTACGCCACCGACAAAAAGGCCATTATCAACGCGGTATTTATGGGCTCCGGCACGGTGGCAAAATCGCCGATCCCGCCGAATATGATGGGCTTTAATAAAGATGTGCAGGACTACAGCTACGATCCGGAAAAAGCGAAAGCGCTGCTGAAACAGGCGGGGCTGGAGCAGGGCGCGGAAGTGACCCTCTGGTCGATGCCGGTACAACGCCCTTACAACCCAAACTCGCGCCGCATTGCGGAGATGATCCAGAGCGACTGGGCGAAGGTGGGTGTTAAAGCGAAAATCGTCTCCTATGAGTGGGGCGAATACCTCTCCGGCATGCGTAAAGGCGAGCACGACAGCGCCCTGTTTGGCTGGATGTCGGATAACGGCGACCCGGATAACTTTGCCGACGTGCTGCTGGGGTGCGACAGCATCAAAACCGGCTCCAATGCTGCACGCTGGTGCGACAAGGGCTATGATGACCTGGTGCAGAAGGCGAAGCTCACCAGCGATCCCGCCGCGCGTGCGAAGCTCTACAACCAGGCGCAGGAGATCTTCTATCAGCAGGCACCGTGGATTGCGCTGGCCAACGGCAAAACCTTCTTTGCTACCCGCAGCAATATTAGCGGATACAGCGTGAGCCTGATGGGAAGTGATTTCTCGAAGGCGAAAGTAAACTGACAGAGCGCCCGGTGGCGGCTGCGCCTTACCCGGCCTGCTTATGGCACCCGTAGGCCCGGCAAGCGTAGCGCCGCCGGGCAAGCTGAGAAGGAGTGACAATGTCACATTTAGAGGATGTTACCGCCCGCGTTGACGCGACGATAGCCGAAAGCGTGATTGCACATATGAATGAACTGCTGATCGAGCTTAGCGAGGATAGCGAGTTAACCCGTGAAGATCGCTATACCCAGCAGCAGCGCCTGCGTAACGCCATCGCTCACCACGGTAAACAGTACAAAGAGGACCAGGAGGCCCGCCATGACAGCCTGACCAAAGGCGGGGTGATCCTCTGATTCAGAACTGGCGTCTGGCCACCAGCCAGGCGCCAACCACCAGCAGCACCGCGCCGCATACCGGGCCGATCAGGGCCTTGAGCGGCACCCCCTGACTGCGCACCACATCCATCACCAGACCCCCGATTAACTGGCTGGCAACCAGCACGGCGATGGTCGTCGCGGCCCCGACATACTGATAGCCGCTGATGCTGGCGAAGACAAAAAATGAGCCCAGCAGGCCGGGAATTAAGGTCCACCAGCGCACGGTGTGAACCAGCTCGCTGAACCCGGCGACGCCGTTTTTAATCAGCAAAATCGAGACAAACAAGACGATCCCCACCAGCGAGTTGAGCAGCATGGCGATAAGAATAGTGCTTGAGGTCTGGGTGATGCGTACCATCAGGGTATTCTGCACCACCAACCCAATGCCCGCCGCCACCAGAAATACCAGCGTCAGGGTCTGGTTCATCCGATGTTATCCGGTTCGCTGCGCTCATCGAGCTGAAGCTGCATAAAGGTCAGATCCAGCCAGCGGCCAAACTTAGTCCCCACCTGCGGCATCTGGCCAGTGGTGACAAAACCTAACGTCTCATGCAGATGAACAGAGGCATGATTCTGCGCTTCGATCCCGGCCACCATCACGTGCTTGCCGATGCGTCGGGCCTCAACAATCAGCTGTTCCATCAGCGCCCGCCCGATGCCTTTGCCCTGATGATCCGGATGCACATACACCGAATGCTCAACCGTATGACGGAACCCGTCAAAGGCGCGCCAGTCGCCGAAAGAGGCATATCCCGTGACCACGCCATCATGCTCGCTGACCAGCACCGGATAGCCCATCAGCTGGCGCGCCTCGAACCAGGCGATGCGGTTATCGGTGTCCACGGTGGTGTCGTTCCAGATGGCGGCGGTATGCAGTACGGCGTGGTTATAGATCTCGCCGATAGCGGCGCAATCCTCTTTAGTGGCGTGACGAATAAGCATCTGAAACCTCGGGGTGTGTTGTTCACTATAGTGGTACGCAGTGTCACAATATTACACAAACAGTCGCTGAAAACGCTACGGCATAACACATATCTTTTCGTTATGAGAAATGCCGGTTGTAATCCATTACTTTGTCTATAGTATGGCGTGATGAATATTCTGTCAGACAATATGAATCAACGGATCAGCGCGCGCATTCGGCTTGAACGCGAGTCGCGCGGATGGTCCCTGAGCGAGCTTGCCGAGCGGGCGGGCGTGTCGCGGGCGATGATCCATAAAATCGAACGCGGCGACAGCAGCCCGACCGCCACCTTGCTGGCCCGTCTCTCTGGCGCGTTTGGCATTAGCATGTCGACCCTTATCGCCCGCGCCGAGATGCAGGAGGGCAAGCTGCTGCGCTTTGAAAGCCAGCCTGTCTGGCGCGACCCACAAACCCACTATCTGCGTCGACACGTCTCGCCGCGTACCGATCTGCCTATCGACCTGGTGCAGGTTGAATTGCCCGGCAACAGCGATGTACCGATGCCCGCCTCCTCTTATGCCCTTGCGCGCCAGCTTATCTGGCTTCAGTCGGGGGAGCTGGTGTTTCAGGAGGGGGATACCCGCCATGAAATGCGGGCCGGAGATTGTCTGGAATTAGGCCCGCCGAACGACTGCCGGTTTATTAACGAAAGCGGCGAGCCGTGCGTCTACCTTGTCGTCAGGCTTAACCAGTCCGGCTCATAATGTTAAAGCGGGCAGGGGAAGATGAGGCTAGGCTCTAAGGACGTTTCTATAAAAAGGAGTGAGGTATGAGTCAATCTTCAACGCAAAATCGTCAATGGGTTCTGGCTTCTCGTCCCCATGGTGCCCCCACCGCTGATAACTTTCGTTTAGAAACCACCGACATCCCTCAGCCCGCCGACGGCCAGCTTCTGCTGCGCACGATGTGGCTCTCTCTTGACCCTTATATGCGTGGCCGCATGAGCGATGCGCCATCTTATTCGCCGCCGGTAGAGATCGGTGCCGTAATGGTGGGCGGCACCGTCAGCCGCGTTGAGGCCTCGAACCACCCTGACTATCAGCCGGGTGAATGGGTGCTCGGCTACAGCGGCTGGCAGGAGTATGAACTCTCCGACGGCAACGGGCTGGTGAAACTGGGTGAGAACCCGGAGCACCCTTCATGGTCGTTAGGTATTCTGGGCATGCCAGGTTTTACCGCCTACATGGGACTGCTGGATATCGGCCAACCGAAAGCGGGTGAGACCCTGGTAGTGGCCGCGGCGACCGGCCCGGTAGGTTCCACCGTTGGGCAGATTGGCA
The DNA here is from genome assembly GCF_002416465.1 of Leclercia sp. UBA5076. Taxonomy (NCBI): domain Bacteria; kingdom Pseudomonadati; phylum Pseudomonadota; class Gammaproteobacteria; order Enterobacterales; family Enterobacteriaceae; genus Leclercia; species Leclercia sp. UBA5076. The sequence goes on from NZ_DIAO01000021.1 coordinate 107,521, forward strand.
AGCTGAAAGGTTGCCGGGTGGTAGGCGTTGCCGGTGGGGCGGAGAAGTGCCGTCACGCCACCGAGGTGCTGGGCTTCGACCAGTGCCTGGATCATCACGCTGACGACTTTGCCGAACAGCTTAAACAGGCGTGTCCGCAGGGGATTGATATTTACTACGAAAATGTCGGCGGTAAAGTGTTTGACGCGGTGCTGCCGCTGCTAAATACCGCCGCGCGCGTGCCGGTGTGCGGTCTGGTGAGCGGATATAACGCCACCGACCTGCCGCCAGGGCCGGATCGTCTCGGGTTGCTGATGGGCACCATCCTGAAAAAACGCATCCGCATGCAGGGGTTCATCATCAACCAGGATTACGGCCACCGCATCGAAGAGTTTCAGCAGCAGATGGGGCAGTGGGTCAAAGAGGGCAACATCCACTATCGCGAACAGGTGACGGATGGCCTGGAAAATGCGCCCGATGCGCTGATTGGCCTGCTGGAGGGAAAAAACTTCGGTAAAGTCGTGATACGTGTCGCGAACAATAACGAATAGTACCAGGTATGGCGGATTATTCCGCCATACTAAACTGTGCAAATTCCAAAATAACGTCTTTAATTATACAGGCATAGAATAAACGAAACGCGGTATACAAATCGGGGTCTATTATTTTTTCAATCACACAAAGTTATGATTGAAGGTTATCTTTTGACGTAAATCAGGCATGCGATACAGGATATATCAAATACTCAGCGGTCCTTATTTAACCGTCTGTGAAATATAGTTAAGTGTGGGTAACAGGAATAGAACATGCTGGATTTGGATAATTTAGAAAAAGCTCAACGAATGAGTCTGACGATGCAGGTTGAGGTGAGTCTGAAAAGCGCGCTGATTGCCGGCGCGTTAAAGCCAGGCGCACGGCTCGTCACCAAAGATATTGCGGATAAACTCGGTACCAGTATTACTCCTGTTCGTGAAGCGCTGCTGCGGTTGGTCTCCGCGGGCGCGCTGCACGCGACCCCGGCGCAGGCTTTTCTGGTGCCGGAAGTCAGTTTAGAGCGTTATAGCGAAGTCAATGCCATCCGTAAGGAGCTGGAATGCATGGCTGTCGCGGCGGCATGCAATCAAATGTCCGACGAGAAGTTAGAGACGCTGCGCGATCTTTCAGAAAAATTTCACGAGGCGATGAGCAATGGTGAGGTGGAGCGGGCGCTTCACACCAACCGTGCTTTTCGTTTTACGCTCTATCATTATGCCGATATGCCCACGCTGATGTCGCTTATCGAACAGCTTTGGGTGCGCATAGGGCCTTGCTTCAACTGTCTGTACAATCCAGACATTGTGCTGCCGAGCCGCTCCTATCGTTATGATGAACTGCTTGATGCCCTTGCGAAGGGCGATCAGGAGGCCAGCCGTGCGGCGATTGATAAAGTGATCGACGAAGCGAATGAGATATTAATCAGGCAGTTTGTGAACTAACCGCGCCATAAATAAACGAAGCGGTAATTTCACTAAATATGACCTGTTCTTTTTTCCGGCAGACGTGCTGCTGCCGGAAAGTTTATTTATTAGCCTACTGATAAGACCAGCTTAACTATGAAATAACCCTGACCTCTGCCGATAACCTTAAAAGGCACATTCGCCTTTTAAGGAGCCAGGAATGAGTGTCAGTCAACGATTACGTAATATAAAAATGAGCAGAAAGCTCGCGGCGGGTTTTGGTCTGGTACTGCTGCTGGTTGCAGTATCGACCCTGCTCAGCGTGATGCGCTTTAAAGAAATTCGCGACGTTTACCAGCAAACCAACCTGATCTACAACATTAATATCGAAGTCTTCCAGGCCAAGATCAACCGCCTTAAATTCCTCTATACCGGTGATGAAAAATCTGGCCAGCTGATGGCGAATTATGTCAAACACGCCGTGGAACTGACCGAAGAGGCCCGTGAGCTGGAGTGGACGGCGAAAGAGAAGGCCATCGTTGACGCCATTGCCGGGCACCTGGCCCGTTTTGGCAGCAGCGTGACCGAAATGCAGAGCGCGATGATAGCCTGGAACGCCAACAAAAACGACCCGGCGGCCACCGCGGCGCTGAAAGCTGCGGAAGACAAAGTCAAAACCGCTGGCGACGACAGCAGCGCTTCAATCCGCGAGATCATTGCCCTGGTCAAGACCCATAACGATTCGCTGGCCTACAGCTCCAGTACCATCACCGCTATTATTGGCGTGGCGGCGATCCTCTTCGGCATTCTGGTCTCCTGGTGGGTGACCCGCCAGATCACCCGTCCGGTAAAACAGAACCTGCAATTGGCTGAGCGTATCGCCAGCGGCGATCTCAGCTCCGATATCCGCCCGCAGGGAGAAGACGAACTGGGCAAACTGACCGGAGCGATGGGACGGATGAACGATAAACTGCGCTTAATGATTGGCGAGGTGCGCAGCAGCGTGGCGCAGGTGTCGCTGGCCGCCAGCGAAATTGCCGAAGGGAATACCGATCTCTCCTCGCGCACCGAGCAGCAGGCTGCGGCAGTCGTGCAGACCGCCGCCAGCATGGAAGAGCTCACCGCCACGGTGAAGAACAACGCCGATAACGCCCGTCATGCCAGCCAGCTGGCGGCAGAGGCCTCGCAGACTGCGACCCAGGGCGGACGGGTGATGCGTGACGTGGTCAGCACCATGAGCGATATCAACACCAGCTCGCAAAAAATCGCCGATATCACCGCGGTGATCAACAGCATCGCCTTCCAGACCAATATTCTGGCCCTCAACGCAGCCGTGGAAGCGGCGCGGGCGGGAGAACAGGGGCGGGGCTTTGCAGTGGTGGCCAGCGAAGTACGCAGCCTCTCCCAGCGCAGCTCTCAGGCGGCGAAGGATATCGAGCAGCTGATCAGCGAGTCGGTCTCCCGCATCTCTACCGGCAGCGAGCTGGTGGCGAAAGCCGGACAGACCATGGAGCAGGTGGTGGATTCCGTCACCCGCGTAAATGACATCATGGGCGAGATCTCTTCGGCTTCGGAAGAGCAGAGCCGTGGTATTGAGCAGATCTCCCGGGCGGTGATGGAGCTGGATACCACTACCCAGCAGAACGCCTCGCTGGTAGGCGCCTCGTCGACGGCGGCAGGAGCGCTGGAAGATCAGGCCCGTCTGCTGGAGTCGCTGGTGGCGGCGTTCCGTCTGGAACAGCGCGCACAGATGGCGTAAAAAAAACCGGCAGCCTCGGCTGCCGGTTTTTTATCACTCGAAGCGGTACGAGACGGAAAGGCCCACCCCGTAGTTACGCCCCGGTGCCGGTTCGTAGTAACGCCCGTTGGATTCGTTCACAATCACCGAGCCGACATACTCTTTGTCGAACAGGTTATCCACGCGACCAAAGAGGTCCATGCCCCAGTTGCCCATATTCAGCTTATAGCCGGTGTTCAGACCCACAACGGTATAAGAGGGCGCTTTGGCGGTGTTTTCGTCATCGGCTTCGATGTCGCTCATATAGCGTACATCCGATCCCGCATACCACCCCTCGACAGGCTGCCAGCCAAAGGAGGCATAGCCCATGTTGCCGGCAATGCCCGGCATCCGGTTGCCGTTACAGTCGCCATCGCCACAGACGTTGGTGCGGTAGGTGGCATCCAGATAGGTCCACGCCATTTTCAGCTTCCAGTTTTCAGCAAACTGCTGATCCAGAGAGAGCTCCACCCCCTGACGGCGGGTTTTACCGGCGTTCTTGTAGCTGGTGCGGCCGCCCGCGCTGGCGTCAACGACGATCTCATCGTCGGTATCGGTGCGGAACAGCGCCGCGGTGAACAGACCATTGCCGATGCGCGTTTTGCTTCCCACCTCGTAGGTGTTGTTGGTGGATGGCTTGAGACCGAAGTTCAGGCCGCTCTGGTTATCGGAACGGTAGGAGAGCTCGTTGATGGTCGGGGTCTCAAACCCGCGGCCTGCGGCTGCATAGAGGTTCCAGGCGTCGGTCACGCGGTACTTCAGCGCCCCGGCCGGAAGCCATTTGTGGTAGCTGGCCTCGCCGCTGTCGTCGCCGTTAGCGCCCTGCACATAGTGGTCGTTCGAGTCGAACCAGACGGAGCTGTAGCGCACGCCCGCATCGAGAGAGAGCTTCTGCGTCAGCTGCCAGTTAGTTTGCAGATAAGGGTCAACGTTCCACATCAGGTTACGTTCATCGCGGCGTTTCGCCCCTTTGACGCCGTAGTCCGGCACCCCGTTGTTCATCACGAAGTTTTCATATCCGCGACGATCTTCGCTCAGGTTTTCGTAGTTCAGGCCGGTGGTAAAGGTCATCGGCACCAGCAGCTCCCCGCGGTGGGTCCAGCGGGTATCGATGCCCTGGTAGTGACGCTGCATGTCGATCACGCCGCCAGCGTGAGTAGGGCGCAGCTGCGGCTGGTAGGGAATCGACTGGTACTGGGTCATCTCGCGTTCACCGGCGTAGGCCATCACGCTGAGGTCGTCCTGGGCGCTGAGCTGGCGCTCATAGCGCAGGCCGGCCTGGGTCTGCTTGATGGTCTTACGGGTGTTGTACTGATCGCCACGCGGTGACTGGCGCGGGTTGTCCCGCCACTCCTGATAGTCCAGCCCGCCGGGATCGTTGGCTTTCATATCCACGCTGTTGAAAATCAGGCTCAGCTTGCTGACGTCGTCGATGCGCACGCCCAGCTTGGCGTTGGCGAGATTTTTACGCGCCCCGCTGTGGTCGCGATAGCCATGGGTGGTGAAGCGGGTGGTGGAGACGGTGTAATCCACATCCCCCGGCTGGGTGCCGTCGCCCATCGCGCCGGTGGCCTTCAGCCCGTAGCGCCAGCTGCCGTAGCTGCCGTAATAGCTGCTGGCCTCGACGGTGTTCGGCTCACGCCCGGTTTCGGTGGTCATGTTAACCACCCCGCCGGAGGCGTTGCCATAGAGGGCGGAAAACGGCCCGCGCAACACTTCTACGCTCTCAATGCTGTTGAGATCGATATTCGAGGTTTGCCCCTGACCATCCGGCATCGTCGCCGGGATACCGTCCACATAGAGGCGAATGCCGCGCACCCCGAAGGTGGAGCGGGCGCCAAAACCACGGGTTGAAAGCTGCAGATCCTGGGCGTAGTTCTGTCGGTTCTGGATCTGTAATCCCGGCACGCTGCCGAGGGATTCAGAGAGGTTAATCCGCGGGGTCGCATGACGTATATCCTCGCCGTTAACCACGCTGACCGCTGCGGGGGTATCTAACTCAGAGAGCGATTGTGGGGACGCGCTGACGATCATGGTCTGTTCGTCGGCCGCCATCGCCGCGACAGGGGTTAAAACAGCAGGAACCAACAGCAGGGGGAGCGTTGCCCTGCGGGCAGAAAAGATTTTCATGAATTAAAAAACCGCTTAAAAGAGAGACGAACCAAATGGAACATGTGCGGGTATGGTAAATCTTTTGTAAATATTTTGAAAACCAAAACAGCACATAGCGTTAACCCAAGTGTAGGTTAAATCAGCGAATAAGCTTGATGCGATCAAGAATTACTCCACATTGAGATAAATAATGATTACTATTCTCATCCATAATCAGGCGAAGCGATGACTTTGCCAGCCGGAAGCGATGTCAGCGGTACCATTTACTCGAAGGGAGTTGTTATGAATTTACGTCACCTGTGCTCGCCGCGTCTGCGTAGCTCACTGCTGTTGGGGTCTTTGCTGGTAGCCGGTTCTTTTAATGTTCATGCCGCAGAAGAGATGCTGCGTAAAGCGGTGGGCAAAGGCGCATATGAAATGGCCGTCAGCCAGCAGGAAAATGCTCTATGGGTTGCCACCACCCAGAGCCGCAAAATGGATAAAGGTGGGGTGGTCTACCGCCTCGATCCGCTGACGCTGGAAGTGACGCAGGCCATTCATAGCGACCTGAAGCCGTTTGGCGCCACCATCAATAACGCCACCCAGACCCTGTGGTTTGGCAATACCACCAACAGCGCGGTAACGGCTATTGATGCCAAAACCGGTGACGTGAAGGGCCGTCTGGTGCTTGACGATCGTAAGCGCAGCGAGACTGTGAAACCGCTGCAACCGCGTGAGCTGGTGGCGGATGACACCACGAACACTGTCTATATCACCGGTATCGGCAAAGAGAGCGTGATTTGGGTGGTGGACGGCGAAACGCTGAAGCTGAAAGAGACCATTACCGGCACCGGCAAATTCAGCACCGGCCTGGCGCTGGATGCCCAGGCGAAACGTCTCTACACCACCAACGGCGACGGCGAGCTGGTGACCATCGACACCGCGACCCACAAAATCATCGCGCGTAAGAAGCTGCAGGACGACGGGAAAGAGCACTTCTACCTGAACCTGAGCCTGGATGTTAAGGGCCAGCGTGCGTTCATCACCGATTCTAAGCAGCCGGAAGTGCTGGTTGTCTCCCTGAAAGATGGCAGCATCATCAGCAAGGTGGCAGCCCCGGAATCCCTGGCGGTGCTGTTTAACCCGGCCCGGGACGAAGCCTACGTCACCCACCGTGAAGCGGGCAAGGTGAGCGTGATTGACGCCAAAACCTACAAAGTGACCAAAACGCACGACACGCCGACCTTCCCGAACAGCCTGGCGCTCTCCGCCGACGGCAAAACCCTGTACGTGACGGTGAAGCAGAAGTCGACCCGCCAGCAGGAAGCGACCCAGCCGGATGATGTGATCCGTATCGCGCTGTAAGGTTGGTTATGCCGCCCGATGGATGTTAAACCCCAGGCCCGCGCAAGCGCAGCGCCGCCGGTCAACGAGGACGAGTGCGGTCTTTATGCCGGGTGGCGGCTGCGCCTTACCCGGCCTACCAACAGCCAAACCGTAGGCCCGCGCAAGCGCAGCGCCGCCGGGCAACGAGGACGGGTACGGTCTTTATGCCGGGTGGCGGCTGCGCCTTACCCGGCCTACCAACGGCCAAACCGTAGGCCCGCGCAAGCGCAGCGCCGCCGGGCAACGAGGACGGGTGCGGTCTTTATGCCGGGTGGCGGCTGCGCCTTACCCGGCCTACGAATGTATGCGGGTTTTGTAGGCCCGCGCAAGCGCAGCGCCGCCGGGCAACGAGGACGCGTACGGTCTTTATGCCGGGTGGCGGCTGCGCCTTACCCGGCCTACGGAGCAGGACGCTGGCACAGGCCGCTTGCCAGGTGCGTAAACACCTTAATAATGTCCGGCAGCGCCTTCTGCGGGTCCTGGCTGGCGGCGATCCACAGCGCGGCATTCATGGCGGCGCTGTTTAACATATAGGCTGCACTGCCCGCATCCACAGGCTTAATCACGCCGCGTTCGAGCATCTTGAGGATGCTCTGGCGCGTGGATTCAAGGCAGCTCAACTGACCGGGCCACTGGGCGGGATCGCCGAGAAAAGCAGGGCCATCAAGCAGCACGATGCGTCGCACCTCCGGATCAAGCGCCATTTTGATATAGGCGATCCCCTCCGCCAGCAGTCTTTCCCAGTCATCTTCCACCCCGGCGGCCTCAGCCTTCGCACGCTGCGCCATATCTCGATCTATCTGGTCGACAACGGCGGCGAGCAGCCCCTTTTTATCACCAAAATTGTGGTACAGCGCCCCGCGGGTAAGGCCGACGCTTGCGGTTAATTCATCCATGGATGCGGCGGCAAAGCCGTTTTCCGCAAAGGCTTTTCGTGCAGCCATCAGCAGTTTTGCACGGTTCTCTTCCATCGTTTCGCTGCGGCGTCTGGCAACCATAAGCTCTCCAATTTCATTTGACATACGCGGCGTATGTGATATTAATTTGACATACGCCGCGTATATTAAATCATCTTTACGCGCTGCGCGTTGCCTTTTCCAACGTTAATACAATACAGGATACCTTATGATCCAGCGCGAACCGGTTTTCCCCGCCAACCGTCATGCTCTTTATGAAGCACACGGTTATTCTGCCGCCATCCGTTCCGGCGATTTGCTGTTTGTTTCGGGTCAGGTGGGAAGCCGCGCCGATGGCACCCCCGAGCCCGATTTCGCCGCTCAGGTGCAGCTTGCGTTTGATAATCTGAAAGCGACCCTTGCCGCGGCGGGGTGTACCTTTGACGATCTGATTGATGTGACAACCTTCCACACCGATCCTGAGAATCAGTTCCCAACGATCATGCAGGTCAAACAGGCGATTTTCCCGCAGGCCCCTTATCCGAACTGGACCGCCGTTGGTGTCACCTGGCTTGCCGGATTTGATTTCGAAATTAAGGTCATCGCGCGCATTCCTGCTCCGGTTGCGTAGGTTCCGGGGCAAAAAAAAGGGAAGGCATCTGCCTTCCCTTTTTTATTGAAGCGATTAACGCGCGGTCTCTTCCACCAGCGGAGCGTCATGCTTCTCTTCATCCGGGTGCTTTGGCGCGGTGCTGTGGACCGCATGCACGCGCTTGCGCACACCAAACCAGCCCGCAACCAGCAGAACCGCCAGCAGCGGGATGGTGGCGATGGTGTAGGTGCCGTTCGGGTAGTCAAACGCCATCAGCACCAGCACGCTGAACAGGAACAGCAGGGTCAGCCAGGAGGTGACCGGCGCGCCCGGCATTCTGAAGCTTACCGGGGCGGCGGTGCCTTCTTTGATCGCCTTACGCAGACGCATCTGGCACACCACGATGAAGGCCCAGGAGGCGATAATGCCCAGCGCCGCAACGTTTAAGACGATCTCAAAGACCTGGGACGGCACCAGATAGTTCAGGAATACGCCGAAGACGTAGACCACCAGCGTCGCCAGAATGCCCGCATAGGGCACCTGCTGTTTGCTCATTTTCGACATAAACTGCGGCGCAGAGCCGCCCATCGACATGGAGCGCAGAATACGCCCGGTGGAGTAAAGGCCGGAGTTCAGGCTGGAGAGCGCCGCGGTCAGCACCACGATATTCATGATGCTGCCCACGTACGGCACGCCGAGCTTCGAGAAGAAGGTCACGAACGGGCTCTGGCCCGCCTGATAGGCGTTCCATGGCAGGAGCAGAACCAGCAGCACCACGGAGCCGACATAGAAGAGGCCGATACGCCAGATCACGCTGTTGATCGCTTTGGGTACCGTTTTCTCCGGCTCTTTACATTCGCCCGCCGCGGTGCCCACCAGTTCAATGGAGGCAAAGGCGAACACCACGCCCTGGACCAGCACCAGGGCAGGCAGCAGGCCGTGCGGGAAGAAGCCGCCGTTATCGGTGATCAGGTGGAAGCCGGTCATGTTGCCATCCAGCGTTTTACCGCTGCCGAGGAACACGGTGCCCACTACCAGGAAGATGACGATCGCCAGCACTTTTACCAGTGCAAACCAGAACTCCATCTCAGCGAACCACTTCACGCCGATCATGTTCATGGTGCCGACAATCGCCAGCGCGCCAAGGGCAAACACCCACTGCGGCACATCGCCAAACGCGCCCCAGTAGTGCATATAGAGGGCCACGGCGGTGATATCCACGATCCCGGTCATCGCCCAGTTTACAAAGTACATCCAGCCCGCCACGTAAGCGGCTTTCTCACCGAGAAACTCGCGAGCGTAAGAGACAAAGCTGCCGCTGGACGGACGGTGTAACACCAGCTCGCCAAGCGCACGCAGAATAAAGAAGGAGAAGATACCGCACACCAGATAGACCAGTGCCAGAGCCGGGCCAGCCATCTGCAGACGTGCGCCTGCACCTAAAAACAGCCCGGTACCGATAGCGCCGCCGATGGCAATCATCTGCACCTGACGGTTGCCCATCGCCTTGTGATAGCCCTCTTCGTGGGCGTTCAACCAGCGACGTTTCGCAGCGTGATGATCGGCTGCGCTTTTATTGCTTGTTTTCATTGAGTTACCTGTTTGCCTGTCTGAATCAAGAACATCGTGTCCATAACCGGCGCTCGGCAATACAAACGATTGCTCTCGCGCGGAAATATTCTGCCTTTCCAGTCATTCTGCGTATGGATAAGGCAAAACATGGCGAAGCATCCTACCTGCAATTAATAAACGACGCAAAAAATAACGGCGTGAAAGTGATGCAGATGGAATGATTATTTGCGTCCAACTGGATGCGGATTACCTGTTCCTGAACGATAAACGCCCAGGCATACAGACCACATGTGTGGCAGGCGCATAATGAGGCCGCGATGACCCATATCGCCATCGTCGAAGCGGTGAACGGCAGCCCGGTGGACTGGCTGGAGAAAGTCACCGACGAGCACTATCCGCAGATGTAGAAAATCTGTTTTTGATAAAGGCGATCAGCGAAACGCCATTGGGATGCACGATGGCGTGCAGCGCCCGGGTATAGTCCAGCACCAGCCCGGGCGTCCAGGCCATATTGGTGGCGCGTTTGCGCAGCTGCGCGGCGATCCACAGCTCCGGAATGAGCAGCAGCCGCAAAAAACCGCCCCGGGTACAGCGCTCTTTCAACACGCCATCCAGAGCCGCTTCAAGGGCATACGCCACGCTGCTGGAGCAGTTGCGCCAGGTGAGGTTATAGGTTTCGGTCTGGCGGTACTGCGCCCAGAAACTGTTAAGCGACGCCGCATTAAAAATGGAGAAGTGGATTTTGCGGTTAGACTCGCACCAGATCCCCGCCTCATAGCGATAGTCAGGTTGGTATTTCCCCGCCACGGTATTCGCTTCAACCGCTTTGAGCAGATTAAAAAACTCGGAGGGGGAACGGTCGATCTCCGCTGCCGGATAGAGGCTGATGTAGAGGTGGGGAGGGCACTCCAGCGCCGCATGGCCGGTGGATATCACCCCGTTGGCATCCACGGCGGCGATATAGCGGTTAATGACCGGGCGCGGCAGGGGCTGCTGTTTTGCCGATCCTTCCGGGGTCCAGACATGGACAATCAGCTGATTGCCCGGCGTGTTTGTCACGGTGGGGGGCAGCGCCTCGCGCGGGGCGAGAATATCAAACACCGAGCGGCCATGACGGACCTGCCGCATCCGCAGGGAGAGGAGCACCGACTGCACCCCGCCGGTGAGCATGACCATGCCGATAAACTGCGAGACGGTGCCATCATGCTGCGTTGGAAAGGGCAGGAACAGAAAAATGGCGAACAGGATCTGTGCCACCCCGGCGAGCAGCGCTCGCCGCCAGTGGGTAAAGCGCACCACCACGGCAGAGGCGATGGTGAACAGGCCGGTAATGAAGTACGCCAGCCCAAAGACGATGGCCAGCGCCAGCGTGCCGTCGTGGCGTCCGGATAGAATCAACATGGCGATGAGCAGGAACAGGCCGCCCTTGAAGTAAAAGATGCCGCGCTGGGTTCCTTTCGCCGACGACCCCAATGTCAGGGATACCAGACTGTCGAGCAGCAGAAACAGACCAAAGATATGCAGCGGAAAGTGCAGCCCGCCCTGCAAGCCATCGATAAAAATGGCCAGCCCAAGCCCGCCCCAGAGCACGCCTGCCAGCATAAAGTAAGGTGCCGCTTTACGGACAAATGTCGCACCGGCGAGCAAAAAGGCGATCTGCAGCATCGTTAAACCTCCTCCTGCGGCGTGGTCTGGAACAGGCTTCCTCTCTCGCCGGACCAGAAGGCGACAATTACCGGGCGATCCTTATCCGCCATCAGCAGCATATTGCGCTCTGTTATCGATAGCGGTGGGCGGTCCGCCAGCGCCAGGCTGAAACGAAAGGGCTCGGTTACGGGCTGACCCTGCGCCACCGCCTGCCAGCGGGCAACCATCTGTTGCTTCTGCTTTGCATCGGGAACCCGGGCGAGCAGGGCTTCCCGGCTGGTGAGAGGGGCTAATACGGCACTGAGGCGCGGGTCGGCATGAGACTCCCAGACCAGACGACCGCTTTCAGGATCCAAAGAGTACGCCACGCCCTGAAAACGGCCATCCCCTGGACGGTGTGTTTTCTGGGCGCGGATAAAGACCAGCAGCAGGGCGGCCGCGGAAAGGTAGCACTGTGCCAGCAATATCGACTCTTCCGGCATCAGGCGGGCAAAATAGAAGGGACCGGTCTCCCGCCATGAGGCGTAGATAACCACCGCGCTAAAGAGAATGAAGGCCAGCGACGCCAGACGATTACCGCACACCACGGTGGTAGCGGTCAGCAGGATCAACGGCAGGCAGGCGAGGGAGTAAATCAGGGCGATATTGTCGCCGCGATCGGGCACGTCGCTAAAGATGAACAGGGTCGCCAGCAGTATTGCGAACACTAAACAGACCCCGAACAGCGACTCGCGCCGCGCCGCTTTATCCCCCGGGGCCAGCAGGCCCATCAGCGGCGGGGTGACAAACAGCGTGCCGGTGACGTTGGCGCCCCAGGCGAGCCAGAACCAGCTCATCTGAAGGGTGCCGGCAAGAGAAGAGAGCCAGATCGCCCCTGCGAGCGCGTTCAGGGTACTGAAGACGACCGTGGCAATCGTCCAGGTGACGATCTTATGCAGCCGATCGTAATGCCGTGAAAAGTAATGCACCGACCAGGCAATCCCCAGATGGCTGGTCAGTGAAAACGCCCCCAGCGCCAGGGAGACGTGAAAAGTATGGTGAAAGGTGAGCCCCAGCACCAGACGGGCAATAAACAGAACCAGCCACAGCGCGAGCCATTGCTTTTTTGGACTCAGCAGAAAGGCGGTGACGGCAACACCTGAAGGTAGCCAGATAAAAGCCGTCCGGATGTCGGGGCCGTCGAGACAGAGCGACAGCCATCCCAGGAGATAGTAGAGGGCACCCCAGGCGAGTAAGGAATACGCTGACGTCAGTTTCGCTGCTTTCATCCAGGCTCCCGGCGGCGGTTATCGCTTTAAAAAGATATGACCTTTTCGCCGGGTTAGCCATTTTTGCGGTGATCGGTAAGGCGTATTAGTCAAACCCCCGATCTCATGTCATGCACCCGATATTCACGCGTGTTGTTCAAATATCTGAGTGCTGTTCTGCCTTTTTGGGGGATGGGTGTCGGAGAGACAGCAATACGGCAGCTAATGTCAGTAACGGAATACCATGAAAAAGGACAATAACCAGCGCGGGGGTAAACCAGATATAGAATGGCGCGACAATTAACATACCCACGCCAAATCCGGTCATCTGCAGCAGCGTCATCAGGCTAAAAACAGGCAATCGTAATGATTCAGGCTCGCGTTGAATACGCGAGATCAGACTGACGTCCGCCAGACCATCTCCCACTCCGGCCACTGCGATAAACAGCAGTGCCAGCGGAAGGGCTGTCTGTTGAAAGGTAAAGATAAAGCCAAGGGACATAAACGCCACGCCATAAAAAAACAGCCGATCTGTACGCATCTCGCAGCGCACTAACAGGTAGTTTGCCAGACGCGCCCCGGCGAATTTTCCACTGGCCCAGACAGCCAGCAAAAGCCCCATTGTTTTCCCGGCTGATGCGGGTGTAAAAAGCGCAGAAATGATGGGAAAGCCTACGTTATGGGCAGCACTGCCCAGGGTATCGGCCATGGTTACCAGCAACATGCCTGCTAACAGCGGAGCCGTCCGCAGCCCTGTGACCAGATTACGCCACTCTTTACGCTGCTGTGTTGACTCATCAGCAACAGGCTGCACCAAAAAGCGTAACGGCAGTACGCACAAACCCGCCACCAGATAAGTCACAATATTCGCAGCAAACACAATCTCGTAGCCGCTGGTCGCCAGAAGAATACCGGATACAAGGCTTCCCGTCACCGCCCCCGTCGCAGAGGCAGAGGTTAACCAGGCGTTTGTGGATACACGTCGGGACTCATCAATCCACAAGGGCAGCTGACTGTTAAGCCCGATAGCGAACATCGAATTTCCCAGTCCAATACCCAGTGCAATCAAAGGCAAGATATAAAGCTGAGTCGCCGCAGGCAAAATTAACAGCGAGGCTAACAGCGCAGCGCGTATTACATCAAAAGCCACTAAAGGCAGACGGCCATGAAAGCGGCGAAAAAAAGGCACACCGACAGCACTTGCAATGATGCCTCCTGTCACCCGGCAGGCCAGAAAGATACTCACATGCGTTACGCTCTGGCTCAGCAAATAGACATAGGTGGACAGCACCACCATATTCAGGAAAGCACCAAAATCAGAGATAAACCTGGCCGTAATGATTAAGCCGCTATTTCTGGCGGAACGGGTATTCACTCTTTCGTCTGGCAGTCTATCACTCATTCAGGTTGCCCTTGTGGAAAACAGCGACAGGTATCTGTCTGATTATGCATGGTTTAACATATTCTTAACCCAGATGCGCTTTCCATCAAGTCATCTTCAGTTGGCGTGCAACCACCGTCTGTTTTTTATCGTCTTACCCCATCACTTTTAGCCGCCAAACACCGCAATCGCCTGTTGCAGGCGGGTGGTGCGCTGGGTGAGGTGGTTGGCCGCCTGGGTGACATGCTCGACCATCCCGGTATTGTTATGGGTCATTACCCCGATACGGGAGATGGACTCATTAATCAGGCTCAGGGCCTGGGTCTGCTCCTGGGTAGCATGTCCTATCTCCTTAATAAGCGATGACATATTCAGTACGTTGCCAATCATGGTGGTCAGCTGCGCTTCGGTCTGCGCTACCATATCCACCCCGGCATTGACGCTGGCGACGTTTTTCTCGATAAGCGCGGCGATCTCCTTTGCCGCTGACGCCGAGTGCTGGGCCAGATTGCGTACCTCGGCAGCCACCACCGCAAAACCGCGTCCGGCTTCTCCGGCGCGGGCCGCTTCCACCGCAGCATTGAGCGCCAGAATATTGGTCTGGAAGGCGATCCGGTCGATCACTGCGATGATATCGACGATCTGGCGGTTATCCTTTGATACCGACTGCATCACGCCGATGGTTTGCTTCATCACGGCTTCGCCACGGTACGCGCTGGCGCTGGTCTGGTCCGCCATCTGGATAGCCTGTTCTGCCGTATCTGCGGTCTGCTGAACCGCGCTGGCTATCTCTTCCACCGCCGCGGCCGTCTGCTGGAGATCGTCCGCCGTCTCTTCGGATCGCGCCTGCAGGGCATCGCCTTCCTTCGCCACCTGCTGGCTGATAGCGCGGATGCCGCTGATTTGCGTTCCCACATCATCCACCAGCGAATTGAGGTTTAAGCCGGACTGGTTAACCAGCCGCATCATTAAGCCTATTTCGTCGACACGTTCAAAATGGGTAGAGTCCGTTTTGCGCCCGGAAACCACGCACTGCATCTTTTTGACGATGGTTTTTAACGGGCGACAAATCTGGGCATTAAGAAACAACCCCAGCAAAATAAAGAGGAGCCCCAGCGCCGCAATTTGAATTAAGCCGCCGGGGAGAGATAAAGAAACAGCAAAGGCGAGCAGGGCGGTTATCCCAAGGGAGTAATTAATCCGTTTTGCTGTGCTGAGACGTTTGAAAAGCGAGAGAAAGGAAAATAGTCCCCGGCGAACCAGCACCCCTTTATAAAAGCGGTGGCCTTTTACCTGATTATTACGCACCCGCTTATAGAGCGCTTCACTGGCATCAATCTCATGGCGCGCGGGAATATTGCGCACCGAGATATAGCCGGTAAGCATGTCATTCTGATAAACCGGCGTCACGTTGGCGCGCACCCAGTAGTGATCCCCGTTGTGACGGCGGTTCTTCACCAGTCCCGTCCAGCTTTCACCCGCTTGCAGGGTAAACCACATATCGGCAAACGCCTCCGCGGGCATATCCGGATGGCGGATCACATTATGAGGTTCACCAATAAGATGTTCTTCTTTATAACCGCTGGCATCAATAAAGGCCGAGTTCGCGTAAGTAATATGGCTCTGGATATCGGTGGTCGACATTAAGGTCGAGCCTTCGTTAAGCAAATACTCGTTTTGTGTAACGTAATTGTTACGCCTCATAAATTACTCCAGGCTGATGTCTGCGTAAATAAAAGCCACCCGAAAAAGATTCAGGTAAGGTTGTATATTATTTTAAATAGTCCGGACGGCGTATTCTCCACAAATTCCCGATAATTAGAAAGTATCGCCATTAACTATTTTTTATTGGTTATGGGTGGCGCGCGTAATAAAAATGTCATCAACAAGGAGAAAAGGTTGGGGGTGGCGGGGAATAAATTGACTTAAGCTAAATATAAAGAAAGTAATGGATACCTGACCGAAACCGGACTCTTCGAAATAGCGTTTCATTAACAATGATAAAACATTATCATGGTTGACCACGGTTATCCGCTTAACAGGTAAGACGATGAAAATTAATATTATTGGCACCAGCGGCAGCGGCAAGAGCACGCTCGCCCGCCGGATCGCCACTGAACTGGCGCTGCCCTGTATCGAAATGGATACCCTCTACTGGCTCCCGGAGTGGCAGGGCACCCCGGACGATGTTCTCTTTGCGAAACTGGAAGCCGCCCTCAGCGCGACACCTGGCTGGGTGCTGGACGGCAACTATAACCGCACCCGGCCCATAAAATGGCGCGACGTGGATCTGGTGGTATGGGTGGATTACGGTCTGGCCCGCACCCTGCGTCAGGCGGTGACGCGGGCGGTAAAACGCGCCTGGACGCAGCAGGAGCTGTGGCCCGGCACCGGCAACCGGGAGAGCTTTCGCCGCTCCTTTTTCAGCCGCGAGTCGATCCTGCTCTGGACGCTTAAAACCTGGCGCAGCAACCGGGCGCGCTACGAGGCGGATATGCGCAACCCCTCTTATGCCCATATCCGCTTCGTCCGTATTACCACCCGACAACAGGCCGAAGCGCTGCTCGCGGAGCTACGTGCAGCGCGCTAACCCGCCGCGGTATTTCTGAAATATGGCAAACCAAATGTAAATTAATTGTTTCTCAGCGGTGAAATCGCCCCTTAATAATGGCGACATGTTTAGTCAAACGAGATTGCAACATGTCCTGGCGAATCAGCATTCTGGATAAAAGTCCTGTCGCAGAACACGAAACGGCCGCCGATGCGCTGGCCCGCACCCTGAGCCTGGCGCAGCAGGCGGAGACGCTGGGTTATCACCGCTTCTGGATTGCCGAACACCACAACACCCCGCAACTGGCGAGTCCGTCCCCGGAGCTGCTGATTGCCTGGATCCTCGGGCAGACCCGGCGCATTCGCGTCGGCTCCGGCGGGGTCATGCTGCAACACTACAGCCCCTACAAAGTGGCGGAAAACTTCAACCTGCTGGCGGCGATTGCCCCGGGGCGTGTGGATCTGGGCGTCGGCAAGGCGCCCGGCGGGCTGCCGCTCTCGACAAAGGCGCTCCAGCTCGGCCTCAACTCGCAGGAGAAGGGCGATTTCGCCGCACAGCTGGCGCAGCTGGATGGCTGGATCAACCCAGGTTCAGAGGAGGAGGCGGTGCGTGCCACCCCGCGGCCGCAGGTGCCTGCCGCCGGTTTTCTGCTCGGTGCCAGCGTGGAGAGCGCGCGTCTCGCCGCCCGCCTCAACTGGGACTTTGTCTTTGCCGCCCATCTGAATGGTGACCCCGAACTTTTGCGTGAGGTCATTGAGACCTGGCGCGCCCACAGCGCCCGCGAGGTCATTGTCGCGGTGCAGGCCATCGTTGCCCCCACACAGGCGCAGGCCGGGGCGCTGGCAAGCGCAGTAGAGGTGTGGGGCGTTGAGCTGGCCAACGGCCAGCGGGTGACCGTCGCCAGCGAAGAGCAGGCCTACGCCTTTGCCCGCCAGGCGAACAGTGAGCCGCTGCGCATCGCCCGTCGCGCCCAGTCCCTGCTGGTGGGCACTGCGGAGTCGGTGCTGGAACAGCTGGAGGCGTTGCATCAGCAGTGGGGCATTCACGAGTTCATCATTGATACCCCGGTGGCTGACGGCGCTGCGCGGGTGCAGTCCCTGCGTCTGCTGGCCCAGGCCCGACAGCAACGGGAGGTGGCGGTATGAGCCTGGAGCAACAGCTGATCGCCTGGCGCCGCGAGCTGCACCAGAACCCGGAGCTTTCCGGCGAGGAGGTAGAAACCACCGCGCGCCTGCGCCAGTGGCTGGGGGATGCCGGGATCGCCATCCTTCCCTATGACCTGCAAACCGGCGTGGTCGCCGAGGTGGGGAGGGGTGAAAAACAGATTGCCCTGCGCGCGGATATCGACGCCCTGCCGATTGAGGAGCGCAGCGGGGTGGCGTTCACCTCTCAGCGTGCCGGGGTGATGCACGCCTGCGGCCACGACATACACACCAGCGTCATCCTCGGCGCCGCCTTGCAGCTGAAAGCGCGGGAAGAGGCGCTCAATGGCCGGGTGCGGATCCTGTTCCAGCCCGCGGAGGAGAACTTTGGCGGCGCCAAAAGCCTGGTGCGCGCCGGGGCCCTGCGCGACGTCAGCGCCATCTTCGGCATGCATAACGAACCCGGTTTACCGGTCGGACACTTTGCCACCCGCGGCGGCCCGTTTTACGCCAACGTTGATCGCTTCGTGTTGCGCATTACCGGTAAAGGCGCTCACGCCGCCCGTCCTCATGAAGGTCACGACGCCATCGTGACCGCCAGTCAGCTGGTGACGGCCCTGCAAAGCGTTGCCAGCCGCAACGTCAACACCCTCGACTCGGTGGTACTGAGCGTGACGCGCATTACCGGGGGAAATACCTGGAACGTGCTGCCGGAGCACGTCGAGCTGGAAGGAACCCTGCGCACCCATCGCACCGAAGTGCAGCAGAACGTGAAGGCCCGGGTAGCTGAGATCGCCGCCGGATTCGCCAGCGCCTTTAATGCGCAGATCGATATCACCTGGTATGCCGGGCCTACCGCGCTGGTCAACGACGCCACCTGGGCCGAGTTTGCCACCTCGGTGGCGCGGGAAACTGGCTACGAGACGCAGCAGGCGGAGCTACACATGGGCGGGGAGGATTTCGCCGTCTACCTCCAGCAGATCCCCGGCGCCTTCGTCAGCATTGGCAGCGCCAGCCCCTATGGATTGCATCATCCGGCTTTTAACCCGGACGAAGCCCTCATCGCACCCGCCGCGCGCTATTTCGCCCGGCTTGCAGAAAAAGCACTGAATCAACTTTAAGGGGAAGGAGTCACTATGACCGCAACACGACAGCTGCGTCTGGGCACGATATTGCATGGCGCGTCGGGGAATATGTCGGCCTGGCGCCACCCGGCAGCAATCGCCGATGCCAGCATCAATTTTGATTTCGTCAAAGAGACGGCCCTGAAGGCCGAAGCGGGCAAGCTCGACTTTATCTTTGTCGCCGATGGCCTCTACATCAACGAGAAGTCGATCCCGCATTTTCTCAACCGCTTTGAGCCCCTGACCGTGCTGTCGGCGCTGGCGACCGTCACCTCCCGGCTGGGGCTGGTGGGGACATTATCCACCTCCTACAGCGAGCCGTTCACCGTGGCGCGCCAGTTCGCCAGCCTCGATCACCTGAGCCATGGCCGGGCGGGCTGGAATGTGGTCACCTCGCCGCTGGAGGGGTCAGCAAAAAATTTCTCCCGGGATAAGCACCCGGAGCACGCCCTGCGTTACCGGATTGCCGACGAATATCTCGACGTGGTGAAAGGGCTGTGGGACTCCTGGGAGGGCGACGCCTTTGTGCGTAACAAAGAGACCGGGCAGTTCTTCGATCCGCAAAAGCTGCACACCCTCGATCACCACGGGGATTTCTTTAAGGTGGCCGGGCCGCTGAATATTGGCCGCACACCGCAGGGCAGGCCGATTGTCTTCCAGGCCGGCGCCTCGGACGATGGCAAAAGGCTGGCGGCGAAACATGCCGACGCCATCTTTACCCACCATGACACCTTTGATGAGGCCCGGGCGTTCTGGCACGACGTGAAAAGCCAGCTTAAACAGCATGGCCGTCGGGAGGACGAACTGCACATCTTCCAGGGGGTAAGCGTCATCGTCGGGAAAGACAGTGACGATGTGGAGCAGCAGTACCAGACCACCGCCGCGCTGGTCTCCATCAAAGATGCCCTGAACTATCTTGGCCGCTACTTTGAGCATCACGATTTCAGCCAGTATCCGCTGGACGAGGCCTTCCCGGACATTGGCGAGCTGGGTAAAAACAGCTTCCGCAGCACCACCGATGAGATCAAACGCAACGCCCGTGAGCGCAACTTAACCCTGCGTCAGGTGGCGCTGGAAGCCGCCTCGCCGCGCCCGCGTTTTTCCGGCACCCCGGAGCAGGTGGCCGATGGGTTACAGCAGTGGTTTGAAGGCCATGCGGCGGATGGCTTCATTATTCAGGGCGGCACGCCGGACACCTTCCCGCGCTTTGTTGACCAGGTGGTGCCGCTGTTGCAGGCGCGCGGCCTGTTCCGCACTGAATACCCCGGCACCACCCTGCGCGAGAGCCTGGGTTTAGCGCAGCCCGTTAATCAGTTCACAAAACAATAAGAGAACCTGCCATGAAAAAATCATCGCTTATTCTGGCGCTCGCGCTGGCCTTTACCCCTGCCGTCTGGGCAGAGAACGTCACAATTAACGGCACCGGGGTGAGCCTCGAGGCCAATAAAACGCCGATCAACACGGCAAAAAATCCGCAGGCCATCGCCCAGTTGCCCGCCAGTTTTAAACCGGTGGTGCCGGGAAAATTCACCGTAGCGATTGCCGGCCTGAGCCAGCCGCCGCTGACGGTCTTCGCCGATGACAACAAAACCCTGATTGGCAGCGAGGCGGATATCGCCCGTCTGGTGGCCGACAGCCTCGGTCTGGAGCTGAACGTGGTGCCTACCTCCTGGGAAGACTGGCCGCTGGGGGTCTCCTCCGGGAAATACGACGCGGCGATCAGCAACATCACCGTGACTAAAGCGCGCAAAGAGAAGTTCGATTTCGCCACCTACCGGAAAGATTCGCTGGGCTTCTACGTCAAATCCACCAGCCCGATCAAGAAACTTGAGCAGGCTGAGGATATCGCCGGGCTGCGGATCATTGTGGGCTCCGGCACCAACCAGGAGGCGATCCTGCTGGCGTGGGATGCGGAGAACCAGAAGAAGGGGCTGAAGCCGTTCACCCCCATCTACACCAAAGACGAAGCCGCCCAGACCCTGGCGTTACAGTCCGGTCGCGCGGACGCTTACTTTGGCCCGAACGTGATCGGCGCATGGAAAGCGGCCCTGAACGGGAAAACCAAACTCGTGGGCAGCGTGGACGGCGGCTGGCCGAAAGCGGCGCACATCGCCGTCACCCTGAAAAAAGGCAGTGGCCTGGCAGAGCCGGTGCAGACCGCGCTCAACGGCGTGATCAAGAACGGCGACTACGACAAGGTACTGAACCGCTGGGGTGAAGGGGTGGAGCGCATCCCGTACTCCGAAGTTAACCCGGCTGGTCTTGGCGACTAAGGAGATCCTATGAGCGACCTTTTTCGTGACGTTTCACCGGAGGATGCCGATCTTCAGCCCATTATTAACGGGCTGTTCGGTGAATACGCGGCGCGCTACGGGGACTACTTCTCTAAAGATGCCGAGGTGGAACTGACCGAGTGGTATCTGCCGCCCCAGGGTCTGTTTATCGTGCTGGAGCGCGACGGAAAGATTATCGCCACCGGGGCCTACAAGCCTTTCGATGCCCGAACCGCCGAGATCAAACGTATCTGGACCGACAAATCCCTGCGCCAGCAGGGGCTTGCCGCCCGGGTGGTGCAGGAGCTGGAGCGCCGGGCGCGGCTTGCCGGTTACAGCCAGATCTATCTCACCACCGGCTTCCGCCAGCCGGAAGCGGTGCGGCTCTACCTGAGCCAGGGCTACGCGGCGCAGTTCGATCTTAACCGCGACCCGGAAGAGTACAGCCAGCCGCCGTTTGACGGACGGCTGCGCTTCACCAAAACGCTGGTACGCGAAGCGTTCAGCAAATCAGCTTGAGGAACGACGATGAACAACGTTGAAACCATCAAAGTGGTCCCGGCGCGCTATCCGCTGCGCACGGTGGGGGCGATTGTGGCGCTGTTTGTGCTGGCGGTGGTCATTCAGTCGGTGGCCTTTAACCCCCGCTGGGAGTGGAGCGTGTTTGCCCGCTGGTTCTTCGACCCGGTGATCCTCGAGGGCGTTGGGCAGACATTGCTCCTGACGCTGATCGGCACCCTCCTTAGCGTGGTGTTTGGCGGCGTGCTGGCCCTGGCGCGGCTCTCCTCGTCGTGGCTGTTGAGCAGCCTCGCCTGGGGGTACATCTGGCTCTTCCGCTCCCTGCCGCTGATTGTGGTGCTGATCGTTCTCTACAACTTCTCCTATCTCTACGACAGGCTGTCGCTCGGCGTGCCGTTTACCGGCATCACCTGGGGCAGCTTTGAAACTATCAACGTGCTGGGGCAGTTCTCTACGGCGGTGGTCGGGCTGACGCTGGTGCAGAGCGCCTATACCGCGGAGATCATTCGCGGCGGCTTTTTAGGGGTCGATCACGGCCAGTATGAAGCGGCAGCGGCGCTGGGCTTACCGGCCTCACGCCGTACCCTGCGTATCATTCTGCCGCAGGCGCTGCGCACCATTTTGCCTTCCGGGTTCAACGAAATCATCAGCCTCGCCAAGGGCACAGCGATGGTTTATGTCCTGGCGATGCCGGAGCTGTTCTACACCATCCAGATGATCTACAACCGCACCCAGGAGGTGATCCCGCTGCTGATGGTCGGTGCCGTCTGGTATCTGGCGATCACCACCGTGCTGTCTGCCATTCAGCACCTGGTTGAGCGAGGCCTGGCCCGCAGCGAGCGCCGCTCGGCAGTGAACAGCTCCCGCGCCACCCGCACCCGTTCAGTCACCACTCCAACCACACAGGAGCCCATCCATGCCAGCCTCTCCTGAAGGACATATTTCGATTACCGGTGTGAGCAAGTTCTTTGGCCGCCACAAGGCGCTGGATAACGTCTCGCTGGAGATCCCGCCCGGCTCGGTAACGGTGATCCTCGGCCCATCTGGCTCGGGCAAATCGACGCTGCTGCGCACCATTAACCACCTGGAGCGGGTCGATGAGGGCTTTATTCAGATTGACGGGGATTACATCGGCTATCGTCGGGAGGGCAACACGCTGTACGAGCTGAAAGAGAAGGCGATCCTCAAACAGCGGGTCAATGTCGGCTACGTGTTCCAGAACTTCAACCTGTTCCCGCATCTGACGGTGCTGGAGAACCTGATCGAAGCGCCCATCGCCCACAGACAGCTGTGCCGTAAAGAGGCCATCGAGCGGGCTTACGAACTGCTGGACGTGGTGGGGCTGCGGGATAAAGCCGACGCCTGGTCGCGTCATCTTTCTGGCGGGCAGCAGCAGCGCATCGCCATTGCCCGGGCGCTGGCGTTGCGTCCGCGGGTGATCCTGTTTGATGAACCCACCTCGGCGCTGGACCCCGAACTCGTTGGCGAGGTGCTGGATGTGATCAAAAAGCTGGCCCGCTCCGGCACTACGCTGGTGGTGGTGACCCATGAGATCGGCTTCGCCCGGGAAGTGGCGGACCAGGTGGTGTTTATGGTCGACGGCAAAATCGTGGAGCAGGGCAGCAGCGACGAGGTACTGAACCGACCGTCCCACGCCCGAACGCGGCAGTTCCTGTCCAAAGTGCTGTAAGGAGTGAAGATGAAAAAGGGCGTACTGGCGTTACTCATGGTGGCATCCACAAGCCACGCCGCGATTGATTTACAGGCCAACGAACAGCCACTGCCGGTGACGGTGGACAAGCAGGCGGTGGCGAAGATCCCGGCTAACTATAAATTTGTCGAACCGGGCACCCTGACGGTGGCCATTTCGGCGCTCAACTCCCCGCCGCTGGCGCTGCTGGCCAGCGACAACCGCACCCGCATCGGCAGCGACCCGGATATCGCCCGATTGCTGGCGGGCAGCCTCGGGCTGAAATTAAAGCTGGTACCGACGGCGTGGGAGGACTGGCCGCTGGGCATCACCTCCGGGCGTTACGACGTGGCGCTGGTGAACATTGCGGTGACCGAGCAGCGTAAAGAGAAGTTTGATTTTGCCACCTATCGCGTCGATAACCTGGCCTTCTCGGTAAAATTCACCAGCGAGGTGCAATCGATTAAAAGCGCCGCCGATCTCTCAGGCAAAAAGGTGATTGTCGGCTCCGGCACTAACCAGGAGCGCATTCTGCTGGGCTGGAACGAGGAGAACAAAAGCGCCGGGCGAGAGCCTGCGCTGCCGGTCTATCTGACCGACGACGCCTCCGGCAATCTCTATATCCAGTCCGGCAGGGCGGATGTCTTCTTCGGCCCGCAGTCGGTCTCGGCTTACAAAGCGGCGCTGACCGGCAAAACCCGGGTGGTGGGCTTAGGGCCGAAGAAGGCGTATGTGGCGACCACGACTAAAAAGGGGAACGGGCTGGTGTATGCCTTACAGGCCGCCCTCGACGGGGCGATCCAGCGGGGAGAGTACCAGAAAGTGCTGGCGCGCTGGGCGGAGCAGGGCGAAGCGGTAACGCAGTCGGAGGTCAATCCGCCAGGCATCACCTACTGATGCTGCTCTACACTTAGGGTTTTGACCCTGAAGTGGAGCGATCATGATCAAAGTGTATGGCGTACCGGGCTGGGGTTCAGCCATCAGTGAGGTGATGCTGACCCTCGCCGACATTCCGTATCAGTTTATCAACGTCGACGGGTTCGATAAGCCGGGGGCAACCCGTGAGCTGCTGGAAAAACTCAACCCGCTCTGTCAGGTGCCAACCCTCGAGCTGGAAAATGGCGAAATCATAACGGAGACGGCGGCGATTGCGCTGATGATCCTCGATCGTTGCCCGGAACTTGCGCCTCCGGTTGGACGCGCGGAGCGCCAGCAGTTTCAGCGCCTGCTGATCTGGCTGGTAGCCAACGTCTATCCCACCTTTACCTTTGCCGACTACCCGGAGCGCTGGGCACCGGACGCCCCGGAACAGCTACAGCAAAACTGCCGTGAATACCGGAAATCGCTCTACCTGTGGCTGGATAATCACCTCAAAGCCACCCCATACGCCTTTGGCGAGCAAATCACGCTGGTGGACTGCTACCTGTGCGTGATGCGTACCTGGGGACCACGTCCGGACTGGTTCGCTGCCAATACCCCGAAGATCACGGCCATCGCCGATAGCGTGTGCAAGCTCCCGAAACTGCACAAGGTGCTAAAAGACAACACTATTCTCTGCTAGTCTGGAATGCTCATTCAAAAGGAGCCCTGCACATGCCACACGTTGATATCAAATGTTTCCCGCGCGACCTGAACGACGAGCAAAAAACCGCCCTGGCGGCGGATATCGCCGAGGTGATTACCCGTCATCTGAACAGTAAAGATCGCGCCATTTCCGTAGCCCTGAACGAGGTCGCAGAAGCGGACTGGAAAGCGCAGGTCTGGGACAGGGAGATTGAGCCGAAGCTGGATGAGTTGATTAAGAAACCGGGTTATTCGATGTAAATCTTTTGCCCGGCCTGCGTGTACTGTACCCGTGTAGGCCGGGTAAGGCGCAGCCGCCACCGCAACCCGGCAAATAAGGTTGCCGGTTAAAATAACGTATTCGTCATTTTGATATTTAAAACTGGATGAACGGTATTTATTTTATATTTGCGTGGTGATTTTTTAAAGAGTATAGATTTATTTTGTGAATAACCTGATAATTATCATATCTGGTTTCATATAGCCAGGTCATATTTTGATAACGGGTTTGGGTGTGTTATTTAAAAATACACCCACCGTTTATTAAAAGGATGTTTAACTATGCCAGGGAATTCCGCGGCGGTCCAACAACAGGACACCTTGAATCGTTATTTGTTGTATTTTCCCCGAAGTAAAAGCGTTATTCCGGATGTTCACTCGTTTACCGGAACAGAGGGGTTAAGCGAGCCCTGGCTACCAACACAACAGATTAACGGCTCGACTACGCAATTTTCCCGCCTTAAGTCATACGTTGTTGAAGCGCTGTATGAGTGCGTGCTGGAGCATGAGCTGGCACTGCTGGTCAGACGCTATCGTTACAAAAAGGGGCTGATGGAATGAGGGAGACGAAGACAAAACCGTACGCCCCGCGGGTGGTCTCGGATGGCGATATTCCGGTACACAAAAGCCTGGGCGAAGTGGCCCAGACGCGCAACGTGGGCGTGCCGCGCCCGATGCCGTGCATTGTGATTCTGGTCCACGGGGTGAACGACGTGGGTGAGTCCTACCAGAACCAGGAGAAGGGCATTCTTGCAGGATTGGGGAAACGGCTTAACCGGCAGGATTTTTATGCCCATACCTGGAAAGACTACAGGATCACCGCTCCCGGCCGTTCGCCCGTCATCCCGTTTTACTGGGGATATAAACCGGTGACCTGTGACGACTACCGGGCAGACCAGAAGCGCTACCGGGAGGAAGTCAGCAAGCTGAGTGAGAAAGCCCATCTGCCGTATGACGCCTATCAGGAAAATAACGAGAAGAATAAAGCGGCGCTGGGTAATGACGGCAAAGGACCCTTTAAATTCCAGAGCGATAACTTGAAAAACGCGCTTGATATGCATTTTGCCAAAGGAGGCGGAACCTTTGCTAATGCGACGACCACTATTCCCGACATGTTAGGGCCGGGTGCCGGTGGCTTTGGTGTGGCCGCAGCGGGATTTGCTTCTCTGCACCTGAATGGCGGCGATTTCACCCATCCTGTTTATGAAAACCCGCACCGCATTTATCAGTTTTTTGCTGCGCAACGGCTGGCGGATTTGATTATTCAGATTCGAAGTGAGCCTGTCACTGAAAAGGATGTGATTAATGTGGTCGCCCATAGCCAGGGAACTATCATCACCATGCTGGCAAATATGCTGGTCAAACAGGCCGGTTATGACCCGGTTAACTGCGTCATTCTTAACCACTCTCCCTATTCGCTGGAGTCGCGCGCATTTGAAAATATTCAGCCCGGATATCAACAGACCAACGCGGCCAGGCAGAACACCTTCAAAAACTTCTGTCGCCTGATGTACACGCAGTGGAAAGGGGGCGGAAAAATAACAGAGGGTGAACTGCAGGCGATGGAGGCCTCCTGCACCCTGCGTAAACCTTCCGATAATCCGCTGCGGACCGATGACCGGTATTGCCGGAGCAACGACGGCAAGGTGTACAACTACTTTTGTCCGAACGACGGTGTCGTGTCGCTGGAAAATGTGCAGGGGATGGGCTGGCGGGGCATCCCTCAGAAAATAGCCCGTGATATTCCTAATCTGTATCAGCGCGTTTTTTATCAGCACGGCGAGGTAGGGAAAGAGCCGGACGGTGCGCCTTTTACGTTACCGCCGCGAAAGGAGGGAGATGCAGAATATGCCTTCCTGACGAACAGCAGTTATAACTTTCGTGATGTAATCATTAACGGCGAGGAATTACCGGAGCCGTTTATTTTCAAGCTCCAGGGGCAGGATAACCATCCTGATAACGATCCAAAAACCAGTGACAAACCCTATACCTATTATATCGATCCGGAAAGTCCGGACGCTTACATCTCCTATTCCGCCAAAGCCAGCGCTATTAAGCGCACGGACTCTGCAATGTATATGCTCAACAGCTATCAGCGAGTTAGCTGGAAACCAGGGCATGTCTTAACGCGCGATGAACTTGAGATTGAAAGTATTGCCCGGAAACACACAGTCATTGAAGGGAAGGTTACGGGTTCAAAAGAGTACCCGGTACTGTCCATAACCTGGCTGAAAACCCGTGAAGAGCTGGAAGCAGAATGGCAGAAAACGGATCCGGTTGGTTACAGCCAGCACTCTTCCATTGTGATGAGCGAGTTTGCGCCGTCTCAGGCAATGGCCTTTGACCTGGCGATTGGACAGTGTAAATCGTTTGATTTCAAAGCGGGGAAATTCTGGGAAGAGCTATTGCATCGTGCAGACTGGCGGGATCCATTAAATGGTTTTCCTGCTGCTAAAGAATATTATTGTTCCGGAAGATTACCAGCGGGTACGACTAAAAACTTTATGAATAAACCTGACAATGTGCTACCACAAGGTGATTACGGTGTAAAGAATGATTATGCCGGCATCCGACCTCGGTCACGTCATCCGAAAGATATTGATATGGGTATTGTCAGGTTGGAAGACTTCAAGGAAATGAAGTTATTGCAATGGGAAATGCCAAAACCTAAAAGTGACAGCCAGTTGGCTTAAGGACAGAGCATGAAGGGACTTTGTGTTGTTTTCGCATTCGCTACTATTTTACTGACTGCGAATAGTTTGGCGAAAACGCCACCGACGCAGGTTGTTTATCGGTTCGATGACCATCGCTACCTTGAGTTAAAAGGTTGGGATTGCCAGGGGGAACTCTGGTATACGGATATAAAGCGAGGCATTCATTCACAGCCATATTTTCAGTTTTACCGAATATTCACCCGCAAATTTATTCATCCTTCAGAGCGTTATATTTCTATCCCAAACTGGGAGGTGGATGGATTTCTTGTTTCGAAAGATTATGGCGAAACATGGAAGGCTGTTGGCTTTGCTCCCGGGCATAATGAACCTAATGGTGATGACTACGCGCCTGCTGAAGACGTATTATCCTTCACCGTCGTCAACGATCAGGGTTTTTTACAGACCAAACACCGTCTGTATATGTCGTCAAAGCCGTTTGAAGATCCGCGTATTCTGCCTGGTGGCCCAGGCATTGAATTTACCGTGGAGGACGGTATGGGAGGCATAGTTAACGGGAAGCTGGAACCCCGTTCTCCGGGCTGGGCCTGGGGGATGATTTATATGACTAAGCAAGGGCTTGAAAACAGCACTCAACAATTTAAAACGAACTGGCAGGGTTTACCCGACAAAGTCCCCGAAGTGAAGGGGTACACCGGCTGGGATCATATGCGCTGTGACATGGATGCGGGGCGATAAATGATGAAAGGATTATGTACTATTCTCGCAGTCGTCACCGTTGTGCTGGCTTCTGAGTGCCAGGCGAAAGAGTCACCGACACAAGTTATTTATCGGTTTGATGAACATCGTTACCTCGAGTTGAAAGGATGGGATTGTGAAGGAGAACTCTGGTATACGGATACCAAACGGGGTATTCACACAATGCCAGCCAGTCAGTTTTATCGAATTTTTACGCGAAAGTTTATTCACCCCTCTGAGAAATATATAGCAATTACCAACTGGCAAGTGGATGGATTCCTTGTTTCAAAAGATTATGGCGAAACATGGAAGGCTGTTGGCTTTGCTCCCGGGCATAATGAACCTAATGGTGATGACTACGCGCCTGCTGAAGACGTATTATCCTTCACCGTTGTCAACGATCAGGGTTTTCTGCAGACCAGACACCGGCTGTATATGTCGTCAAAGCCGTTTGAAGATCCGCGTATTCTGCCGGGTGGTCCAGGCATTGAATATACCGTCGATGACGGTATGGGAAGCAAAGTAAATGGGAAAATAGAACCCCGTTTCCCAGGGCCAGCCTGGGGGATGGATTACATCACCAAACAAGCACTGAAAGATAATACAGCCCAATTTAAAGCAAACTATCAGGGCTTACCCGACAAGGTACCTGAAGTGAAGGACTATACCGGTTGGGATCGGATGCGCTGTGACATGGATGCGGGGCGATAGGTGATGAAAGGATTATGCCGGGCGGCGCTGCGTTTGCCCGGCCTACAGTTTCCGTGCCCTTCCAGGCCGGGTAAGGCGCAGCCGCCACCCGCAAATGAGGCCGCCGGATAAAAAAACGTGTTCGTCATTTTGTTATTTAAATCTGATTAAAAGGTGTGTGCTTTATATTTGTGTGGTGATTTTTTTTTATGCCTATGAATTTATTTAGTGAATATCCTTGTATCTATAACGCCTGATTTTACATGGCTAAATCATATTTTAATAATAGCGTTGGGTGTATTATTTAAAAGCAGGTCCACCGTTTATTAAAAGGATGTTTATCTATGGCAGGGAACAACGAAGTTGTCCAGCAGGCTACCTTAAATCGTTATTTGTTGTATTTTCCCCGTAGTAAAAACGTTATTCCTGATGTTCACTCGTTTACCGGAACAGAGGGATTAAGTGAGCCCTGGCGCTATACCATTCGTTTTACCAGTCCGGATCAAAACATTGCTATTGATGCTGTCCTTAACCAGATGGCCGAATTTATTCTGCGAGCCCCAAACCCAAAAGCCTCCTGGCAGGGACAAACGCCCTGGCTACCGTTACGACAGATAAACGGTACGATCACAAAATTTTCCCGCCTTAAGTCATCCGGTGATGAAGCCCTGTATGAATGCGTGCTGGAGCATGAGCTGGCGCTGCTTGACAGATACTACCGCTCCGCCGTGTACATGAATATCACAGTACCGGAACTCGTCACGAAGCTGATGAAGGAGAGTAGTCATTTTGATGGCTACAACATCGATTTTGACCAGCTGAGCCACAGCTACCCTCGCCGGGAGATGATTATCCAGTGGAAAGAAACCGATCTGCAGTTCATCCGCCGTTTGCTGGCGGAGGTGGGGATCTGGTTCCGCTTAGAGAATCACGACAAAGTGAAGGCTGAAACCGTCGTTATATTTGGCGATTCTGAACGTCGCTATATCTTCAGCGACAAACCGGTGCCCTATGTGCGCCATTCTGGCATGACCAGTTACGCCGATTACATTACCGATCTGGAGGAACAGCACGATTTAATCCCCCAAAACGCGTTGGTACGCACCTATAACTACCGCGACCCGCACTCGCCTCAGGCCGACAAAACTATCGACATAAGTGATATCCCTCAGGGTGTCACCACAGGACAACATTATCACTATGCCGATCCTTACCTGACTAACGGTGATTATTATGGCGAAGAGGCGGAAACGGCCACGTTTTACGCCCGGCTTCGTTATGAGCGTCTGCTGAACGGCCAGAGTATTCTGGGCGCAACGACCAGCGATCCCGAACTTCAGCCGGGTATCATATTTCACCCCACGGGGCCCATTCCAGACGGTTTTAAACCCGGCTTTCTGATAACGAAAATGACCATCCGCAGCAGTCGCGCGGAACATTACCGCGCCGTGCTGACGGGTATCCCCTACATCCACGGCTACAGCTTCCGCCCTGAATATATACCCCGGCCAGTGATAGCCGGAACCGTGCCTGCAAGAGTGGCGGCTATCGGGGGAGATAAAACTTATGCCGGGCTTGATGCGCACGGGCGCTACCGGGTGAAGTTTGATTTTGACCTGGATGAGAAGCGTGACGGGTTTGAAAGCGCTCTGGTACGTCTTGGAAGAGCCTATGCCGGTGACACCTTTGGCATTCACTTTCCGCTGCTGGACGGCACCGAGGTGGCCATTGGTTTTGAAGGCGGCGATCCGGACCGACCTTTTATTGCCCACGCTATGCATGATGGCAGCCGCCCGGATTTAGTCACCAACCGCAACGATACCCGCAATGTGATCCGCACGGCTGCGTTCAACAAGATTCGTCTTGAGGACCGCCGCGGCCAGGAGCATATCAAGATTTCTACGGAGTACGGCAAGGGGCAATTCAGCGTGGGACATCTGGTCGATGCTGAAGGGAAAAAACGTGGCGAAGGCCTTGAGGCCCGTACCGATGACTGGATGTCACTGCGTGCCGCCAAAGGGGTGATGATCACTACTGAAGCCCAGCCACGCGCCGCAGGGAAACAGCTGGATATGGCAGCAGCCATCGCGCAGCTTGAGAAAGCTTTATCGCTGGCGATGACCCTGCAACAAAGTGCGCTGACGGCGGGGGCCTGTAATGTCGAAACCGACCAGCAGAATGCGCTCAGTCAGGCGTTAAGTCATCTCACGGAACCCGGCATTCTGGCCTATGGCAAAAACGGGATTGCTCAAATCACACCGGACAGTCTGCAACTGTCTGCCGGGAAGGACCTGATCGCCACGGCGGGCAATGATACCAGCGTGAATGTGGTGAAAAAATTCTCACTGGCCGTGGGGGAGAAAATTTCGCTGTTTGCCCGCAAGCTCGGTATTCAGATGATTGCCGGTGCAGGGGATATCACGACCCAGGCGCAGCGCGGTGAAATGCACATGCTGTCACAGCAGGATTTCACGCTGACCAGTACCGCCGGGAAGATGAACGGCAGTGCCAGAGAGGGGATGCAGTTTGTCTGCGGTGGGGGCGGGATCCGCATCAGTCCGAACGGGCTGGTCACCATTTTCTCGCCAACCGGCATTGAGCTTAAAGCACCGAACCTGAAATACGACGGTCCGGAAAGTGCGTCAGTTCAATCGCCATCCTTCGAGAAAGGTGCTTTTAAGCTCCGCTATAAGCTGCACGCGGGCGATGACCCGGAGCAAATTCTGGCAAACAAAAAATTCAGACTGACGAATTCGTCCGGCCAGATTGTAGAAGGCGTGACGGACAGCAATGGTCATTCACCGCTGCTTGATGCTGACGATCTCGATAGTTACAAAATGGAGTTGATGGAATGACGGAGTCGAAGACAAAACCATATGCCCCACGGGTGATCTCTGAAGGCGATATTCCGGTACACAAAAGTCTGGGAGAAGCCGCCCAGACGCGCAACGTGGGCGTGCCGCGCCCGATGCCGGGGATCGTGATCCTGGTCCACGGCGTAAACGACGTGGGTGAGGCCTACCAGAATCAGGAGAAGGGCATTCTTGCAGGACTGGGAAAACGGCTTAACCGGCAGGATTTTTATGCCCATACCTGGAAAGACTACAGGATCACCGCTCCCGGCCGTTCGCCCGTCATCCCGTTTTACTGGGGATATAAACCGGTGACCTGTGACGACTACCGGGCAGACCAGAAGCGCTACCGGGAGGAAGTCAGCAAGCTGAGTGAGAAAGCCCATCTGCCGTATGACGCCTATCAGGAAAATAACGAGAAGAATAAAGCGGCGCTGGGTAATGACGGCAAAGGACCCTTTAAATTCCAGAGCGATAACTTTAAAAACGCGCTTGATATGCATTTTGCCAAAGGGGGCGGAACCTTTGCTAATGCGACGACCACTATTCCCGACATGTTAGGGCCGGGTGCCGGTGGCTTTGGTGTGGCCGCAGCGGGATTTGCCTCATTGCACTTTAATGACGGGGACTATACGCATCCAATATATGAAAATCCTCACCGTATTTATCAATTTTTTGCCGCTCAGCGGCTGGCGGATTTGATTATTCAGGTCAGGGCAGAGGATATAACAAGGAATGATATTATGAACGTGGTAGCTCATAGCCAGGGAACTATCATCACCATGCTGGCAAATATGCTGGTGAAACAGGCTGGATATGCTCCGGTTAACTGCGTCATTCTTAACCACTCCCCGTATTCGCTGGAGTCGCGCGTATTTGAAAATATTCAGCCCGGATATCAACAGACCAACGCGGCCAGACAGAACACCTTCAAAAACTTCTGTCGCCTGATGTACACGCAGTGGAAAGGTGGCAGAAAAATAACAGAGGGTGAACTGCAGGCGATGGAGGCCTCCTGCACCCTGCGTAAACCTTCCGATAATCCGCTGCGAACCGATGACCGGTATTGCCGGAGCAACGACGGCAAGGTGTACAACTACTTTTGTCCTAACGACGGCGTCGTGTCGCTGGAAAATGTACAGGGGATGGGCTGGCGGGGTATCCCTCAGGAAATAGCCCGGGATATTCCTAATCTCTTTCAGCGCGTCTTTTATCAGCACGGCGAGGTAGGGAAAGCGCCGGACGCAAAGCCTTTTGCGTTGCCGCCGCGAAAGGAGGGGGATGCAGAATACGCCTTCCTGACCAACAGCAGCTACAGCTACCGCGATGTGGTGGTGAACGGAGAGGAATTACCGGAGCCGTTTACGTTTAAACTCCAGGGACAGGATAACAGACCTGATGACGATCCAAAAACCAGTGACAAACCCTATACCTATTATATCGATCCCGACAGTCCGGACGCTTACATCTCCTATTCCGCCAAAGCCAGCGCTATCAAGCGCACGGACTCTGCAATGTATATGCTCAACAGCTATCAGCGTATCAGCTGGAAACCGGGGCATGTCTTAACGCGCGATGAACTAGAGATTGAAAGTATTGCCCGGAAACACACAGTCATTGCAGGGAAGGTTACGGGTTCAAAAGAGTACCCGGTACTGTCCATAACCTGGCTGAAAACCCGTGAAGAGCTGGAAGCGGAGTGGCAAAAAATCGATCCGGTTAGTTATAGCCAGCACTCATCTATTGTCATGAGTGAGTTTGCGCCGTCACACGCGATGGCGTTCGATCTGGCTATTGGGCAGTGTAAAGCGTTTGATTATAAGGCAGGAAAGTTCTGGGAGGAGCTGTTACATCGTGCAGACTGGCGCGATCCAATGAATGGTTTTCCTGCTGCTAAAGAATATTATCGTTCCGGACGACTGCCAGATGTCTCGACAAAGAACGTAATGAATAAACCAGATGAAGTGCTGCCTAAGGGTAATTACGGTGTGGATAATGATTATGCCGGTATCCGACCAAATGTTCGTAACCCGAAAAATATCGATATGGGCTTTTTCAAAGCAGAAGACTTTCAGGAAAGGAAGTTATTGCAATGGGAAATGCCAAAACCTAAAAGTGACGGCCAGCTGGCTTAAGGACTGAGCATGAAGGGACTTTGTGTTGTTTTCGCATTCGCCACTATTTTACTGACTGCGAATAGTTTGGCGAATGAGCCGCCGACGCAGGTGATTTATCGGTTTGATGATCATCGATTTCTGGAGCTTAAAGGCTGGGACTGCGAAGGAGAACTCTGGTATACGGACACTAAACGAGGTATTCACACAATACCAGCCAGTCAGTTTTATCGAATTTTCACGCGAAAATTTATCCATCCTTCTGAGAAATATATAGCAATTACCAACTGGCAAGTGGATGGATTTCTTGTTGCAAACGATTATGGCCAAACCTGGAGAGCGGTTGGCTTTGCGCCCGGACATCATGAACCTAATGGAGATAACAGAGCGCCCGCAGAAGACGTGGTGTCTTTTACTGTCGTCAGCGATCAGGGTTTTCTACAGCACAAACACCGGCTGTATATGTCTTCAAAACGGTTAGGATCTCCGCGCAATGTGCCGGGGAGCACAGGGGTAGAATAT